>NZ_RZTG01000007.1:0-323485 GCF_003997175.1 Mesorhizobium sp. Primo-A
GGTGAAGACTCGGAGATTTGGAGGGGAGGCGAATAGCGAATAGCGAGTAGCAAATAGGGAAGAATTGAAAAGTGAGGGTTGATCGAGACTGTGTCGCCCGTCTCATCATTTCTATTCGCTATTCGCTATTCGCTATTCGCTATTCGCTATTCGCTATTCGCTATTCGCTAAACATTCAGCAACAAATACTCCCGCTCCCACGGACTGATCACTTCCATGAAGGTCTCGAATTCCGCGCGCTTGATCGCCGCATAGGTCGCGGCGAACGACTTGCCCAGATGAGCGCAGAGTTCCTCGTCGCCCTCGAACAGGTCGACGGCTTCAAGCAGGCCGCGCGGCAGGTCGATCTCGTCGGCATTGGCCGTTGTCAGGACCGGGGGCTCGGCCTTGATCTTGTTGGTGATGCCGATCAGCCCGCAGGCAAGCGATGCCGCCAGCGCCAGATAGGGATTGGCATCGGAGGACGGGATGCGGTTTTCGACGCGCCGTGCCGCCGGATCCGAGCGTGGCACGCGAAACGCCGTGGTGCGGTTGTCATAGCCCCATTTGTTGTTGACCGGCGCCGACGCCGCCTGTGTCAGCCGGCGGTAGGAATTGACATAGGGCGCGAACATCACCAGCGCGTTCGGCACATGCTTCTGCATGCCGCCGATAAAGTGGAAAAAATCGTCGGTTTCCGAGCCGTCAGCGGCCGAAAAGATGTTCTGTCCGGTCTTCTTGTCGATGATCGACTGATGGATGTGCATGGCGGAGCCGGGTTGCCCCTGGATCGGCTTGGCCATGAAGGTGGCGTAGATCTCGTGCTTCAGCGCCGCCTCGCGAATGGTGCGCTTGAACATGAACACCTGGTCGGCCAGTTCGATCGGGTCGCCATGGCGCAGATTGATCTCCAACTGGCCGGCACCTTCCTCGTGGATCAGCGTATCGATCTCCAGGCCCTGGCTTTCGGAGAAATGGTAGATGTCGTCGATCAGTTCGTCGAATTCGTTGACGCCGGCGATCGAATAGCCGGCGCCGCCGCCGATCGCGCGTCCCGACCGGCCAACCGGCGGGGTCAGCGGATAGTCCGGGTCGGGATTCTTGCGCACCAGGTAGAACTCGATCTCGGGCGCCACCACAGGCTTCAGGCCGAGCTTGTCATAGGCGGCCACCACACGCTTCAACACGTTGCGCGGCGTGAACTCGACCGAGCGTCCGTCCTGGTGGACGAGGTCGCAGATGACCGCTGCCGTCGGGTCTTCTTCCCAGGGCACCACCGTCAGCGTCGACAGGTCGGGCATCAGTTTGAGGTCGCCGTCGTCTTCCGGGTAATGGAAGCCGTTGCCATCCTCGGGGTAGCCGCCGGATATCGTCGTCATGAAGACTGCCGACGGCAGCGCCAGCGAGGTGTTGGAGGTGAATTTCTTCGATGGCATCATCTTGCCACGCGCGACGCCTGCCTGATCGGGCGTGATGCACTCGATGTCCTCGATGCCGCGCCATTCCAGCCAGGCGCTGACTTCCTTCCAGTTCTTGACGCCTCGTTGGTTTTTCACGAAGGCAGGCGTGCGGGCGCGTCCTCCGCGGCTCGACGGACGGACTTCCTTTTTTGCAGGCGGCATCATTCACCAGATTGGGTTGCGGATTGTGGAGTATAGCCGTGCCCTCCTATGGAAGGGAAGGGGAGCCGCGTCGGGCATTGCCCGGTGCGGTTGAAAATCACGCCAATCGGCTTAGTTTCGGCCGTCCCAATTCCAATCGAGGCGTTCAATGCGGCGCAATGACAAACTGACGACGATCGGCTTCGACGCCGACGACACGTTGTGGCAGAACGAGCAGTTCTTCCGGCTGACGGAAAAGCGCTTTGCCGCCATGCTCGTCGACCATGGCGAAGCGGAGCACATCTCGGCACGATTGCTGGAGGCCGAAAGGCGCAACCTCGCTGTCTATGGCTTCGGCATCAAGGGATTTACCCTGTCGATGATCGAGACGGCGATCGAGGTCACGCAAGGCCGCGTGCCGGGCTCGGTCATAGCGGAGATTCTCGATGCCGGCCGCGAGATGCTGAGCCATCCGATCGAGGCCTTGCCGCACGCCCGCGAGACGGTCGAAAAGCTTGCCGGCGCATTCCGCCTCGTGCTGATCACCAAGGGCGACCTCTTCGACCAGGAGCGCAAGCTGGCTGGCTCAGGCCTTGGCGATCTGTTCGACGCGGTCGAGATCGTCAGCGACAAGAATGCTGCCACCTATAGCAGGCTCTTCAACCGCCACGGCGATGGTCCGGCGAAAAGCATGATGGTCGGCAACTCGCTGAAGTCGGATGTGGTGCCGGCCATCGAGGCCGGCGGCTGGGGTGTTCATGTGCCGCATGAACTGACCTGGGTGCTGGAGCATGTCGAAGCGCCGGTAACCGAATCGAGGTTCCGCCAGATATCCGATCTCGGACAACTGCCCGGACTGATCGAAAGCATCATCGATCCCTGATCGCCGGGCGATCCGTGGTCGCCCGGCCTTACCTGGTTTCGATTCCGGACGGAAAAACCGCTATACACTTTCCCGCAATTGCCTCAGCGGCCGATCAGGCGATCGATCACCGGTTGCAACCGTTCGGGCGTGATCGGCTTGGCGATCACCACGTCGATGACACCAGACAGGCCCAGGCTTTCCGTGGTGCCATTCTTGGTTGACAGCAGGATTACCGGTGGCAGCGATTTGCCCGAGGCGCGGCGCAACGCGTCGATGCTGGACATCAGATTGTCGCAGTCCTTGTTGTCGGCGCCGCCGTCAAGGACAACCGCGCCGGGAATGAGCGACCGCAAGATCCTTGCCGCCGTGTCGGGAGATTCCGAAATCGGCTTGAGCCCGGATCGCTCGACGATCTTTGAAATCACCACGCGATTGATTGGCGACCTGCCGACGACAAGCACCTGCGACGGATCACGGATCGCCTCGGTGGTTGAGCCGCGGGTCACCAGATTCGGATGTCTTGGAGTCTCGCCTTCGCGATTCACCGGGCACACAAGTCAGCCAAGAAGCTCGCCCCTATTTCAATGCAGAGTTGAATCCGGAGCGCAATTGGCGTGAGATCGCAGCCTATGTCAAGTTGAAATAAAAGTGCCCGAAATCATCGCCGGGACAGTGAATTTCAAGCAACGCTACTGTACTCGACTGTCCACACGTGCATTTCATAAAAAGAAAATTCACCTGCGCAGGGGCTGCGCAGGTGAAGGGTCGGTTGCATGAATTTCAGTCAGCCGTGGCTCTGCTGCGTGACGATCACCGGGATCAGCAGATCGCCCCAGTTGCCGTCGCCGCCGTGATGTCGTGCCGAGCGCACGAGTTCCACCGAGACGCCCGCCTCGACCGCCTTCATAACCGACTGGTTGAGGCGGTGCAGGTCGTTGGCCAGCATGCGGATCGTCGCCTGCTGGTCGACGCTCATCGTTGTCGACTGTTCCTCGGCGCGTTCCTTGACGCGGCTTATCGATGCCATTGGTTTTCTCCTTGTGTCCCAAGCCCTGTCGGGCGTTTCCTCTGAGTTTTTCTGTTCGCTATTCGGCGGCCGGTTTGAACTGCGCGTGCTCCGTCGATTCATGCATGGCGGTGGTCGACGACTGGCCGCCGGTGATCGCCATCGACACGGCGTCGAAATAGCCGGTGCCGACCTCGCGCTGATGCTTGGTCGCGGTGTAGCCATCGGCCTCGGCCGCGAACTCCGCTTCCTGCAACTCGGAATAGGCCGCCATCTGCCGCGCCTTGTAGCCGCGCGCCAGTTCGAACATGCCGTAGTTGAGCTGGTGGAAGCCGGCGAGCGTGATGAACTGGAACTTGTAGCCCATGGCGCCGAGCTCCTTCTGGAACTTGGCAATCGTCGCGTCGTCGAGGTTCTTCTTCCAGTTGAACGACGGCGAGCAATTGTAGGCGAGCAGCTTGTCGGGATGGTGCTTGCGCACGCCCTCGGCGAATTTCCTGGCCTGCGCCAGGTCGGGTTTCGAGGTCTCGCACCAGATCAGATCCGCGTACGGCGCATAGGCGATGGCGCGGGCAATGCAGGGCTCGATGCCGTTCCTGACATGATAGAAACCCTCAACCGTGCGCCCGGCGTCGTGGTCGACGAAAGGCTGGTCGCGCTCGTCGATGTCGGAGGTGAGCAGCTTGGCGGCTTCCGCATCGGTGCGCGCGACGACCAGGGTCGGCGTGCCCATCACGTCCGCCGCCAGGCGCGCGGCGTTGAGGTTGCGGATGTGCGCCGCAGTCGGGATCAGCACCTTGCCGCCGAGATGGCCGCATTTCTTTTCCGACGCCAACTGGTCCTCATAGTGGACGCCGGCGGCGCCCGCCTCGATGAAGGCCTTCATGATTTCGAAGGCGTTGAGCGGCCCGCCGAAGCCAGCTTCGGCGTCGGCAACGATCGGCGCGAACCAGGTTTCGACCGAAAGCCCATTGCCTTCGGAGGTCTCGATCTGGTCGGCGCGCTGCAGCGTCCGGTTGATGCGCTTGACCAGTTCAGGCGCCGCATTGGCCGGGTAGAGCGACTGATCCGGATACATCGCGCCAGCCGTGTTGGCGTCGGCGGCAACCTGCCAGCCCGACAGGTAGATCGCCTTCAGCCCGGCGCGCACCTGCTGCATCGCCTGATTGCCGGACATGGCGCCGAGCGCGTTGACGAAGTCCTCCTCGTGGATGAGCTTCCACAGCCGATTGGCGCCCATTTCGGCAAGGCTCTGGCGGATCTGCACCGAACCGCGCAGACGCTTCACATCCGCCGCCGAGTAGGGTCGTTCGATACCGTCGAAGCGACCTTCCGGCGCCGATGGGACGAGGTTGTAAAAATCAGTCATTGGTCACTCCGAGGAATTGCTGATCTGTGTCAAGGCGTCAATCATTTGGGGGTAGTTGGGTATGACTGGATTTACATTTCTGCGCGAAATCAGCCACAAAAATCAGGTAAACTGAGAGGATATAAGAGAAAACCTGTGTTGCGTTTGACAGAAGTGCGTTGTAAATTTGTCATTATTGTAAAAGGCCCGTGCCCAGGAATTCGTGTAAATTGCTGTAAAGGACAGTCCATGGCTGACCAGAAGATCTTCGCCGGGCCGCGCATCCGCCGCATTCGCAACGCCAAGGGCCTGACCCAGACGGCGATGGCCGAGGGTCTCGGCATTTCGCCGTCCTACCTCAATCTGATCGAGCGCAACCAGCGGCCGCTGACGGTGCAGCTGATCCTCAGGCTGGCCTCCGTCTACAAGGTCGATCCACACGAGCTGCAGGGCGAGGCGAGGGGATCTGTCGCTGCCTTGAAGGAAGTGTTCACCGATCCCCTGCTGGTCGGCGAGTTGCCGGGTGATCAGGAACTGATCGAGCTTGCCGAGGCGGCGCCCAATGCGTCCGCGGCCGTGATAAAGCTGTTCCGCGCCTATCGCGAGCAGGCCGAGCGCCTGTCCGACCTCAACGAATTGCTGGCACGCGAGGGTCGGGCGACGGCGCTCTCCGGCGCCCGCCTGCCGATCGACGAGGTGCACGAGATTTTCGAGCGCCGGCCGAACCATTTTGCTGCCCTCGAGGAGGAGGCCGCGGCGTTCACCTCGGTGCTCGATCCCGGCGATGATCTGTTCGGCGCGCTGAAGGCCTGGCTGAAGCGCGAATATGGCATCGTGGTCAAGGTGCTGCCGGTCGCGACCATGCCGAACTGGCGCCGCCGTTACGATCGTCATTCGCAGCGCCTGTTCCTGTCCGAACGCCTGTCGCCGTTCGACCAGTTGCGCGAAGTCGCGATGGAGGCCTGCCTGATCCGCATGACGGTCGCGGTCGCCGGCGAGATCCAGGCGCTCAAGCTGAGCACCGACGAGGCGCGCCGCCTGGCCCGCTTCGAACTTGGCCGTTATGCGGCGCATGCGCTGATGATGCCCTATCAGGCCTTTCACGCGGCTGCCGTGCGCGCCCGCTATGACATCGATGTCCTGCGTTCGCGCTTCGGGGTCTCCTTCGAACAGGCGGCCAACCGGCTGACCATGCTGCAGCGGCAGGGTGCCTCGGGCGTGCCGTTTTTCATGCTGGAGGTCGACAATGCCGGCAACCGCTTCCGCAAGGCCGGCAGCCAGGGCTTTCCTCAAAGCCGCTTTGGCGGCGGCTGTCCCAAGCTGCCCGTGCATGTCGCCTTCACCCAGCCCGGCCAGGTCTTCGTCGAGGCAGTGGAAATGCCCGACGGCGCCGAGTTCCTGTGCATCGCCCGCACGCTGGAAGGGCCGCAAGGCGCATTCTCGGAACGCCCGCGCCGCACCGCGCTGCTGCTCGGTTGCGACATCGGCTTTCGTGACGATATCGTCTATGGCGCGGCATTGCCCGGTGCGGCAATCACCGCAAAGGCCGGCACCGTCGCGGCGACGCCGGTCGGGCCTGCTTGCCGGCTTTGCGAACGCGTCGGCTGCCTGGCGCGGGCAGAACCGCCGGTGACGCGCCCGCTCGGCCTCGACGAGATGGTGACGGGCCTGAGTGCTTTCGATTTTCAGTGACGCCGTGTTCTTCTGAAATGGAGGAAGGTGCCACAATTGTCGGCGGCCGCTGGCTCAGTTCCGGCCTGCGCCTTTGCGTTACGCCAACAGAGCATCTTTTTGTCGTCCCTTGCGCATCGTCCCGTCCACAAGAGCCCGACAGTGGCAGCCATGATCGATACCGCATCGCCGATCGTCGCATCGCCAGCCGTCTCGCCGCGCGAGGAGCGCGTCGGCATGCTTTTGGTCTTCCTGTCGGCGCTGATGTGGAGTTTCGGCGGCGCCATCGCCCGCTTCATCACTGTCGGTGACAGCTGGACGGTCATTTTCTGGCGATCCGTGTGGGCAGCCGCCTTCCTGGTCTGCTTCATGGTTTGGCGTGACGGCTGGCGTGGCATGCTGAAGCTGTTCCGTGACATGGGGTTGCCCGGCCTTGCCGTCGGGATCTGCTTTGCCACGGCATCGACCGCCTTCGTCGTGGCGCTCGCCTACACCACCGTCGCTAACATCCTTTTGATGCAGGCAGGCGTGCCGTTGCTGGCGGCGCTGTTTGCTTGGGCATTGTTTCGCGAAAGGGTTGGTGTCGCGACCTGGGTGGCAATCGCCGCCGTCATCACCGGCGTCGCCATCATGGTGTCGGAATCGCTCGATGGCGCCGTCTCGCCCATAGGCGATGGGCTGGCGCTGTTGATCGCGGTCATGTTTTCAGTCGCCACCGTCATCACCCGGCGGTTCTCCGGCGTGCGCATGACGCCGGCGACGTGCCTCGGCACCATGCTCGCGGCCGGCTTTGCCGTCTCGCAGGCATCGACCCTCACCGTATCTGTCAGTGACATGGGCTTTCTGTTTGCCTTCGGCGTGGTCAATCTCGGCCTCGGCCTGGCCTTCTTCGCCACCGGCGCGCGACTGATCCCGGCGGCCATCGCGGCGCTGCTCGGCACGTTCGAGCCGATCCTCGGCCCGATATGGGTCTGGCTCATTCATTCCGAGGTGCCGTCGGGGCGCACCATCATCGGCGGCGCGGTTGTGGTCACGGCGCTGCTCGTCCATATCGGGCTCGAATTCAAGCGCCAGGCAAGGCCCGAACGCGCAGGGGTCACCGGGGTGCCGTCACCTAATTGAAGCGGCCTGCAGCTTTGCCATTGACAACGTCGCTGCGGCACGGGCAGGCTGGGAATACGGCAACAACAAGACAGGCGTATCTTGCCAAGTCTCCCAGCCGGTCCGATCGGGACCGGACCATATCGTCGTATCTCTGCCCGCGCCATGGCGAAAGCCTCTGACGGTATTGGCACGCCTCCCAGGCCGCCTCAGGGGCATCCAACCATCTCATCGAACCGCCTGCATGGTCTCGGCAGTTCGCGCTTGTCGCCCCTTGGAAAGCTCAATAGTCTGAAGAAAATGCCGGTCGCGCTGATGTCGCGACGAGCCGGTGAAGGAACACTCATCAAAGGAGAATAGCATGATCCGCAAAGCGCTCTGGCTTTCGGCAACGTCGGCATTCCTGACATTTTTCACCGTCGGCGGTCACGCCGAAGATCGTGTCGTCAACGTCTTCAACTGGTCGGACTACATCGACAGTTCGATCATCGACGATTTCACCAAGGAAACCGGCATCAAGGTCGTCTATGATACCTTCGATTCCAACGAAATCCTTGAGACCAAGCTGCTTGCCGGCGGCAGCGGCTATGACGTCGTCGTGCCCAGCGGCAATTTCCTTGCGCGCCAGATCCAGGCCGGCGTGTTCCAGAAGCTCGACAAGTCGAAGCTGCCCAACATTTCCAACATGTGGGATACGGTTTCGGAACGCACGGCCAAGTACGACCCCGGCAACGAATACTCGGTCAACTACATGTGGGGCACGGTCGGCATCGGCTACAACATCAAGAAGGTGCAGGCGGCACTCGGCACCGACAAGATCGACAGCTGGGATGTCTTCTTCAACCCCGACAGCCTGGCCAAACTGAAGGACTGCGGCGTCTACGTGCTGGACTCGCCGGCCGACATCATTCCGGCTGCACTGAAATATCTCGGCCTCGACCCGAACAGCACATCGCCCGACGATATCGCCAAGGCCGAGGAGACCTTGCTCAAGGTCCGACCTTATATCAGGAAGTTCCATTCCTCCGAATACATCAACGCGCTCGCCAACGGCGATATCTGCCTGGCCGTCGGCTGGTCGGGTGACGTGTTCCAGGCCCGCAACCGCGCGGTCGAGGCCAAGCAGGGCGTCGAGATCGGCTATTCCGTGCCGAAGGAGGGTGCGCAGATGTGGTTCGACCAGATGGCGATCCCTGCCGACGCGCCGCATGTCGCGGAGGCGCTCGAGTTCATCAACTACATGATGAAGCCGGAAGTTATCGCCAAGTCGTCGAACTACGTGCTCTACGCAAACGGCAACAAGGCTTCGCAGCAATTCGTCGACAAGGCACTGTTGGAGGATCCCTCGGTTTATCCCGATGCCGAGACCATAAAGAAGCTCTACACCGTCTCGCCATACGATCCCAAGACCCAGCGCGTCATCACGCGCACCTGGACCAAGATCGTCACCGGCCAGTAAGCAATCCGACACGGTCCCGGCAGCCACCTGCCGGGACCGTTTTTACCTGGGGCAAGAAGCAAGAAAATCAGGACGGAGTGGGACATGAAATCGCTTGGCAGCATCCGCAGGGATTTTGCACCGTGGAACGACCCGAACGCCAAGCCGTACATCCAGTTCGACAACGTCACCAAGAAGTTCGGTGACTTCACCGCCGTCAACAATCTGTCTCTGACCATCTTCGAGCGCGAGTTCTTCGCGCTGCTCGGTGCTTCCGGTTGTGGAAAGTCGACGCTGCTCAGGATGCTCGCCGGCTTCGAGGAGCCGACAGCCGGCCGCATTCTGCTCGATGGCCAGGATCTGCGCGGCATCCCGCCCTACCGGCGGCCGGTCAACATGATGTTCCAGTCCTATGCGCTGTTCCCGCATATGACGGTCGAGAACAACATCGCCTTCGGCCTCAAGCAGGACGGCATGCCGAAGCCCGAAATCGCATCGCGCGTTGCCGAGATGCTGAAGCTGGTCAAGCTCGAGCAGTTCGCCAAGCGCAAGCCGCATCAACTGTCCGGCGGCCAGCGCCAGCGCGTCGCGCTCGCCCGCTCGGTCGCCAAGCGGCCGAAGGTGCTGCTGCTCGACGAGCCGCTCGGCGCGTTGGACAAGAAGCTGCGCGAAGAGACGCAGTTCGAACTGATGGACCTGCAGCAGAATCTCGGCCTGACCTTCGTCGTCGTCACCCACGACCAGGAAGAGGCGATGACCATGGCCGATCGCATCGCCATCATCGACAAGGGCGAGGTGATGCAGGTGGCAACGCCGGCCGAAGTTTACGAGGCGCCGGGATCGCGTTTCGTCGCTGGCTTCGTCGGCAACGTGAATATGTTCGAGGGCAAGATCGCGCGTGGCGAGGCGGGCAGCGCCTGCATAGACGCCGGCAACGGCATCACCATCCGCACCGACAATGCCGGCACCGCCGGGGCCGGGACGGCCGTCACCTTCGCCATCAGGCCCGAAAAGATCAAGGTGTCGTCGAAGAAGCCGGCCGAGGCCGTCAACGCCATCGAGGGCGAGGTCTACGACATCGCCTATCTCGGCGACATGACCGTCTATCATGTCAGGCTGGACGACGGCCAGGTGGTGCGCGCCAGCACCATGAACGCGGCCCGCATCACCGAGGATCCGTTGAGCTGGAACGACCGCGCCTGGGTTTCCTTCCGGCCCGACGCCGGCGTCGTGCTGACGCGGTAGGGGGCGACCATGTCGAGCGCCGCCGTCACCACAGCATCAGCCTCTCCGGCATCCAATGCCGGCAGATCCATCCTTGCCAGGCTGGGTGCTGCCTTCGTTGGCCGACTGGTCATCATCATCCCGTATGTCTGGCTGCTGTTCTTCTTCCTCATTCCGTTCGTCATCGTCTTCAAGATCTCGCTGTCGCAGACGGCGATCGCCATTCCGCCCTATACGCCGGCGCTCGATTTCAGCGGCGGTATCTCAGGGTTCCTGGCTCAGCTGAAACAGCTCAGCCTCGACAACTACACCTGGCTGACGCAGGACGCGCTCTACTTCAACGCCTATGTGACCAGCGTCATCATCGCCGCGGTCTCGACGGTCCTGACATTGCTCGTCGGCTACCCCATCGCCTACGGCATGGCGCGCGCGCCGGCGACGATCCGCCCGACCTTGCTGATGCTGGTCATCCTGCCGTTCTGGACCTCGTTCCTGATCCGCGTCTACGCCTGGATCGGCATTCTCAAGCCCGAAGGGCTGCTCAATCAGCTGCTGCTCGCCACCGGCATCATCCACCAGCCGCTGATCATCCTCAACACCTATACGGCGATCTTCATCGGCATCGTCTATTCCTACCTGCCGTTCATGGTGCTGCCGCTCTATTCCGCTCTCGAGAAGATGGACTATTCGCTGATCGAGGCGGCCAAGGATCTCGGTTGCCCGCCGACCAGTGCGTTCTGGAAAATCACCTTCCCGCTGTCGCTGCCCGGCGTCATCGCCGGTTGTCTGCTGGTGTTCATTCCGGCTGTCGGCGAATTCGTCATTCCCGATCTGCTCGGCGGATCGCAGACGCTGATGATCGGCAAGACGTTGTGGAACGAGTTCTTCGCCAATCGCGACTGGCCGGTATCGTCGGCCGTGGCCGTCATCCTGCTGTTGCTGCTGATCGTGCCGATCATGCTCTTCCAGCGGGCTCAGGCGCGCGCTCAGGAAATGGACAGGTGACCTCATGAACGCCACCTGGAGCCGCTTCAACATCACCTCGATCGTGCTTGGCTTTGCCTTTCTCTACCTGCCGATCGTGCTGCTCATCGTCTTCTCGTTCAACGAATCGAAACTGGTCACGGTCTGGGGCGGTTTCTCGACCAAATGGTACGTCTCGCTGTTCCACAACCAGGGTCTCATGGACGCGACCTGGGTGACGGCGCGTGTTGGCCTGATCTCGGCCACGGTTGCGACGGTGCTGGGCACGCTGGCGGCACTCACCTTGACCCGCTACACGCGCTTCAAGGGCAGGGTGCTGTTTTCCGGCATGGTCTTTGCGCCGCTGGTCATGCCGGAAGTCATCACCGGCCTGTCGCTGCTGCTGCTCTTCGTCGCCGTCGGGCTCGACCGCGGCTTCCTCACCGTGACGCTCGCCCACATCACGCTGACCATGTGCTTCGTCGCCGTGGTCGTGCAGTCGCGGCTCATGACTTTCGACCGCTCGCTGGAGGAAGCCGCGATGGATCTTGGCGCCACGCCGGTGAAGACCTTCTTCCAGATCACATTGCCGGTCATCATGCCGGCGATCGTCTCCGGCTGGATGCTGGCTTTCACCCTTTCGCTCGACGATCTGGTCATTGCCAGCTTCACCTCGGGGCCGGGCGCGACGACGCTGCCGATGAAGATCTACAGCCAGGTTCGCCTCGGCGTGACGCCGGAAATCAACGCCGCCTGCACCATCCTGATCGCCGTCGTGGCGATCGGCGTCATCATCGCCTCGCTTGCCAACAAGCGGCGTGAGGTGCAGCGCCAGCTCGACGAGCAGGCCGCGCAACGCGGCTGAAGACGAAAACGCGACCGCTTATTCCCCCGAAACGCCGCGGCTGATCGGGGAAATGAACGGCGTGCTCCAGGTTCCGCCGACGAAGAACGACGACTGGTTGGGGCCTTGCTGGCCGTTGGCCTGCGTTGCCGCCTGATCCGGCTGAATGACGCCGCCGGACAAGGCCAGTCCGCGCCCGGCGTAGGACGCGATGCCGGACAGCCAGATCTTGTACTTCGCTGAATTGGCCTCGGCCTTGTCGATTCGCGCCACGCCCTTCGAAATGGTTGCCTTGATCTCGGCACCGTCGATCGGCAATGTTGCGTCGGAGACATCGTCGAGCGCGAAGAAGCCGCCCTGTTCGGTATGTTTGAGGAAGGCCGGCAGGTTGAGCTTGCTCAACGCACCCGGCCCGAAGGTCGCCGAGACCGAGCCGTCGGCATTGTCGAAGATGGAATCCCAGGTTCTGCCCGGCCCCTTGAGGATCACCGAGACGGTGCCCGTGCCGACCGGCACCAGCCGCGTCATCCCTGCCGCCGTGCCGAAAGCACCGCCGTCGATGTCGGACGCCAGAAGGCGGATTTCGACTTGCGAGCCTTCCGGCTTGCGATCGAAGCGAAGGCTGGTCTGGATGTTGCCGCCGAAGGCCGAGGCATCGGAGATGTCGAAGACGGACAGACCATCCTTGACCTGTGCGGTGGCGGCGACGTCGGCGAGCTGGATCGGCCCCGCCGTGGCGTGCGCCGCCGACAGCCTGAGATCGAGATTGATCTTGTCGGCGAAACTTGTGTCGATTTCGCCAGGCCCCGCCCCTCCGGTCGGCACCAGCGGGGTGAAGGCCGACAGAAACGATCTGAGGTCGAGCGTGTCGAAGGCGAGCGTGCCGGAGATCACCGGTTGTGCTTCACCAAGCGAGAGGTCCAGCGCACCCATCCCCGGATTGTTGTCGAGTGCAATCGCCGTGTTGTCGAACTTGACGCGCCCGCCGGTCGCGGTGATCTTGCTCGAAATGCTGACCGAGCCGATCGCCGCACCCGGAGCGATGCCGGCCTGCGACCATTCCAGGACACGCCGCAGCGAGGGTGCCGAGAACTTCGCTTGACCGTCGAAATAGGTATTTTCAGACATGCTGGCCGTGCCGTCGAACGAGAAGGTGGCGGGCGCCGCCTTGAAGGACAGTGTCAGCGGCGCCGTGCCGCCGGCAAACAGCACAAGCGGTTTGGCCGAGGCGACGTCCAGCGCGACGCTTTCGCCCCGCCAGATGCCGGTTGCCGACAGCGTCGCATTGCTGTTCATCGCCGCCCAATTTGCCTGACCGTTCAAACTGCTCAGGATCTCGACGTCCTTGCCGCCGATGGAGGCTACCATGCGGCCGTCACGAAACTCGACCGTGCCGAAGGTGTCGGTAGGCAGCTTGTCGAGGTCCGGTTTGGCGGGGTCGGCGTTGACCAGGCCGCGCGCCGTGTCGATGGAGCGCGTGATGCGCCCGCCGGTCGGGACAGCGGGCAGGAAAAGGCCGGCAGGCGTGCGCTGGACCCGGATCGTCGGCCGCACCAGCCGCGCCGTCGAAAACACCACGTCGCCGCGCAAGGCCGCCATGGCGGAAAGGTCGACCTCGACCCGTTCTGCCTCGACCACCGGCGGCGCCTCGGTGTCGGTCCATTGTGACAGCGTCACATCGGTCAGGATGGCGCGGAATGTCGGCCAGACCTCGATACGCGGCGAACCGTCGATGGCGACACGGAAGCCGCTCCACGCACTCATTTCCCAGGCGATGCGGTCGCGCACGATACGGGTGGAGGCAATCAGCGGCAGGGCGGCAACGACCAGCGCGACGACGATCACGGCAGCGCCGATCGCCCATATTCCGCGCCGGATCATAGATGATGGCATATGGCCCCGTATGCTTCCATTCCGACAATCGCCCGACGGGTGTAACCCCAGGTGTCACCACGACCCCGGTCGTCACCACGGCCCCGGTCGTCACCACGACTCCAGTCGTGACCAGGACTTCCGGCCGTCACTACGACTTCAAGTTGTCACTACGACTTAGGGCTGAGGCATTTCAAGTCTTTATGGCCCGGCGATGGCATTTGCGCACATCTGGTCGCATCAGCCGAACAAAATCTTGCTCTGCTGCGCTGCGATATGCATAAGCGATGGCGACCGTGGAGGAACGATCATGGCTGCCGAACAACCGCTCTGGACCCCGACGCAAGACCAGATTGACGCAGCACCCTTGACCGCCTTCACCAAAGCCGCCGGAGTCAAAGCCGGCGTAGCGTTTTCCTCGTATTCGCAGCTTCACGCCTGGTCGGTCGAGGACCGTGAAGGGTTCTGGAGCCTGGTCTGGGATTTCTGCGGCATCGTCGGCGACAAGGGCGACAAGCTGCTCGTCGACGGCGACAAGATGCCCGGCGCTTCTTTCTTTCCCGATGCGACACTGAATTTCGCCGGGAATCTGCTGAAGAAGACCGGCTCAGGCGACGCAATCGTGTTTCGCGGCGAAGACAAGGTCGAGCGCCGGCTGTCCTGGAACGAGTTGCACGCGCTGACCTCGCGGCTGCAGCAGCTTTTCCTGTCGCTCAAGGTGAAGAAGGGCGACCGCATTGCCGCCATGATGCCCAACATGCCGGAGACCGTCGCCGCCATGCTGGCCGCCGCCTCGGTCGGCGCCGTCTGGTCGTCCTGCTCTCCCGATTTCGGCGAGCAGGGCGTGCTCGACAGGTTCGGCCAGATCGAGCCCGTCGTCTTCATCGCGCCGGATGGCTATTGGTACAATGGCAAGGCGATCGAAGTCGCCGACAAGATCGCCGCGGTCGCGGCCAAGCTCGGCACTGTCCGCAAGATCCTGGTCGTCGACTATCTCGGCACATCGAGCGATGTCGCCGGGATCATCGACAAGGCGGTGGCGCTGGAAGAGGCGCTGTCGCCCTTCGCCGGCAAGCCCGTCGCCTTCGAGCCGCTGCCGTTTTCGCATCCGCTTTACATCCTGTTTTCGTCGGGAACGACCGGCATTCCCAAATGCATCGTCCATTCGGCCGGCGGCACGCTGATCCAGCATGTCAAGGAACACCGGCTGCATGCCGGTCTCACCGACGGCGACCGCTTTTTCTACTTCACCACCTGCGGCTGGATGATGTGGAACTGGCTGGTGTCGGGGCTCGCTTCGGGTGCGACGCTGCTGCTCTATGACGGTTCGCCCTTCTACCCCGACGGCAATGTGCTGTTCGATTTCGCCGATGCCGAGAAGATGACTTTCCTCGGCACCTCGGCCAAGTTCATCGATTCCGTGCGCAAGGCCGGCCTCAAGCCGATCCGCACGCATGATCTGTCCACTGTGCGGGCAATCTCCTCCACCGGCTCGCCGCTGTCGCCGGAAGATTTCCGCTTTGTCTATGACGGCATCAAGAAGGACGTACATCTGGCCTCGGTCTCCGGCGGCACCGACATCGTCTCCTGCTTCGTGCTCGGCGTGCCGACGCAGCCGGTCTGGACCGGCGAGATCCAGGGACCCGGCCTCGGCCTGGCCGTCGATGTCTGGGACGACGACGGCAGGCCGGTCCGACAGGAGAAGGGCGAGTTGGTCTGCGCAAAAGCCTTTCCGGCGATGCCGATCGGCTTCTGGAACGACCCCGATGGCAAGAAGTACCGGGCGGCCTATTTCGAGCGCTTCGACAATGTCTGGTGTCATGGCGATTTCGCCGAATGGACCGAGCATGGCGGCCTCATCATCCATGGCCGCTCCGACGCCACGCTCAACCCGGGCGGGGTGAGGATCGGCACGGCGGAGATCTACAATCAGGTCGAGCAGATGCCTGAGATCCTGGAAGCATTGTGCATCGGACAGGACTTCGACAACGACGTGCGCGTCATCCTGTTCGTGCGCCTGGCCGCCGGCGTGCAGCTCGACGAGGATCTGGAAAAACGCATACGGGCAAAAATCCGTAGCGGCGCGAGCCCGCGTCACGTGCCGGCAAGGATCGTCGCCGTCACCGACATCCCACGCACCAAGTCGGGCAAGATCACCGAGCTTGCGGTGCGCGACGTGGTGCATGGCCGCGCCATCAAGAACAAGGAGGCGCTCGCCAATCCAGAGGCGCTTGAGCTGTTCAAGAACCTGCCGCAATTGGCCGAGTAGCTGCTAATGCATGTCGCTCAAAAGTGGCCCGGTTTTGAGGCAACGACACGTATGAAAAAGTGACTTCGGAATGGTTAACGAAATATCTCGCTAGAATTTACCTAGATTTCATGAGTGGTACACATTCGTAAATTTTCCGGCGCCCCGGTAAGGGGTTGTTAAGGTCCGGCGTCGATAGTCGCAGGTAACTTGAGGGAGAAATCCCGTTCCTCAGCCCCGAGGATCCGAATTCGCTCAAGCCCCCGTTGTGACAGCAATCCCATCTCTTAAGGCGCCTTTGGGCGCCTTTTTCTTTTTATCGGGATCGAAGCGTGGAGGGCTGATCTATTCCGCGAGCACACGGGTCGATGGAAAAGCGACCTCGACCAAGGTGCCTTCGCCCGGGGTCGAATTGATGGTGAACCGGGCACGGTTGGCTTCCACCATCGCTTTGGTCAAAGGCAGTCCAAGCCCGGTGCCGTCGCCGCGTCCGCGCTTCAGCGCGTTGATCTGCTTGAACGGCTTCAGCGCCTGCTCGATCTCGGCATGGCTCATGCCGATGCCGGTGTCGCGCACCCGCATGACGACGTCGCCCGACGTCTCATAGGCGGTCGAGACGATCACCTGGCCGCCGGCCTGGGTGTAGCGGATGGCATTCGACAGGATGTTGAGCGCGATCTGGCGCACGCTGCGCAGGTCCGCCACCACTTCCGGCAGCCGCGAAGCGAAGCTGGAGCGGATGATGACCCGTTCGCGATTGGCCTGCGGCTGCATCATCGCCACCGTCTCGGCCAGCGTGTCGTTGAGCGACACCGCCTCATAGGCCATCTCCTGCTGGCCGGCCTCGATCTTGGAGATGTCGAGCAGGTCGTTGACCAGGTCGAGCACATGATTGCCCGAGCGGTTGATGTCGCGCAGATAGTCGCGGTAGCGGTCGTTGGCGACAGGTCCGAACTTCTCGTCGACCATCAGTTCGGAAAAGCCGATGATGGCGTTGAGCGGGGTGCGGATCTCGTGGCTGATGCGGGCGAGGAAATCGGTCTTCTGCGAGGACGCGCGCTCGGCCACCGCACGTGCCTGCGTCAAGTCCTCTTCGGCCCGCTTCCACTGCGTGATATCGCGAACGACGGCGCAGAAGCCGCTGTCGTTGGGCAGCCGGCCGATGGTCATGAACAGCGGAATGAAGCGGCCTTGCGATTCGCGACCGATCACCTCACGGCCGTCGTTCATGACACTCGCCACGCCGGGCTCGGACAGTCCGTTGAGATAGTCGCGTGCCGCGCGCTGACTTTCGATGGCAAACAGCGAGGCGAACGGCTTGCCGGTCACATCGTCGCTGTCGAAGCCGAACAGTGCTTCGGCCGGCCGGCTGATCGATCGGATGGTGCCGTCACGGCCGATCAGCACGACGCCGTCGGTGGCGGTGTCGATAATGGTGCGCATCTCGGCGATGCGCACCTTGAGCTCGGAAATATCCGGCTGCGTCTGCTCGTCGCCAACCACATGCAGGCTCGCCGGCGCATCATCCTCGCCGGAGCGTCGCACGACCAGCATCAGCGCCTTGCCGTCGCGCCAGGGGACAGAGCGCAAAATGGCCTCGATCGGGAATTCCTGTCCATCACGCGTCTTCAACCGCAGCGCGCGATCGGTGCCGTCGGAAACGCCGTCGTCGGCATAGGGGTCGGCAAACAACGCGCCGAGGCCGCCGGCATCCGCCAGATCGTCGAGCGCCTCGTAGCCGGTCAGGCTGAGGAATTCCTCGTTCGCATAGTGCAACTGGTCTCCGGAATGGATGAGCAGCGGCACGGGCAGCTTACCGAGCAGCGACGTGTCCGGGGCCTTGTGTTCATCTCCGGCGGAAAACGCCGACGGCACGAACCCTTCGGCCTTGAGCGGCGGAACCTGCAGGCGAGGGCGCTCGACGCGTATTTCCGCAGCGTCGCCTGCATTGACGGCCTGCGCGGCAACCGCCTGCTCGTCAGGCGATGCGGCTTCCTCGTCGGGCTGCGCCCAATCCTCGCTGTCTTCGGCATCGCGAAAATCTGCTGACGTCATGCTGTCGTCATCGAGGACATCATGTGTCGCGTCAGTGGCTTCAGGCTCTTCGCCGGGCGAAACCGCAGCGGTGTTCTCTGGTTCCGCCGCCACGGGGCCACGTTCGTCATCTTGGCCGGCATAGTCCAGCAACGAGCCCGTCACATTCATCCCAGGGGGGGCTTCACGAGCCGCTTCGTCCGGGTGACCGTCAAGCCGTGCCAGATCCTGCTCGTCTTCGGCATCGACATCGGTCTCGGATGGCTCGACCGGTTCGTTCTCTGGCCCTGACGCAGGGATGCCGCCGGTGCGCATCGGGTCGTCGGACGCCTTGACCGGAGCCTCGGTCTCCGCTGCCGACGCCTCAGCAGTCTCAGTCTCTGGTGGCTCGACCGGAGCACTCTCCTTCTTCAGCCGCTCGCCGATTTCGCGGAAGGCGCTGCGTTCCAGGGTCGAGAGGCCCTTGTCGTTGGCTGGCTGGCGATGTTCGGCGAGCCGGATCACCTTGTCGGCAAAGCGCCGCTCCTGTTTCGGCACGATGGTCAGCGCCGGCACCTCGCCCTTGAACGGATCCGATGCCTGAGCGTCCTCGGCCCTGGGCTCCTCAGCGTTCGGCTGTTCGGGCGCGGGTTGGATGACTTGCGGTTCCGGCGTTGCCGGCGCCCGGCCATTGGGCACCAGCGCCATGCCGATGGCCTCCGGATCGACGACCGCGTCGCTGGCGCGGGCAACGCCGAAGCCGCGGAAACCCTCGAAGGCGCGGCTGCGCCCATAGACAGGCAGCGCCGCCAGGTCGACGGGTATCTTCAGATCGGTGCCGACGACCGGCCACAGCACGGAGCGTCCGGACCAGGTATCGCGCCGTTCGAGGAGCCCCGATATCTCGCCCGAGGGGTCGAGGCCGAATGTGGCGGCGACATCCCTGAAGCGTCGGCCAATCACGTCGGCCGCCGGCTTGCCGACGATGTCGGCGAATTCCGGCGACAGCGCGCTGAACTTGCCTTCGGCATCGGTGCGCCAGACGAAGCGCACCGGCGCCGCTGCGCGGTCTATCGCCGAGACGGTCGTCGGCGTGGCCGCGGAGGTGGACTGGACTTCCAGGGCCGCCGGTTCTTGAGGCGCTTCAGGTCCGGACGCAGCTGGTCGCGGCGCCTGTTCCCCTCCGTCCTCGCCGGCGTTGAAGTACCAATGGTCGTGTTGCGCCGGTGTGGGCTCTGCTGCCGCCTGATCGCTGTTGGCAGCCGTCGGCGCCTGCCCGATCACGTCGGTGATCGCATGCGGCTGCGATGCGGCGACGTCCTCGGTCGGCAGTGCGGCGCCTGGTTCCTCGGTCGGCGTCTCGCCACCCTGTTCCGGCTGCGAAGCCGCATCGCCAGCTGGTGCCGCCTCGGCAATGGTTTGCGTGAGGTGTTCGCCCGCAGGGGCTGTGTCGTCGAGCTGGTCCTCGTCGATCACCACCAGCAGATGCCGCTCCTCGGTCAATCTTGCCAGCCCCGCCGGGTAGGAGGCCGTGCCGCCCGGGACAAGGCGCTTGACGATGCGGTCGCTCTCGGCTGCGACGTCGGCAACCAGTGCTGCCAGCGTCTCCGGCAGGATGCCCAGTGCCGAAAATCCTTCCGAGGCCGCCTCAACGTTGCCCCTGGCATCGACAAAGGCGATGAAATGACCATCCTCGGTGAAGCCGCTAATGGCGCGCGCGGCGATTTCGCCGGCACTGCGTGACCCTGTCTGAGCCGCCGGCACTGCCAGCATGATCGCCTTCTCGGCGTCCGGCATGGTCACCGCACTGGCCAGGAAGCCGACGGCGCGGCTGGTCATGCCGGTCGCCAGCCGCACCATGATGGCGCGGTCGCTGCCAATCTCGGGAAATCCGCTGGTCGCCATGATCTGGCGCCTGGCGATCACGGGCAACTGCGCCGAGGCGCCTATGATCGCCTCGATGTCGGGATAACCGAACATCGCGGCTCCTGGCCCATTGGCCCAGATCACCTGCTCCAGATCCGCCGACAGGATCGCGATCGCGTCGCCTGCGGCAAAGCGCTGGCGGACCGCGTCGAGCACGGCGACATCAAGGAAGGAATATTCGGACGGCATGCGCTTGGCGGACCTCACGGAGCGGCGATTTTGCAGTTAACGCTTTGTTAATAAAAGCCGGAGGCGCGAAGGTCCACAAGCCAGAACGTGCAAAGGCTGGAATCTGGGCTCTTGGTTAACGGCCCAAAAGAAATTTATGGTGCACTGCAACAAAGATATTGCAATGCACAAAATTTGCCTTTATATTGCCATCATACATGAACGAGACGGCTTTCTGTCAAAGCCGCTGCCGCTGAAAAGGATGGAAAATGTCCAGGACCAAGACCGCCGAGACGATCGAAAACGTTGAATTCCCGAGCTTCGACGCTTCCAAGGCCACTGACCAGATTCGCGCTTTCGCCGAAAAGGGCGTTGAGCAGTCGAAAGAGGCTTATGCCAAGCTGAAGACCGGCGCCGAGGAGACCCAGAAGGCTCTGGAGTCGACCTACGAGACCGCCAAGACCGTTTCCAACGACCTGTCGCTCAAGACCATCTCCGCTTTGCGTGCCAATGCCGAGGCCGGTTTTTCCCACCTCGAAGCCCTGATCGGCGCCAAGTCGCTGTCGGAAGTCGTCGAGCTGCAGACCGCCTTCCTGCGCAAGCGCGTCGAATCGACCGTCGAGCAGGCCAAGGACTTCCAGGCCGTTGCCTCCAAGGCCGCCGAGGACGTCTCCAAGCCGATCAAGACCGCCTTCGAGAAGGCGATGAAGGAAATCAAGGTTGCCTAACATTTGCGCATGATCTGAAGATGCAACAAAAGGTCGCATTTTCTTAAAAACGATCAGGTGTATGATGGCAGCCATCAAGGAATACCCGGTGAGTGGAACCTCCTCCCTCTGCTCCCCGGGGTGACCAGCCAGCACCTCCTCCCGCTGGCTCGTAACAGGAAAAGGCCGGCACCTCCTCCCGCCGGCCTTTTTCTTTGTCCGTCGCCTGGTCCTTGCCTGCGCCTTCTTGCCGGGCGAATGCCGCGCCGATGTGGGGAAGTGACCTTTGCTTTCCAAAAGCCTTGAATTAGAATCCATAAGCCCGTAAGGACGCATCGCCGAACGACAGAGCGGCGGATGAGTTTCTGTTTCGATCCGCTCAGGCAACGTGCCGTTGTAGCTCAGATGGTTAGAGCGCCGGATTGTGGATCCGGAGGTCGCTGGTTCGATCCCAGCCA
Organism: Mesorhizobium sp. Primo-A; assembly: GCF_003997175.1. Lineage (NCBI taxonomy): Bacteria > Pseudomonadati > Pseudomonadota > Alphaproteobacteria > Hyphomicrobiales > Phyllobacteriaceae > Mesorhizobium > Mesorhizobium sp. Primo-A. The sequence continues at coordinate 21,433 of NZ_RZTG01000007.1, forward strand.
ACGGTACCATAAATAGAGACATAATTTCAAAGACTTAAAGGCTTCTGGTTAGCTAGGCTGGCTTGGGTGTCGGTGCGTCTTATGGACGTGTACCATTCTGGTGCCATAGGGAGGCCGTCCAGCTATGACGGTCGACAAAATGGCGGTCAGCCGGGAGCGAACCCTGCCAATGACGTCAGCCGTCGTTTCGCCTGAGATCTTTGCGCAGCCAAAAAAGCCGTCGTCCACACGGAACCTTTGCTTGCGGAAACCGCAGGCCAAGTTGCTACCCTCTCGCCGGGAGCGGCATTGCTGGCCTGGTGGTGCGCCGATCTGGTTCCGACGCAAAAGCTGCGTTGGCCGCGGCCGGTGCCCTAATTCCCTTCTTGGCCAAGGCAGATACTCCAGCGTTCAGTTGGGCTCCAGTGCGTACCGCCTCATTTTCAGCAGCCCTGTATGAGGCGATCTCGAATCATCTCTGCAATCGGGATCGCCGAGGTGGCGGCGGGGGAAGGCGCGTTGCAGACGTGCAGCATGCGGTCCGTTTGTGCGAACAGGAAATCATGGATGAGGGCACCGTCCTTGCGCACGGCTTGCGCGCGGATGCCTGCTTCGTGCGGGAGCAGGTCGGCGAGCTTGAGGCTCGGACAGTATTTCCGGCACTCCTTCAGATAGCCTGGCTTCCAGAGCGAGTTGCGGAGTTCCGTTACCGCAGATCCGCGGTTGGCGAACACGGTTTTCCAGAAGCCGGGAAACAGCGCGTAGTCGGCCATGTCCGAAACATTGAACGAAAGCCGTGGATAGCCTTCGCGGGCAAAACCGATAACGGCATTCGGCCCGACCGTGACGCTGCCGTCGATCATCCGCGTCAGGTGCACGCCAAGGAAGGGCAGGGCTGGATCCGGGACGGGATAGATCAGATGGCGGACAATGTCGTTCTTCGATGCGGGAAGGCGATAGTATTCGCCGCGGAAGGGAACGATGCGATGCTCGATCGAAAGCCCGGCGAGCACGGCCAGCCGGTCTGATTGGAGACCGCCGCAGACCACCAGTTTTTTCGCCTGCCAGTTTTCGCCGGCCGACGCGATATCGACGGAATCGATGACTTCGCGAATGCCGGTGACGCGCGTCGACAGGCGGATCTCGCCGCCAAGCGCCCTGATGCGCCGCCCCATGGCTTGGCAGACATCGGCATAGCTGACGATGCCGGTCGAGGCCACGAAAAGCGCGCCGAGACCGCGGATGTTCGGTTCCCGCTCCTTCAATTCACCCTCGCTGACGCGCCGGACTTCGATCGTGTTCTGCTTCGAGCGTTCGTGGAGCGCCTCCATGCGCTGCACTTCGAGTGCGGAGGTGGCGACGAGCAGTTTGCCGCAGACATCGAAGCGGATGCCGTTCTCCTGGCAGAAGGCCTTGGTGGCATCCGCGCCCTTGCGGCAGAGCTCGGCCTTCAGGCTGCCTGGCGGATAGTAGATGCCGGCATGGATGACACCACTGTTGTGGCCGGTCTGGTGCTTGCCGAGAGCCTCCTCTTTTTCCAACAGGATCAGGCTGCAGCCGGGATATGTTTCCAGCAGCCGCATGGCCGTCGCCAGGCCGACGATGCCGCCGCCGATGACGCAGTAGTCGAAAATCATTGTTGTAGCCCTTGCCTGCCCGATTATGCGTGCGCCGTCTGACGATCGCCATAGTCGAAATAGGCCTTTTCCAGCGCATGCCCGTCGGCAAGCTCGCTTGCCGAACCCTCCAGCGCGTTATGGCCGTTGCGCGGCACGTAGACGCGGGAAGCGAGGTCGAGAATGCGAGCGGTGGACCGTTCGACGACGAGCAGGGTCAGCCCGCTGGCGTTAAGCTGGCGGAGGCTTTCGTAGACCTGGTCGATCACCAGCGGCGCAAGGCCAAGCGACGGTTCATCGATCATCATCAGCGACGGGCGCTGCAGGATGGCGCGGGCGATGGCAAGCTGCTGCTGCTCGCCGCCGGAAAGGTGGCCGGCAACGCCGCGGTAGCGGGTCCTGAGGATCGGAAGATTTCCAGAACCCGTTCCCAGATCGGCGGCCGCTTCGGCCTTGTCCTTGCGGATCATGCCGCCGAGCAGCAGGTTTTCCCGCACCGTCAGTGTCCGGAAGATACTGCGGCCTTCCGACACCAGTGCCAGGCCCTTCCGGCATAGCTTTTCCGGCGCCTGGCCGGCGATCGACTCGCTGTTGAAGGCAAGCGTGCCCCCGGTCGGCGCCATGGCCCGGAAATTGATTTCAGAAGCGTGGATTTGCCGGCGCCGCGATCTGGCCTCGTCGTTCCCGGCAAGCAGCAGCTGACGATCAATCTCCTCGCGTGGTATCGACATCTCACGGCGGCCAGATATCGCTGCCCTGATATCAAGTGTGTAGACCGGACGCCGCTGCGGAATGCCAAAGGATAGTGCTCTTTGACAATCTTCCCCTTCACTGAAGCCACCCCGATCCAGTTCCAGCAGCCCCTGCCGAGGACCTCGGACGTCGTGATCATCGGCGGCGGGGTCATTGGCGTGACCACGGCACTGTTCCTGGCGCGGCGGAACGTCTCGGTGACGCTGCTGGAAAAGGGACGCATCGCCGCCGAGCAATCCTCGCGCAACTGGGGCTGGATCCGGCAGCAGGGCCGCGATGCCGACGAACTGCCGATCGTCATCGAAGCGCAGCGCCTCTGGCGGCAACTGGCACAGGAATGTGGCGAGGACATAGGACTGAAGCAGACGGGCGTTACCTATCTTGCGCGAACAGACAAGGAGATGGCCGGCTTCGCGAAATTCCTGAAGATCGCCCAGGCTCATGGCGTCGACACGCGTCTCCTCGACCAGGGTGAGCTGGCAAGCCTGATCCCGGCCATGTCGCGACTGTTCAAAGGCGCAATGATCACTCCATCGGACATGCGGGCAGAACCTTGGGTCGCCGTGCCCGCGCTTGCTCGCCTGGCGGCCCGCGAAGGCGCGACGATCATCGAGAATTGCGCGGCACGTATGCTCGACATCTCCGCGGGACGCATCAGTGGCGTCTGGACCGAGAAAGGGCTCATCGCGGCCTCGAGCGTCCTCGTCGCCAGCGGCGCGTGGACGTCGCTGTTCCTGCGCGCCCACGGCATCTCGATTCCGCAGCTCAGCGTCAGGGCGACTGTCGCTGCGACAGCGCCGATGGCGGAAATCCACGCCGGTGCCGCCGCGGACGAACGCATCGCTTTCCGGCGCAGGCAGGATGGCGGGTACACGCTCGCATCGGGAGGCAGCAGCCAACTCTACATAGGGCCGGACGCATTTCGCCATGCAGGCAAATATGTCAGCGCCCTGATGGCCAATCCGTTCGGCACACGCTACCTGCCGGCCGCGCCGCGAGGCTACCCGGACGGCTGGTCGACCCCGCGCAGCTGGAACGCGGATGAAGAAAGCCCTTTCGAACGGATGCGCGTCCTCAATCCGGCTCCCGAGACGTCGGCGCTCCGCGCCATCGACGGCGGGTTCAGGGAGCTTTTCCCTCAGTTCACGACCGTACCGCTCAAGGCGAGCTGGGCGGGCATGATCGATGCGATGCCTGATGTCGTGCCCATCGTCGATCGCGCCGCTGCGTTCCCAGGCCTCGTTGTCGCGACCGGGATGAGCGGCCACGGCTTCGGCATAGGACCCGGAATGGGCCGCATCCTGTCCGATTTGATCCAGGGCAACGAGACCGGGCACAATCTCCACAGGTTCCGTCAATCCCGTTTCAGCGACGGCAGCCCGATCCGATTGGGACCATCGCTGTAAGTATTTCTGCCGCCCGCCAGCCCATCCGCTCTGGCCTTGAAGAACCGGACGAGGGCTCAGGTGCCGCATGCCCGGGCGTAGATCTCGATGCTTCGCTGGACGTGATCGATCGCGATCTCCTCGACGTCGCAGCCGCGGGCGGCCCAAGCGAGCGCCGAAGGCAGGTGCTGGAGAAACAGCGTCACCGGCACCTTGCGGCCCTTCAACGCGTCGAAGAGCCGGTCGCAGGCGGCACGGGCTTGCGGGGTCGCCCAATAATATCGGATGCGATCGGAATAGGAGTAGTGGCGCAGCGTCCGCTTGTCGGCATCGCTGCCATGATAGTGGCTTGCCCAGTTCTTGGGCGCGGCTTGCATCAGCTCTTCCATGGCCTGATAAAGCGGCCGCTGGCCATAGAAAGGCACCAGATCGGAAGCGATCAGGTCGAGCGCGTACAGCGCCTCGCGCAGTTTGAAGGTCAGCTCGGGGCCGACCTTGAGGATGGCGAAGCCATCTTCGACGAGTTCACGCAGCGGCCTCTCGCCCTGATAGTCCGTCGAATGCGCTTCGAAAATGAGCGACGGCAATGTGTTCAGAGTTGCCGCCAGATCGCTGGCCTTGGTCCGATCGTAAAAAATCACATTCTGGTTGCCGAACTCCACGCCCGGCTGCACGACAAGCCCGATGACGCGGGAAAACGCGCTTTCAAGCCCGGCGGCCTGGAATGCTTTGGCGTGAATGGCATGTGTCTGGCGAGCCGCCTCCGGACTGGTCGGGGTGATCGCATCCAAAGCGTGATCGGCGCCACCGGGAGGCGGCACCTCCGTCCCGATGATGTAGACCGGGCTTGCCCCGCCGCTCTGCGCGGCCGCCTGTTCCGCGACGCCCGCCATTCTGGCTGCGCGCTCGGCCACCGTATGGTCGTCTAGCGTCGCCGGTTCACCCGCGCAGCCCATCGATGCATCGAGATGGATCTTGCGGAAGCCGGCGCGGACATAAGCATCGACCATTGTCCCGGCCTGCGCCATCGCCTCCTCGGCGGGCCGGTCTTTCCAGGGATTGGGACCGAGATGATCCCCGCCAAGCACGATCAGCTCTGTCGGGCACTGCTCGACTGCCGCGAGCGCTTTCACCATCGCCGCGAAATCGGACGGCGTCATGCCCGTATAACCGCCCAGATGATTGACCTGGTTGCACGTCGCTTCGATCAGGACGGTGGTGCCGGTTTCCCGGCCGTGGCGCAGTGCAGCTTTGAGCACCAGGGGGTGCGCCGAGCACACCGAGGTTACCCCGATTTTCTTTCCTTCCCTGTGCAGGCCCGGCACATCTTCGATCGCCACACGCATCAGCTTCTTCTCGCCGTTCTTGCCATGAAATCTTCCAGTTCGGCCCGCGTGCCGGCTCCCTCCATGGGGCCGAGGCGTGTGACGTTGCGCGCCCCTGCCGCATTGGCGAATTCGAGCGAAGTCCGCAGCGGCATCCCCAACCGCCGGCATGCGACATAGGCTCCGCCGAAACAGTCGCCGGCGCCGGTGGGGTCCGTTTCCTCGACGATGAGGCCGGGACAATCGGCACTGGCGCCCGTGCTTTGACGGGCTGACGCGCCATGTTCGCCACGCTTCACGGCGATCTCCTTGACCCCTCGTTTGAACAGCGCCTCGATTGCGCGTTCCTCGCCATCCATGCCGGCGGCCAGGAACAATTCATTGCCCGACGGCAGCAGCAGGTCCGCTTTGTCCACCAGGCTCGCGAATTTCTCCTCGGTCTGGCCGTGCGCCAGCAATTCTTTGCGCAGGTTCGGATCGAGCGACATGGTGCCGCCGCGTGCCTTGATCAGCGGGATCGCGCGTTCGGTGATCGCCCAGGCCGCGGGGCTTGCGAACACCGTTCCCATGACGTGGATATGCCCGCAACGCGCGATCAGCGCCTCGACCTGCGGGGTCCATTCCAGTCGAGCGGCGGCGGATTTGGCGATGTTGTAGACGAAATCGCGGCTTCCGTCCGTGCGGTAGCGGACAAAGGCGCTGCCCGTCGGATAATCCGCGGAAACAGCGATGGCGGAAGTGTCTACGCCGTCTCGCTTCAGGCGCTCCATGTTGACCGCGCCGAAATCGTCGTCGCCCACCACGCCCACCATTGCCGCCGCTCCGCCCATACGCGCGCATTGATCGATGAAGATGGCGGGCGCGCCACTCGGAAAGGGGCCAATGAGGTCGATCGGTTCCCGGAAACCGGTGCCTGTCTGCCTCGCGACGATCTCTACCAGGATTTCTCCAATCGTCACGGTTGGCCCGAGCGAGTCCGGTGCAAGCGTTTGGGGGAGGTCGTTCATCAAGCGTCCAATCCTAGGTGTGGTGTCGTTTGCGGTTTCACGACGCCGAGGCGTCTGGACCGGAAACCGCGTCCTTGTTGAGCATCTGGTTGTCGAGCGACATGAAGCGCTGATGCATCATGCAAGCGGCTCCGAAGGCAGCTCCATAGATGGCGCTCTCGTTGAAAACGATCTCGGGGATAGGAAAGGTCGCGGCCTGGAGCTCGCGGATATGCGCGTCGACCCGTGCGGCGACCAATGGATACAATTCCGCGACGGACCCGCCCAGCACGATGCGGTTCGGGTCGATCAGCCGCGAGATCTGCACGACTGCAAATGCGAACAAGACAGCCCATTCTTCGGCGAGCTGCACCGCTTGAGGAACACGATCGCGGACGTCACGCAGGAACAAGTCCAAGTCGGCGTCCGGCCTGTACTGGCGATAGGATGACAGGATGCGGTCGCGCCCGAAGGCCTGCTCCAGATTCCGGTATGTCGGGTTCCGTGTCTTGAGGTGGCCGACTTCTCCGGCCAGGCCATTGCCGCCGCGGAACAACTTGCCGTCGATGACAATTCCGCCACCGACACCGTTCTCGATGACCATGAAGAAGGTGACGCCGCTCGCCGCTTCCGGCTGGCTGTATGTGATGCCGATGCCGAATGCGTTGCCGTCATTTTCCGCGGATACCGGGATCTCGGCCGGAAGAAGGCTGCGGGCAAGGCCTGTGAGATCGACATTGCGCCACCCCAGGATCGGTGCGACGTGGATGAAACCGTCCTGGTTCATTTGTCCGGGCACCGCGATGCCGATGCCCTGACATCGCGCCAGGCTATCCTTCCGCATCTCGAGAAACACCTGTTCGATCGCCATGTGGACCGCGGCCTCCGGATCGCTGTCGTGTCCTTCGAAGCGCGTCATGGCGCTGCGAACGATCTTGCCCGCGAGATCGATCTCGACGCATGTCATATGTTCGACACCGATCTCTATGCCGGCGAAGAAAACGGCTTCAGGCACGATTTCCACGAGGATACCCGGTCTTCCGGCCCTGGGCTGGCCCGCCGGATTCGCGACATCGTTCTCCGCTACTTCGCGAACGAGTCCGGCCTCGACCAACTCCAGGACGATATTGCCGGCGGACGAGCGGTTGACCCCCATATGCCTGGCGAGATCGGCCCGGCTCAAAGGGCCGAAGCGGTGGAGCGCGTTCAGCGTCGCTACCGAATTGCTCTGGCGGATCCTGCGAGGCGAGCTGCTGGCGAAGGTTACATGGTTCATGGCGGACTCCGCATGTTCGTTCCCAGCCTATACTTCACCCGAGCTTGTTTTTCCTCCGGCAACGCAAAGTCCTCAAAGAATGAACCGCCTGATGTCGGAAGCAAGCAATTCCCGCTGCGCCGGACGCGAAGGAGAATGCCGCGAGCGAGCGGCATCCTCCTGTTGGAGCGTCAATTGCCGACAAGCACCTTGTCGACATTCTCGGAGGTCACCGCCAGCCACGGCACGTAGTAATGCTGGTCCTTGCCGTCGTTCCAGGCGAGCTTGCCGCCGTTTACGTCCCAGACAGCCGCGCGCGGCTTGTAGCTGTCGCCGACGATCTTGTGCAGCGCGAGGTCGATCGCCCCTTGCGCCTGTCCGTTGGCATCCTGGAGGATGGACATCGACTGTTCGCCACGCTTGACGGCTTCAAGCGCGTCCTTGATGCCGTCCACGCCGGCGACCGGAACCGTCTTGGGATCCAGGCCGTGGTTGCGGATGCCCTCGATGGCGCCGACGGCCATCTCGTCGTTTTCGGCCAGGACGCCCTGGATCGCATCGCCATGCGAGGTCAGGAAATTCTCCATCAGCGTGATGGCCTCGGCGCGTGACCAGTTGGCGGTGTTCTGCTCCAGGATGGTCACTCCGGGATTTTCCTTCAGCACCTTCTGGATCCCTTCAAGCCGCTGTACCTGGGCCGACTGGCCCAGCATCCCTTCCAGGATCACGACCTTGGCCTGCGGGCCGGCCTTGTCGATCACCGCCTTGGCCAGCATTTCGCCGGCCTCGACATCGTTGGAATTGATGTAGGCGTCGTAGAGCGCGGTGTTGGAAACCATCGTGTTGGAGCCGAACACCGGGATGCCGGCTGCCTTCGCGCGCTCGATCGGTTCATTGCCGGCGTCGATGTCGACCGGGATGAAGATGATCGCGTCGTATTTTTCGGTGATGGCTGTGTCGAACAGGTTCGACTGCGTCAGCACGTCCTGGCGACCGTCGAGAACTGTCAGCGCGGCGGTACCGTCCGCAAGCGCGGGGTGCGCCTTGGCGGCATCGGCCCACAGAACATTGTACTCGGTGTTGAGGCTCTGGACGATCGCCGCGATCTTCAACGTCTTGGCGTCGGCCGAACTCCCCCCGAACACCATGCCTGCAAGGGCAAGGCCGGCCGCTGCTCCCATCAGGAAGCGTCTTGTCGTTTTCATGTGCATTTCCTCCATGTTGCGTGCGGCCGCGCCGCTTGCGCCTGTTACTCTCTCCCGGCTCGGGAGCGGTCGATCAGCACCGCGAGGACGATGATCGAACCCTTGATGATCTGCTGGTAGTATGAGGACACCCCCATCAGATCGAGACCGTTGCTGATCATGCCGATGATCAGCACGCCCACCAGCGTATAGCCGATGCGGCCGATACCTCCGGTGAGGCTTGTTCCGCCGATGACCACCGCCGCGATGGCATCGAGTTCGTAGCCGATGCCCGCCTGTGGCAGGGCGGACGTGGTGCGGGCCGTCAGCATGACACCCGCGAGACCGGCCAGCGCGCCCATGATGACGTAAACCGAAAAGATGATGCCGGTGGTGTTGATGCCGCTCGTCTTCGCGCTGCGCGGGTTTCCGCCCACCGCATAGACCCGTCTTCCGTAAATGGAGTAGCGCAGGACGATTGCCGCGACAGCGAAGACGACGGCGAAAATGATCACCGGTACCGGTATGCCGAGCACGAGACCCTGGCCGAGCCAGCGGAATTCGAGGCTGAGATTGGGAATCGGGCGGCCGCCGCTGTAAAGCAGCGTCGCGCCGCGCGCCACGCTCAGCATTCCGAGCGTGGCGACGAAGGCCGGCACCTTGAAGTAGGCGATCAGCCCGCCATTGACGGCGCCGCAAAGCGCGCCCACGGCGACGCCGGCCGCGACTGCTAGGAGCGGATTGAACGCATCCGCGCCGGTGACCAGGCTGGCCGCCACGGCGCCGGCCAGCGCCAGGAGCGAACCGATGGAGAGATCGATGCCGGCCGTCAGGATCACGAAGGTCATGCCGACAGCCAGCACACCGTTCATGGAGACCTGCCGCAGAACGTTCAGCAGATTGTTGGTGGACAGGAAGTTCGGCGACGCCAGCGACAACACGACGAACAGGAGGATAAACGAGATGACGATGCCATAACGGGCGATGAACTTTCCCAGGCTCATGCCGCTCATGCTTTGACTGGCGGATACCATTGGATTCTTCTCCACGAAATGGATCGTCTGGCTAGGAAGCCAGATGAACGAGGGTTTCCTGGGTGGCCTCGGGTCCGGCGACCTCGCCTGCGATGCGGCCCCGGCGAAAAACGACGATGCGATCCGCATTGGCGAGGATTTCGGGCACCTCGGACGAGATCATCAGCACGGCGTTTCCCGCCTTCACGAAATTGCCGAGGAAGGCATAGATCTCGCGCTTGGCGCCTTCGTCGACGCCGCGTGTCGGCTCGTCGCAGATCAGGATCCTGGGGTTGGTGTCGACACAGCGCGCAAGGACAACCTTCTGCTGGTTGCCGCCGCTCAGGGATTGGACGGGCAGGTCCGGCGACGCCGTCTTGATGGAGAAGCGCTTGATGTGCTCGACCACGCTCCTGCCTTCCGCCGATCCGTTCATGAAGCCCTTGCGCGCATAATGCGGCAGGTTGGCCACGGTGATGTTGTGGGCGACCGACGCGGTCAGTGACAGGCCCGTCTGCTTGCGGTCCTCCGTGACCAGCGAAATGCCGGCGCCGATGGAATCGGCGGGCGTCTTGAGATCGATGGGCTTGCCCTCGATCAGCACCTGGCCGGAATCCCGCGGCTCGTTTCCGTAGAGCGCATTCACGAACTCGCTGCGACCGGAGCCGAGAAGCCCGTATATGCCGACGATCTCTCCCGCATGAACGGTCATGTCGATGTCGGCGAACTTTCCCTTCGATGCAAAGCCGCGGGCTTCGAGCAAGGGTTTCTGCGGGCCGGTATCCTTCGGTTCGCGATGATGGTCCAACAGGTCGCGGCCGACGATCGACCGGATCAGGCCCTTGCGGTCGATTTCGGAAATCGATCCGCCGCCTACGAAACGGCCGTCGCGGAAGACCGTATAATCGTCGGCGATCTCGAAGATCTCGGTCAGGCGGTGCGAGACATAAATGATGCCTACGCCCTCCGCGGTCAGAGTGCGGATCGCGTCGAACAGCATCTGCGCCTCGCGCTCGCCAATGGCCGAGGTGGGTTCGTCCATGATCAGGATGTCGCTGCGGCGGCTGATTGCCTTGGTGATCTCGACGAGTTGGGCCTGCGCGATCGAAAGATCGCGCAACCGCGCACCAGCGGGGATGTTGAATTTCAACCGCGCCAGGATCGCCTCCGCGTCGCTTAGCATGCACTTGTCGTCGACGAAGAAGCGGCCGCGCCGCTGTTCGCGGCCGAGATAGAGGTTCTCGGCGACGGTCATGTCCAGGAACGGGCTGAGCTCCTGGGTGATGATGGCGATACCGGCATCGAGCGCCTCGGCGGGGGAGGAGAAATTCACCTCCCGGCCTTTCACCGTGACGGATCCGGCGTCGCGCCGCAGCATCCCCATCAACACGCCGAGGAAGGTGGACTTGCCGGCACCGTTGCCACCGCACAAGGCATTGACCGTCCCGGCGCGCAACCGAATCCGCCCGTCGACCAGGGCGGGAACGCCTGCAAAGCTCTTCGCGACATTTTCGGCGCTGAGGAGAAGCGGCGCGGTGGCGCCGTTCTCGTTGGTGATAGCTTCGTTCTGCGTCATCTTCCCGTCCTCCTCGGGATGAGATGGCGCGGGCGCTTGTCGGCCCGCAGCCCTTTCGTCTTCAGGCAGCCTTGTTGATCTCGGCCCGGCGCACGGCTTCTTCCCAACGGCTTTCGATGAAAGCCTTGGCATGCGCGGCGAGCGGATTGTTGTCGGTCCAGGTGTCGCGCCAGATGCCGCACACACGCGACAGGGCTTCATCGACGATGGCGCTGGAGAAGCTCTCGAAGGTGACGTCGCGATTGTGGAAGCCAATGTCCACCAGCGCGGAAAAGATGCTCGCGAAATCGATCGTACCGGTGCCGAGATAGCCGCGGTAGTTCTCGTTGAAGTGGAAATAACCGAGCTTGTCCCCAGCCAGACGGATCGCCTCGGCCTGGCTCGCCTCCTCGATGTTCATGTGGAACGTGTCGAGATGCAGGAAGACGTCGTCGCGGCCGGTGTCCTTGATGAACTTCAGGCCTTGCGCGGTCGTGTTCAAGAGGTTGGACTCGAAGCGGTTCACCACTTCCAGAACGATCTGCACGCCGCTATCCCTGGCCACCTCGGCTGTCGCGGCGATGGCGTCGGCGCTGTTCATCCAGCCGGTTCGCGTGGGCAGCCCGTCATACTTGCCGTGCATCGAATAGAGAATGCCGCCCAATCGGATGCCGCCGATGTCGCGGACCGCCTTGACCGCGTCGGACAAGAGCGCCTTTCCCTTGGTGACCACGGCCTTGTCCTCGCTCGAGACGTCCGCATCCGCCGACAGGCCCATCGTGACCACGATCTCGATGTCCAGTTCCTTGGCTTGCTTCGCCAGGCGGTCGAGGTCGAATTTCTCGGGCCGCAGATAAGCGAACTCGATCAGCCGGTAACCATGATCCGCCGACTTGGCGAGTGCCATTTCCAGGCCCTCCTGGGTCAGGCCGTTTGTCCAGACAAATGAATGGATACCAAGACGCCGCATTCAGATCCTCCGATAATCAGGTTTGCATGTTAAAGATACAAACTTGATCCTGAATGCCTAAAATTCAGCTTCGGCGCAAGAGGAATTCTGGCATTGGTCGGCGCGAGCCAATCATGCCGGATTAAAAAAATGCTGGAAAACAAATGGTTGAGAGGCATCATGGAGATGCGAGAAAATCTTCTCTGACCTATGCGAGAAACGGGATATGCAGCTTTTGACAACAAATATCCCGTCACTTGCGCAGACCGAGCGGCATGGACCGCTCGCTCGGCGAGACGCAAGGCGAATGCGGAACGAGCGGAACCCGGTCCAACGTTCGTTGGTTCCTGCCAAGGCATTCGCTTGGGACCAGCCGGCGGACGCCCGATCCTCCGGCTTGCCCAAGCGCGCACCCGGACGCGGCGACGCGCAAACCCTCAGCCGGGAAACAGGTCCAGGATCGACGACAGACGGTTGGCACTGAGATCGATGTCGCTGAGCGGGCCGCCGCTGGGGAGATAGCCAACCACGAACAGACCGGCGGCCCGTGCGGCCTTGGTGCCGGTGCGGCTGTCTTCCACAGCGACGACGGATCCCGGAGCTATGGCGAGCTGCCGGCAGGCCTCGCGATAGGGCGTTGGGTCGGGTTTGCCGACCGTAACGTCGTCGAGGCTGATTGTGAGGCTCATATGGTCGAGCACGCCGAGCGCATCCAGATTGGCATTGACGACTTGCCGGCCGGAATTTGACACGCAGACCTGCGGGACGCCGCGGTCAGCCAGGGTCCGGATCGTCTCGACCGCCTCGGGGATCGGGATGGCGTCCGCCCGGTTGGCGACGTAGTGGGCATTGATGGCGGCGAGCCACTCCGCCTGGTCAAGCCCGACTGGGAGGCGCGGACGCAGCATTGTCCAGACGTCGCCCATATGGATGCCGCGAAAGGCTTGGTCGGGCAGGTCGTCAAGATCGACGTTCCAGTTGCGGCAGCCGGCGAGGAGAGATTGATGATGCAACGGCTCGCTGTCGATCAGCGTTCCGTCGATGTCCCAGGCGACGGCGCGATACATCACGATGGCGATCCCGCTTTGGTCGCGCCAGGAGCCGATAGGCGTGTATAGAGATCGCGATAGCGGCGGTAACCGTCGCGGTAGATGTCGGCCTTTCGCGGGTCGGGATCGAGCCGGTCGGCGAAGCTGACGAAACCGGAAACGCCCGACCAGTCGTCGGTCAGGCCGGTGCCTATCGCCGCCGTCCAGGCAGCGCCGATGCAGGAGCCGGGGTGCCCGGTCAGGCGTTGGACCGGCTTTTGCAAGACATCCGCGACAATCTGCATCCAGACCTTGCTGCTTGAGCCGCCGTCGGAGGCGAGATAGCGCTCGGTCCGATGGCCCATGTCGTTGAGCACCTCGACATGATGCGCGATGGCAAAGGCATAGGCCTCGAGCAAAGCGCGCCAGACATGGCCGATATCGTGCGAAAGCGTCAGGCCGTCGATCACGCCGCGGGCCGCTGGATCATGGATCGGCGTCTTCTCGCCAAGGAAATAGGGCAGGATGATGAGGCCGTCGGCACCGGCGGGACGCTCTGCCGCCAGCGCATCGAGCCGCTGGTGTACGGAAATACCCTCGGCCTGTGCCGCGGCCATCTCGCCGCCGGCGAAATTGCGTACGAACCAGTTGAGGGCGGAGCCGCCTGTCGACATGCAGCCATTGGGCATGAACAGGCCCGGGACCAGGTGATAATCGAGATACATGCGCGGATCGGGCTTGATCTGATCGGTAGCGATCAGGATATCGACCGAGCCGCCGAATTTCAGGAGGACATCGCCCGGCTTGGCGACGCCGGCGCCAAGCGCGGAGGCGATCATGTCGGCTGCACCGCCGACGACCGGTGTTCCCGCCATCAGGCCTGTCTCATCGGCGGCCTTCGCCGAGACGGAGCCGAGGATCTCATGCGAGGCGATCTTTCGTGGCACGGCCGAGCGCGGTATGTGCGCGAGCGCCACCAGATCGTCGTCGATCCGGTGCGTCGAAACGTCGACGAAGCCGGCCTCCAGCGCCCAGTTCTGCTCGACCGCACGTTCGCCGGTGAGGCGCCAGTTGATATAATCGTAGGAGCCGAAAACGGTGGCGATGCGGCTGAACACCTCCGGCTCGTGACGCTCAATCCAGCGCAGCTTTGCGGTGACGAGCTGTTGGTTGATGCCGTTGCCGGCCTTGGCGATGAAAGCCGTCTCATCGCATTCGGTCCGCAGTTCGGCCACTTCGGCGCCACAGCGGCCGTCGCTCTGCTGGATGCTCGGCCGCAGCACTTCGCCCTTCTCGTTCAGAAGAACGACCGCCGGCAGCATGCCGGTGGTGCCGACCGCCACGATTTCCTCGGCCTTGATGCCGCTGGTCCTGAGCAACTCCTGCACGATGTCGCGGACATTGGTCCACCATTGCGCGGGATCTTCCTCGGCCCAGCCCGCATGCTCGGAATGCAGCGTGACGGGGCGCGAGGCGAGGCCCAGCACCTGATCGGGAAGCCGGATCAGGATGCCGATCGTCGAGGTGGTGCCGATATCGAGACCGAGAACGAACGCCATGTCGAATCCATTGAAATGCTGGGAAGGGCAGGCGGGCGAAACCTGTCTGCCTCGTTGTGTCGCACTGCTCGATACCAGTCGATCATTCCGGACGCCGGCCTGCAACGATCGATATGATCACCGCGAGCCGGCGCGATGGCCGGCATCGCCGTGGAAGCCGTCCTCAGCGCAAAGTGGCGACAACATCCATGAAGCGCTTGACCCGATCGCCGTCGACGGCGTTCCAGGTATTGCCACCGATCTTGAAATGGGTCCCGATCACGACGCCGCTCGCCAGCGAAAGGACGTCGCGGACATTGTCGATGTTCACGCCGGTGTTGGCGAAGACCGGCACGTCCTTGATCGTCTCGCAGACGCTGCGCAGGTGGGACTGGTCGGCCGGCTGGCCGGTGATCGGACCGGAGACGAGGATCGCGTCTGCCATCGACGAGAACACCGCGCTCTTGGCACGCAATTCAATCGGGCGCTGGTCGAGCGAGTGTGCGAACTCGGCATTGATGTTGAAGAGAAGCTTCATGTCGTCGCGACCAAGGTTGTGCCGCAGGCGCGAGGCGGCGGCGCAATCGGGCTCCCACAAGCCCATATCGGAAGCGAACAGGCCGGTGAAGATCTCGCGCACGAAACGGGCTCCGGTGGCAGCTCCGATCGCGACGCTGGCAGTCGGATCCCAGAGATAGTTGACGCCAAACGGCACTCTCAGCTCGGGCTTCACCGCCTGGACGATGGCAGTCATGGCGGCAATGCCCTCGGGCGGCGCCTTGAAGACATAGGGGCGGTCGTTCTCGTTGCCGAACATGATGGCATCGACGCCGCCGTTCTGCAGCTTGCGGATGTCGGAGAGTACGCCATCGATCAGCTTGTCGAGGCCGCCATCGGCATCATAGAGGGGCGTTCCCGGCAGGGCACCGATATGTGCCATCGAGATGACAGCCTTCTTCTTGTCGCCGAAAAATTCAAATACCATCGAGTCTTCTCCTTGGGGATAAAGTGAAAATGGCGCGCCTCAGTCGCGCGTCAGTGGCGGCGCGATGCGCAGGTCGACCTTGGCCGCGGCGAGCGCCGCGACGATCTTGGCCGGCGGCTCGGCATCGGTGATGAGGATGTCGAAGTCCGACAGTGGCGCTATCCGCACCAGCGACATGCGCAGGAATTTGGCGGAATCGCACAGGACGATCTTGGTGCCTGACCGCCTCAGATAGGCGCGCTTCATATCGGTATCATCGAAGGAATAATCGAAGAGGCCGTCCGCTGTGATACCGGAGACGCCGATCACGGCGACATCGAACCACAGCGCCTCGAACTGGGCGATGGCCGCAGGCCCGCCGGTCGACATCTCGTCGGCCCGTACGCGGCCGCCGGCAACATAGACTTCGGGCACACCGCCATTCAGCGCCGCCGCGATCCTGAGGCTGTTGGTGAACACCTTGGCGTGCGGAAGGTCCCTGAGGTGCTCGGCCATCAGATAGGTGGTGGTGCCGACATCCAAAGCGATCGTGCGGTATCCCGAAACCAGCGCGGCCGCGGCCGCGGCAATCGCGGCCTTCGGGTCGCGGCGCTGGCGCAAGCGCGAATCGAAACTCGGCTCTTCGCTGTCCATGGCGACCAGCGGCGGGTTGTCGGCCTCGATCGCGCCGCCATGGATTCGGACCAGCCTACCCTCGCGTTCCAGTTCGACGAGATCGCGGCGGATCGTCATGTCGGAAACGGCAAGTTCGGCCGCTGCCGCGGCGACGGTGAGCGACCCCGTCCGGCGCAGCAAAGCCAGGATGCGTGCCTGCCGGTCGTGCGCGAGAAGGCGCTGACGATCGGCGTCGCGCGGTGCGCCATGCGGCGATGTCTCAGGAAGGGTGGTGTCGTCTGCCATCGATGTATCCGGTGGGTAAGCCGCCGACGAAGCGGTCTGCTGATCTTCACACTACCGCATGATCAAACATTTTCAAACAAAAATATGTTTGCAGTGTTCGATTTTATTGGTATGCATCTCGATATCAACAAAATGCGTTCCGCCATCAAGCAGAGAGAATACGACCATGCCGGCTGTCTCCGTCACGCCTCCCGTGCTTGCCGAACTCGCGGGCAAGCGAGCCTTCGTGACGGGCGGTGGCGCGGGGATCGGCCGGGCGATCGCGACCGCCCTGACGCGGCAGGGCGTCGCCGTGGCGATCGGCGATCTGGATCCCAAGGCGGCACGTCAGGCGGCTGAGGAAATTGGTGGCGGTGCCGCCGCCGTCACGGTCGATGTCCGCCGCCGCGATTCCGTCGAGGCGGCCTTCTCCACCGTACTGGAAGCGCTTGGCGGCTGCGACATCCTGATCGCCAATGCCGGCGTGTCCACCATGCAGCACGCGCTCGATCTGACCGACGAAGAGTGGGACTTCAACTTTTCGGTCAATGCCCGCGGTGTATTCCTGGCAAATCAGATCGCTGGACGGCATTTTGTCAAGCAGGGCACGGGCTGCATCGTCAACACCGCCTCGCTTGCCGCGAAGGTCGGTGCGCCGCTCCTGGCGCATTATTCGGCATCCAAGTTCGCCGTGCTCGGCTGGACGCAGGCCTTTGCCCGCGAGCTCGCGCCCAAGGGGATACGCGTTAATGCCGTCTGTCCGGGGTTCGTCAAGACCGGCATGCAATCGCGCGAAGTCGAGTGGGAGGCGCATCTGCGGCAAGTCACGCCCGAACGGGTGGTCGCCGACTATATTGCGCAGACGCCGCTCGGCCGGCTCGAGCTGCCGGAGGATGTCGCCGACGTCGTCGTGTTCCTCTGCTCGGATCAAGCCCGCTTCATGACCGGCCAGGGCGTCAACGTGACCGGCGGCGTCTACATGACCTGACGGCCTTTCGGCGGCTGTAGCCGGATCCTGATGCGGGCACGCGCCTATCCAAAAAAGTGAACACATATGATCAGAAGTTAGGCTTTTAATGTTATATTTTGTTCTCTAAGATGACCGTTCGCTCGACTTCGGCCTTCGGCGTCAGCCGGGTCAGACGGGTTCATGAGGAAAGTCTATGGCGTCTATCGAGCTCGATCGCGTTTCCAAGCTCTACGGCAATGGCAATTACGGGGTGCATGAGGTCGATCTCACCATTCCCGATGGTGAATTCGTGATCTTTCTCGGTCCGTCGGGATGCGGCAAGTCGACGACGCTGCGGATGATTGCCGGTCTGGAGAGTATCTCCTCCGGCGATCTCCGCATCGGTGGCAAGAGCGTCGCCAATGTCGCCCCGCGCGACCGAAACGTCGCCGTGGTGTTCCAGAGCTACGCGCTCTATCCGCATATGTCGGTGCGGCAGAATATGGCCTTCGGGCTGAAGATGCGCGGCACCGACGCGGCGGTCATCGATGCCAAGATTGCAGACGCCGCTAACCTGCTCGGTCTGCAGAATCTTCTCGGCCGCAAGCCGGCAGCGCTTTCGGGTGGCCAGCGGCAGCGTGTCGCGCTCGGCCGGGCGATCGTTCGCGAACCGGCGGCCTTCCTGCTTGACGAACCGCTGTCCAATCTCGATGCGCAACTGCGTGCCGAGATGCGGCTCGAACTCGTGAAGCTGCACCGGCGCCTCGGCCGCACCATCGTCCATGTCACCCACGACCAGGTCGAGGCGATGACCATGGGCGATCGCATATGCATCATGCGCGATGGTCGCCTGATCCAGGCCGGCCGGCCGCTTGAAGTCTATGCCGACCCGGTCAACACCTTCGTCGCACGCTTCCTGGCGACGCCGCCGATGAACCTCATTCCGGCCACGCTTCAGGCCGCACCTGGCGAAGGGCTCTCCGTCCTGACCGACAGCGGTGCCGTGCTTGCCGTCCCCGCCCGCCACCGCAACGCTTATGGCGAGCGTGCCGGGCGCCGCGTCATTCTGGGCGTGCGGGCCGAGGATTTCCACGAAAGCCCCGACAAGCCGGACTGGCAGAAGATTGCCGTACGGGTCGTGGCCGTCGAGGCTCTCGGCGCCGAGAACGTCCTGATCGGCCAGATTGCCGGTCACGCCACCGGCAGGGATGATGCTCACCCCGCGGGGGGCGACAAGCCGTTTGAGATCGCCGCCCGCCTCAGCCGTTATTTCACGGCGCCCGTCGGCTCGATGGTCGAACTCTACATCGACCCGCTGCCGATGCACCTCTTTGATCCCGAAACCGAACTGGTCATCGCGCGGCCGAGCCTCATGGGGGCCACGCGATGACCAGCATGGACAGAAACGAACGGCCGGCCTTTCGTCGCCGCTTCGGCTTGCATTTCGGGCTGATTGTCGTCTGCGCCATCGTGCTGCTGCCGCCGCTCTGGGTGCTGCGGACAAGCTTCGTCCCCGAGCAGTTGTCCTACAGCAACGAGCTGATGCCGGCCTTTACGACGGACAATTATTCGGCGCTGCTGTCGAGCCGCTTCGGTCAGTCGTACCTCAACAGCCTGATCGTCGCGCTCGGCTCGGTTCTGCTCGCATTGCCTTTTGCCGCCACCACCGGCTATGCCTTCGCCCGCTTCCGCACGGGCGGTCGTTGGGCGCGTTTTGCCGTTCTGGCGACGCAGATGTTGCCGCCCGTGGCGCTGGTGCTGCCGACCTTCACGCTGTTCCGAAGCCTGGAGCTCAGCAATTCGCTGACGGGGCTGATCATCGTCTATGCCGCGCTCAACCTGCCTTTCCTGACCTGGATCCTGATGGGCTTCTTCGAGGGCATTCCAGTCGATCTGGAATGGGCGGCGATGACCGACGGCGCGACCGCCTGGGGCGCCTTCTGGCGTATTGTCCTGCCGGTGTCGATGCCCGGTATCGCGGCCGCCGGCGTGCTCGGCTTCATCCTGGCTTGGAATGAGTTTTTGTTTGCCCTGGTTTTGAGCGGGCCGAAGACGGCAACCATACCGGTTGCGCTTGCGGCGTTGCAGACCTCGAACGGCGTCCAGATCGCCAAGGTTTCTGCCGGCGTCGTCCTTGCCATCCTGCCGCTGGTCGTGGCTTCCCGCTTCATCCAGCGTTTCATCGTCCAGGGCTTGACGTTCGGCAGCGTGAAATAGGCCGGCCGCTCCGAGAGCCGACATGGCTCGCTAGCCGGTTATGAAATCGTGGCGGGATCACCGCCGCGTCCAGAGGGAAAGAGGAGTAGAGAGTTATGACTTGGAACAAGCAGACCTTGATCAAAATGCTGATGACGGCCGTGAGCGGGGCAGCTGTTGTCAGCGCATCGCTTCCGGCCAGGGCGGCTGAGCCCATCACCTTGCACGCCTTGATGGAGGACGTGCCGGAAACCAAGATCATTGAAGCGCTGTTGCCCGAATTCGAGAAGCAGACCGGCATCAAGGTCGAGTTTGAGAAGATCGGCTATCCTGACATGCACGACAAGCTGGTGTCGCAGCTGACCGCGCCGCAGAGCTACTACAATGTGCTCGAGGTCGACTTCCTGTGGGCCGGCGAATTTCCGGCGGCCGGCTGGCTGGCCGACCTGAAACCCTTCGTCGAGAAATCCAAATACGATCTGAGCCCCTTCATTCCCTCGACGCTTGACCTGCTCGGCCGAACCGAGGACCAGCTGTTCCTGGTGCCCATGTACAACTACTCGATGGGCCTCCTCTACCGGAAGGACCTGATCGGCGACGAGAAGCTCAAGGCCGCCTACAAGACGGCAACCGGCAAGGAGCTCGCTTTGCCGACGACGCTCGAAGATTATGTGGCGATTTCCAAATTCATGAAGGCCAATGCCGGTGTCGCCGGGGCCGCGATGCAGGGCCAGCGCGGCGATCCCAACAGCATGGAATTCTCCAACTACCTGTTCTCCGCCGGCGGCAGCTATCTCAATGCCGACGGCAAGGCGAGCCTCGACACGGCAGAGGCCAAGAAGGCGCTCGATCTCTATGTCGACAATCTCCAGCACGGCGCCCAGCAGGGTGCCGTGTCGGCCACGCTCGACGACACCATGCGTCTGATGTGCAGCGGTTCCGCCTTCAGCATGGTCACCTATTGGTGGATGCTGCCGCAGATGGACGATGCCGTGAAGTGTCCGACGGTCGCCGGCAAGGTCGGCCTGTCGGTGATGCCGGGCGGCCATGGCGAGAGCGGCGGTTGGGGCTGGGGCATTCCCAAGAACACGTCGCCGGAAGAGCAGGAAGCCGCCTGGACCTTCATCCAGTGGGTGCAGAGCAAGGATGTTTCGGTGAAGCGCGCGCTCGAGGGCCACGCGCCCGTGCGCAGCGATGTCTATGCCGATGCGGCGGTGCTGGCGAAATATCCCTTCTACAAGACCGCCCAGGATGTGGTGGCGACCGGCAAGTCGTTCCCGATCTTCACCTATTCGGCGCAATACGAGGATCTGCTCGGTACCCAGCTTTCGCTGGCGGCTGGCGGCCAGGCGACATCGGACGCGGCGCTGAAGGCAGCTTCCGACGGCCTGCAGGGGCTCCTCGACAAATAGCGGTCCGGCTCGGCAAGGAGACCCGGCGCGGCGATGTCAGCCGCGCCGGATTTTCCAGACCCCGGATCTTGACGAGATCAGCAACGCCACCCCGACCAAGGCTCGGCCACGATGCACAATGCGATCAAAAAAGGATGGGCTGCCCGTGGCCGCGAGTGGCGGACCGGCTGGGCCTTTGCCTTGCCCGGCCTGCTGCTGCTGGCGATCGTGATGGGCTTTCCCCTGGCCTATGCCTGCATCCTCTCGATCTCCTCGATGACCTTGATCAAGCCGCAGCTCCTGCCGCTTGTCGGGTTCAAGAATTTCGCTTCGATGATCGGCGATGAGCTGTTCTGGAACGCGCTCTGGCTCACCGTGCGCTATTCGGCGGTGACCGTGGTCGGCGAATTCGTGATCGGGCTCGGCATTGCCCTGATGCTCAACCGGACGGTCCGGATGAAGCCGGTCTATTTCGCGGTTCTGACCATTCCCATGGCGATGTCGCCGATCAGCGTCGCCCTGATCTGGCGCATGCTGCTCCAGCCCAATCTCGGCATCGCCAATCATCTCATGGAGATATCAGGCCTGCCGCGCCTCGACTGGCTAGGCACGCCAGGCATGGCACTCTGGACGATGGCGGCGATCGACATCTGGCAGCAAATGTCCTTCGTCGTGCTGATCCTCGCCGCGGGGCTCGCCGCTTTGCCGCGCGATCCCTATGAGGCTGCTGAAGTGGACGGCGCGCGCGGCTGGCAGCAATTCCTCTACATCACGCTGCCGATGCTTCGGCCGGTCGCGGCGATCACCATCATCATCCAGCTGATCAACGAATTCCGGACCTACGATCTGCCCTATGTCCTGACCAAGGGCGGGCCGGGCAACGCGACCGAAGTGCTGAGCTTCTTTGCCTATCGCCGTGCCTTTCTCGGCCTTTCGCTCAACGAAGGCGCGGCAGCCGCGTTCGTGCTGCTGCTGATCGTGCTTCTGCTCACCGTGATCTTCTTCGCCGTCCTCGAACGCTCGCAATCGGGAGAGGGCCGGAAGTAGGGTTGTTAAGCCTTGCGCAATCTATGCGGCCTATCCTGGCCTGCAGATTGTCGAGGGAACATGAAACGCAAGCCGCTCCTGCTTTTCGCCTTTCCGTTTCTCATTCTGGCGGTCCTGGCAGGGGAGCGCATGGCGACCTTGTTGCTGGGCATCTATCCAGCCAGCCCCACCGCATGGTGGCTATGGCTTGAACTGCGCCCCTTGTCGACGGTGCTTTGGCAGCAGGTGGATGTCTGGCTGGGCGGTTCCATGGCTTTCGAAGCCGCTATCCTTGCCGCCGCATCGATCGTCTGCTGGATGGCGTGCCACGCCAAGCGGTCGGCTTTCTTCTTCCTCGCCAACCATATCGCCCTGATTTTCGCCGGGCTGATGATCGCGGTCGGCAGCCATTCGGAAACGGCAAGCACGATTGCCGAATTCACGTCGCCCAAGGGTCTTCCCTATTCGCTGGCCGTCGATTTCACCTTCAAGAACAGCTTGGTGCTGCTTTTGGGCTTCGTGGCCTGTGCCTACTGCCACATCGCCTTCCTCACCGAGGCGCGGGAGCGGTCCGTCCGGGCCATCCGCATCCTGGCGCTGCAGCGCGATCTCTAGATCGTTCGCCACTTACACCTTGCACGATCCGGGCTCTGCTGGGTCTAGTTGATCCGGCGGTAATAGACCTTGCCGTCGGGCTGCTGGATGCGCTGGTAATTGGAGCTGGGAGCAGGGGGCGACGCCGATGCGATTCTCCTCCTGGGTGCGGGCGCTTCGATGACGCCGGGTTCGCTCGCGCTCTCGCCGCCGAGGGCTTCGGGCGCTTGCGCCAGCGTGCTGGTGGCGATTTCGGACGGTTCTTCCACGCCCGGCATGGCCTCGCCGCCGGCGACCGGCATAGTCTGCCCAAGCCGGGCAATGCTGGCATCGATCTCGTTGAAGCTGCCTTGCAACTGGCTGTCCAGTTTCTCGAACCGGCTCTGAAAACCGTTGTTGACCGTGTCGAGCCGGGCTGCGATCCGCTGCTCGAATGCGCCGAGCTGCTCCAGCCGCGCCTCGACGAAACGCAGGTCGCTCATGCCCCGATAGAGATAGACCGCGGCCGCCATGTTGACTGCGGTGATCAGAAGCGCGCCGCCGGCGACGATGACGGCGATCGTCTTTGCCTTGCTGGGTTTCCCGGCGGCAGCCGGTTCGCGCTGTTCCTGGTTTCCGATATCGATCGCCGGCATGTCCGGTTCGCTGATCATCGTCATTGGACCACCACCTTTGCGCCGACCGCGACGCGTTTGAAAAGATCGATCACATCCGTGTTGGTGAGGCGAAAACAGCCCGATGTCCCGTCGAAGCCGACACCCGACGGGTCGTTGGTGCCGTGTATGCGGTAGAGCGTGTCGCGCCCGTCCCGAGACAGGTAGAGCGCCCTTGCGCCGAGCGGATTGTAGGGGCCGGCGGGCACCATTTTCGGCAGCTCCGGCTGGCGGGCCCGCATTTCCTGCGGCGGGCGCCACTCCGGCCATTCGGTCTTCGCCCCCACCTTGACGATGCCGGTCCAGCCGAACCCGTCGCGCCCGACGCTGATCTGGTAGCGCAGCGCCTGGCCCTGGCGGGTCACCAGGTAAAGCGCCTTCTCGTCCTTGCGGATGATGATCGTTCCCGGCTGCTCGGCGGTTCTAAAGGCGACGGCCTTGCGCAGGCTGGGCCCCATCGCCGGCAGCGGCGGCCGCTCCGAAAGTGCTGATCGCGCCTCGGCGAAGCCGTGGACGGACAGCGCCAACGCCATGCCGAGCACGCAGGCGCCGGCGAGCTTTGGGGCGATCCGGTATCTATCGGGCAGCGTCATCGAGCCGCTCTTTGAACATCCGCTTCAGATCCTTGTTGAAGCGCGCCCGCCCATCCACTTCGGAAGGCGGGATGGCCCTGTTCAGCGCATCGGTCAGAAGCGCGTTGTCGAGCGCGACCGACTTGATGTGCGGCGCCTTGAAGATCTTTTCGAGCTCGCTGCGCGAAAAATGGTTCCCGAACCATTTGCGCTTGTGCTTGTTGGCGACCAGCGTGATGCTGACCGCATTGCCGCGCAGCTCGCGGATCTTCTTGTAGAGCCGCTTGCCTTGCCGCAGCGACGCGACATTGAGTTCGAACACGATGAAGATCTCGTCGCTCGTCGACAGCACGGAATTGTGCCAGGGCGTTTCCAGATTGGGCAGGTCGATAACGATGTCGTCGAAGCGGTAGGCGACGAGGTCGAGCAGGCGGAAGACGAAATCGCTGCCATGCGGCTCGAACGGCAGTTGCGGCCGCTCGAATGCATAGAGGGTGAGGCCGGACGGGCGCGACAGCTTGATGACGTCCATCAGCTCGACATCGAGCCGCTCCGGCTGGCCGATGATGCCGGCAAGGTCGAACTGGTTGAACAGATTGAGATAGGCGCCGCAATTGGCGCTCTGGAAATCCAGGTCCACGAGACAGGTGGACGCCGCGCGCTCGCCCGATTTCGACGCCAGGAATTCGGCCGCCGACAGCGCCAGCGTCGTGGCGCCGGCGCCGCCGCTGGCGCTGATGAAGGTGATGATCCGGCTTTTGGTTCCCTGGTTGCCGGTGTCGTGGAAGGTCACCGCATTGAGCAGTTCCTTGCCGTCGAGCGGCTTGTGCAGCCAGTCCGAGGCGTTCATGCGCACCAAAACGCGCGTCTGCTCCGAGCTCAGCTCGTCGGAAACCGCGATCAGCGGCACGCTGGCCCACAGTGCGCGCGCCTCGACGATGCCGGGCCTGCCGAGCAGCTCGCCATTGCCGAGATCGAGGATGACGATGCCCGGGCGTGTGTCCGCCGGCGGTCCTTTCAGAAAATCGCTCGTCTCGGAAACCCTGACGTCATAGATCGCCAGCGCATCGAGCCGCGTCGCCACATCGCGCTTGAAATTCGGATCCGACGAAAACAGCGCCACCTGCTTGCGCTTGGTCGGCGTAACCTTGGTGTTGATGGCGTTCATGGCCAGGTACTCTTCATGTCTTCGCCCGTGACCGTGCTCAGCATGGAGGGCATTGTGATGTTGTTGAAGCCGAGCAGTCCGCCCAGGAAGAAAAACTGGAAGGGATGGTTGGTGATGCTCACCGTGATGGTCGGCACCGGTCCGCTGGGACGCGTCCAGTAGCCGAGGCCGGAAGCCTGGTATTGAATCCTGACTTCGGACTTGGCCAACATCGGCAGGAATGTCTGCATTCCGGGCCGGCTGCTGTTGCCGCTGAAAATGAAATTAAAGGCATCTTGGCTTACATTGAGGTTCTGGCACGTAGCGCCTGTGCCGCAAACGCAAGAGACGCTTCCAGCGGTGTTGGCGGTGCAGATATAGTTGTAAGTGTTTGCGGGTACCGCAGTGCCGACTTTAGTTAGGTCGGTCTGCGTTATCGTCTCGGCCAGGAGCCCGCTGGCGACAGGTGTAGAAATCTGCGCCAGCCTTGCGCCGGCTTGCACCGCCTTATTCCCGGCATTCCATTGGTAAAAGGCGTAGCCGAAATCGATGAAGCCAAGCAAAAGCGTCAACAGCAGCGGCATCACTATGGCCATTTCGACCATTGTCGTTCCGGACTGGCTAGCCCAAAACTTGGTGCGCCCCATCACCATCCAATGACCCGTTCCTGATGGGATACACTGAGGGTCAGGGCTCCAAAGCCAAGATACGACCAGAATCCAACGTCCGGATAAGAATAGGAGGTGCTGACGTCCACGACATCGACTTTGGTCGTGCTGCTGAGATAAAGTTGCGTGCCCGTGGCGGCATCAACCGCGTCCAGCGAGACCGCCTTGGTGATGTCAACCGCCGCCGGCAGCCATCCGGTCACTCTGGCGCTGCCGTTAGCGACCGCCCCATTGGCAGCAAGGTTCTGGGCTCGGCCCTTGCAAGTCGCCCAATCGCTGCTGCATCGTGCCATGTAGCGCCCCGCATCCTCAACGCCAGCTTCGAGAAGCATCCGCGTATTCAGGATGTTGGAGAACTCGAACACACCGGCCGATAACAGCAATACGAGTGGTATCGTGATCGCGGCTTCCACCAAAGCGGCGCCACTTTCGTCGCCTTGGAACCGTCCAATGATTCTGCGGAGCCTGGTCATGTCAGCGCTACCGATACAACTGGGCTTCGTTGCGGAATGCTTTGTCTACCAGGGTGTTGTTGGCAAATCCGCCATCGACATCGACGATCTCAAGGCTGATAGCCTTCTCGGCGCCTGTACCGTCCGGATTGTCCTCGTCGTTGGGATTCACCTTCTGGATAGGGTTGTTTATGAAGACGCTTGCATAGCCATCCGGTCGGACTGCGGTGTGGCCGTTCAGCTTCGCCTGGTTTGCTTTGCAATCGATAATGGCCATGTTTATCAGCCGGCGGCTCGGATCCGCCTTGGTGAGGTCCCCCTTGTAGCAGGAAGGCGTTCCAACTTCGTTCGAAGGCCCTTTCGATTTGTCGCCCACGATTCCGGCCGCGATTTCATAGTTGTAGACATCATACCTGGAGGCGGGAACGTTCCGCTTGAGAGGGTCGGTCTTCGCCGGGAGGTTTGGATACGCTGCGTTCTTATGATTGGCGGCCCAGTAGGCGGTCCAGAAGGAATTCGCCGCGATCGGCAGCGTCATGCCCTTAGCGGAGTCATAGCCGGTGCCATCCGGGAGAGGCAACGCGGAACCATCCGTCGCGACATCAAACTTGTTGCAATTGCTGTTCTTGCTGGCCCCCTTGCGGACATTGCTCGCCGGGCGGTAGCCAAGGTCTGTGTTATTTTTCAGATTGCCCTGATAGAGATCGAACCGGACATTCAGGCCAGTATTGACCTGACCCAAGGTGACACCCGTTTTCGTGGTCAGCGAAGTGCGGCTGTAGCAGGTGCCGGCGGTCCCCTTGGCCATCCCCTCCTGTATCGAGGTCAGGCCGTTTTCCAGCAGGCCAAAGTTGCCCGGGCCGGGGTTGCTATCGACTTTCAGAATACGAAATTCGCGGCTATAGGTGTCCCCCGACGCGAACGCCTGCTGGATCGTTTTGCTGGTCAACGGGTCGGTCGTCTCGAACGGATTGCACATGAAGATCGGCACCGTTTCGCAGATCGACTGGACAAATCCGGCCACAGCCTGAGGTCTGATGTCGAATGTGTTGCTGCCGCTGACAACGCTTGCCGGAAAGATCGCTTCGAAGGCCCCGGCACCATCCGCCAGGCCGGACGGGTTCACGGTCACCAGTGAGAATGTCACGGCTTTAGGGTCGGTGCTTGCCCAGTTCACACCATTGGCGTCGACACCAGCGGCACTCAACTTGATGCTGTCGTCGGCCGGTATCCCGGTCAAGTATGTAACGGTCACATCGGCTAGAGCGAGTGTATGATCGCCTGCCGTTGAAAACTTGGTCTTGTTGGTGAGAAGGGTAGTCTTGGCCAGATTGGCTCTGGTGATCGAATCCGATCTGCCATCCAGTTCCGCTGCCGTTGCCAGAGCAAGGGCATCAACTCCCTTTTGCAGATCGTTGTGAAGTCCGTTGGCTCGGCTCATATCGATGGCCAGCAGAGCGAAGCCGATAAGCACGGGCAGCATGATTGCCACGAGGATCATCGCGATGCCGCGTTGATCGTTCCAGAAGGCACGAATGGTCCCCAACATGACCTTACTCTCTGCTTTCCTGCGCCAGAGCCCCTCGCATGCCCGGCGCCCTGCGCATCCCTTCGTTCAGTTCACTGTGTCACACCCGACCCGCCGACATTGACCGTGATCGCTGGTGGCGGCGGCGGTGGCGGTGGATATTTGTAGCCTTGGGCAACGGCTGCGGCGCGTGCGCCGTCGCCTTCGATATGTGTGTTTCGGGACGCCGGGTTGAGCGGGTCGACCGTCTGCAGCAGCGAATTGAACTTCTGCGTGTCGCCGGCGGCCAGGGTCACCGAATCATAATGGTTCAGATAGTCCGCGGCGCAGCCCGACAGGGCGCTGGCGCACAGAATGAGGATCAAGGCGCTATTTCTTGACATAGAGCATCTTGTCCTTCGATTTGAAGTCGAGCATGTGGCCATAGGGGCCGGTGACGCCTTCGCCGGTTTCATATTTGCGGACCATGTCCTTGGTCACTTCCAATTGGCCGAGCACGAAGAACTCCGGATCGTTGGCGGGCCGTGTCTTGTCGAACGGTGTCGCCAACTGCTCCCCAGGCTTCACCGGCCGCACGATATGCGGCGTGACGATGACGACCAGCTCGGTCTCTTCCTTCTGGTTGCTCGAACTGCGAAACAGCGTCCCGATCACAGGCACTTGGCCGAGCCAAGGCACCTGATCCTGGAGCTTGGTGGTCTTGCTGGACAGAAGCCCGCCGACGGCGAAGCTCTGGCCGTCGCGCAATTCGACGACGGTCGACAATTTGCGGTTGGTGAAGATCGGGTCGCCGGCGGTGGTGAAGCCGGTCAGGTCACTGACCTCCGGCGCCAGGTTCATATGAATCTTGCCGTCGTCGAGTACGACCGGCGTGAACAGAAGATTGACGCCGAATTGCTTGTACACGATGTTTACCTGGCCGTCCTTGTCCAGACTGCGAATAGGCACTTCACCACCGGCGTTGAAGCTGGCCTGCTCGCCGGAAAGCGTGGTGAGGTTGGGGTTCGCGAGCGTGCGCACCGCGCCTTTGGACTCGAGCGCCTCTATGATCAGGTCGACCTTGATGTTGCTGTCGATGACGCGCGTGATAAGCGCTCCGAAGGGCGCCGAGTTGGACAGGAGGCCGCTGAGCAGACCGCCCGGTCCGAGCACGACACCGTCCTCGTCAACGGCAGCAACACCGGTACCGGTACGGGTTGTGCCATCGCCGTTCCTGCTTTTGATCGACACGCCGAGGTCGCGGCCGGTGTTGCGCTTGGCTTCCAGCACGCGCACTTCCAAATTGACCTGCTGGCTGTCGTCGACGATGACGGAGTTGATGACGGCATCGGGTCCATATTGCTGCGCAACCGCCATGATCGCCGCCAGCGTAG
The DNA here is from genome assembly GCF_003997175.1 of Mesorhizobium sp. Primo-A. Taxonomy (NCBI): domain Bacteria; kingdom Pseudomonadati; phylum Pseudomonadota; class Alphaproteobacteria; order Hyphomicrobiales; family Phyllobacteriaceae; genus Mesorhizobium; species Mesorhizobium sp. Primo-A. Next base: position 50,412 of record NZ_RZTG01000007.1, read on the forward strand.
CGCCATCTTTCACATGCCCGCCAAGCCTGACCCTGCCATTGACCGAGCCCACTTCGATGCGCGACTTTGGCGCGACCTGGCGGATCGCCTGCGCCATGTCGCTGACATCGACGCCGACCTCGATCTGGAGGGCGCCGAGCGAGCGCTTATCGGTGGAGAACAGATTAACCGTGGTGGTGCCGGCGCCCTTACCGATGACGTAGAGCGTGCGGTCGGTCATTGGCTGGGCATCGGCGATCTTCTCGTCGCCAACGACGATGTCGCCCAGATTGGCACTCACCTGGATCGTCACCGATTGCGACATCGGCAGGAAAATCCGATGAACGCTGGGGGTCGACACATCGATGAAGCGGTCGGCCGCATTGGCCGCCAGGCCCGACAGCAACAGCGCCCCTAGGCACGACAACGCGGCCGTCGCTATCCCTAAGCAATATCCCCGCATCCCCGTCTCCCCACTCGCTGCCGGTGGCAGTCCCGTTTATTAGCCGCACCTTATCATGGTTGTCGCGGCACGTCATATGTCTCGAGCTTCACACCCCGAAAAACGCCGATCGTTGCCCGCGCCGGCGGCTCAGGCTGCACATATTTGACCACTTCCTTGACGACCGGCTGCGGTGCCGCCATCACGATCGGAGCAGGCTTTACCTTGCCCAACTCGTCGAGGCGGCTTCCCACCCGCTCCACAGCCTGCGTCAACCCGGCAATCTTGTCCTCGGCGCGCTTGCGCTCGGCTGTAGCCTCCGCTTCGGCCGCTGCCTTCCTGTCGAGCTCCGCCTGCCTGGCGGCGACATCGGCCGGCGTTTCGCCGGTCAGGTCGGAAAGCGTCACCCGCTCGGTCATTTCGCCCTTGCTGGCGGCGGCCTGGCGAAGCGCCAGCGACAATTGGCCGGCGCCTGCCGCAAGCGTCAGCTTCTGCGCGTCCTTGGTGCTGGCTTCCAGCGTTACGGACTTCACCACGGTTGGGCTGTCCTTGCTCACATCGGCCACCTGGTCGATGGCGAGCACCTTCATGCTCTGCAGCAGCACATCGACGAAACTCTTGTCCGCTCCATCATCGCCGCGCACCGTTCGCGTCAGCAGCACATCGACCCGGTCACCCGGGAAGACGAAGCCGGCGACGCCGAGCACGTCGTTCACCCTGATGGAAACAGCTTTCATGCCTTCGCCAAGCACCGCCGAAAGTGTGGCGCGTTGGCCTGGCCCAGTGATCTTGCTGGCGAGGACTGGTTCGTTGGTGCTGATGGTCTGAAGCGCTTGCCTTGTACCTTCGCCGGCCAAGGCTTCCTTTGTCGTCTTGAAAGCGCCTGCCGGTATTGCGCCCGCCGGCCATGCGACTTCGCGCAATGTGTCCGCACTCAGCGCATCGCCGAATTTCAGTGGTATCGCCGCAACCACGACAGTGCTGCCTTGAACAATACCCGTTTGCGCCATGGCGCTTCGCTGGCCAGCCAGCCAGATATTGACCAGCACAACCGCCAGGACACCGAAAATACCGGCAAGAACGATCATGATGAGTGTGTTCGCGCGCATGGTCCCAAAAACCCCAAGAAAGGCAACATATCGGGCAACAGGGACCCGGATCAGATCCGGGTCCCGATTGGAAAATGATCAGGGACCAGGAGTAGCCGTAGCAACAGTACAGTTCGTCACGCCAGCAACGCCCGTCAGCTTGCTGCAGAGATTGGTGAACGAGCCGTTCACCCACACTCCGATAGCGATGATCGTCACGATCGACGCCGCGGCAATGATGCCGATGAGGATGGAATATTCGACCATGGCAGCGCCGTTTTCATCGTCGCGGAACTGCCGGGTCATCGTCATGAGCTTCTTCATGTCAATTTCTCCCTTTGGAGGTTGGAACCCGACGAGACAGAGCAAGAGATGAAATCCATACCCAAGCATCCCCCGTCATCTCGATCCTAGGTCCCGAGAAAATGCAGAGTCAAACGACATTAAGGGTTCCTTAACTTTCATGTACCTGATTCGGCAAGAAGGTGGCAAAGTGAAATCTTATCAAGGGATTGATTCTTTTCATTTTTCGATCGCCCTTAACCATTCATTCACAATTTAGCCGCTCATGTGGCGAAACCGTGGAAGCATTAGAAGAAATGCATATTCCTTTATATCTAAGGACTTAAGCGGGAGTTTTGCTAATTTTCGCGGCGCGGGCGCATGAGCCTGAGAGCTGAGGATAAATTTGGGGAACTCCGCATGCCCTCTGCACCAAATAATCAAGGGATTTGCGGTCCTTGATCTTAACTATGCCGAAAGTAATGGCTGTGCGCCGGGCATCCAGGCGCTTGTGCGCTCGTTGGTTAACGTTTAGTTTCCGCTAATGCGTGTCCGAGGGGAGTATAAGCAATTATGCTGGGACGGTTCATCAAGGGGCCAAGCGAACAGCAGGCAGTGACAAAGGTCGAGCCGCTGGCGGTGCAGCCTGTTGCTCCGGCTCTTCTGCCAGCCGTTGATATTCAATCGCATGGTGACGATTTCCTGACGATCAAGGTCGAGCTGCATCGCCACTTGATCGACCGGTTCAACCTGACCGCGCTTGAAAGTGCTTCCAAGGATGAGATCCTGAACGAGATCCGTCCAATCGTGCGCGAGTTCGTTCGCGCTCGCGCGGTGCCGCTGAATGCGCGCGAACTCGATCAACTCACCAGCGACACCGCCGACGAGATGCTGGGCCTCGGGCCGATCGAACCGCTGCTCAAGGATGATTCCATTACCGACATCCTGATCAATACTCACAAGCGCGTTTTCATCGAGCGGCGGGGCATCGTCGAAGAGACGCCAATCCGGTTTCGGGACGAGGCCCATCTGCTGCGCGTCATCAACAAGATCGTTTCGGCTATCGGCAGGCGGGTCGATGAATCGTCGCCCATGGTCGATGCCCGGCTGGAAGACGGCTCACGTGTCAACATCGCGGTGCGGCCGGTCTCGGTCGACGGCCCGCTGGTATCGATCCGCAAATTCTCGAAGAATCCCTATTCGCTCGAACGTTTGATGGCATTCAATTCGATCCGTCCGCCGATGATCGACCTGCTGCGGATCGCAGTCCAGGCGCGCAAATCGATCCTGGTTTCGGGTGGCACCGGCAGCGGCAAGACAACGTTGCTCAACGCCTTGTCGAGCTACATCCCTTCGAAGGAGCGGCTGATCACCATCGAGGATGCGGCAGAACTGCAATTGCAGCAGCCGCATGTCGGCCGGCTCGAGACGCGCCCGCCCAATGTCGAGGGCAGGGGCGAGGTTCGCCAGCGCGAATTGCTGAAGAACGCGCTGCGCATGCGACCGGACCGCATCATCGTCGGCGAGGTGCGCGGCGAGGAAGCTTTCGACATGCTGCAGGCAATGAACACCGGCCACGAAGGCTCGATGACGACAATCCATGCCAACACGCCGCGCGATGCGATCTCGCGGCTGGAGCAGATGGTCGGCATGGCCGGCATGCCGATGACGCATGATTCGATCCGGGCGCAGATCGCCTCCGCCATCGACATCATCGTCCAGACACAGCGTCTCTCGGATGGCGGCAGGCGTGTCACCTCCATATCGGAACTGACCGGCATGGAGGGCAATGTCGTGCAGCTTCAGGAAATCTATCATTTCGTCCGCCGTGAGGTGACGGCCGAGGGCAAGGTCGTCGGAGACTTTCGCGCAACCGGTGTCCGTCCGCGCTTCGCTCCAGAGGCGGCGACGCTTGGCCATCATTTTGCCAAGGACGCCTTCAACCCGCAGGTTGCCCTCTGATGCCGACTGGTCAAGCTCTGCTATACTTCATCTACATGCTGGCGGCAGCCTCGGTCATCCTCGCCGGCGAAGCTCTTTATCTTTCATTTGCCGGCCGCCGCTCTCGGTCTCTAGCAGTCAATCGCCGATTGAAGCGGCTCGCTGGCGACGTCCCGGCCGAACAAACGCTACAGGGATTGCTGCGGGAGCGTGGCCTCACTGACTCCGGCGACTTTCTTTTTGGAATGGTGTGGCTGAACAGACTCTATACTCAATCCGGCATCACCGGAAATCCCCTGACGTTCGCCGCGACATTCCTGCTCGTCGGACTAGCGATGGCGTTGCTCCTGGTACTCTTCAATTTTTCCGCTTTGGCGTCGCTTCTTATCTTTCTGGTCGTAGGGCTTGTCCTGCCGCTTCTCGTCCTCCGGCGCGCCCGCAACAAGCGAATCCAGAAGTTTGCCAAACAGCTGCCGGACGCGCTCGACATGATCGTTCGTTCGCTGCGCGCCGGACACCCGGCTTCGGTCGCCATCGGTCTGGTCGCGCGCGAAATGCCGGATCCGCTCGGCACCGAGTTCGGCATCGTCTCCGATGAGATCACTTTCGGTCTCAGCATCGAGCAGGCTGTGCGAAAGCTTTCGCAGCGTGTCGGCTTCGAGGGTCTTCAGTTGCTGTCGGTATCCCTGTCGATCCAGGCCAAGACCGGCGGTAATTTGACCGAAATCTTGTCCAACCTATCCTCGGTACTGCGAGAAAGGCAAAAGCTTCGAATGAAAATTCGGGCGCTTTCCGCTGAAGGGCGCGTATCGGCCTGGATTATATCACTGTTTCCGCTCGTCATGTTCTTGATCCTTCAACTTCTTGCTCCCTCCTATTATGGAGGCGTGTGGCACGATCAGCTCATTTTCCCAGTCTTCACCGTATTCGGGGTGTGGGCTTTGTTGGGGGATTTCATCATGTATCGAATGGTTAATTTTGATTTCTAACAGGGGCGACGAATAAAATTGTTTTCGAATATTCAGGATCTGGGTTTCTTGGTATCTATCGTCGTGTTTGCGGCGGCGGCATCTTTTTTCCTGTTCGGTGCGCTCGTCTTCCTGCCGGCTCTGCAAACACGAAAGCTCGTCGCGCAGAGCCTGATGGGCGAAGGAATTACAGACCGCCGGTCAATGCTTGGACAGGACGTGCTTGCCAAGCTTGCGGCACAACGGCCAGTCGACGCCTACTTCAAGTCGATCGAAAAGGAGCGCGATGAGCCGAATGCTTTGGAGGCGAAGCTCTTTCGTGCCGGCTTTTACAAATCAAGTGCACCGCTGGTTTACACCCTGTCCCGTCTGGTTGCAGTCTGCATTGGGTTTTTGGCCATCTATGCCCTGCTGTCGCGGGTCCTTCCACCACAGCTGCCTGGTTTCATAACCTTTGCCGGCTCTGCTTTGTTCGGCCTGGCCTGCATGGTGATTCCGAGCATCATGCTCGATCGCTTCGAGAATGGTCAGAAACGAATCTATCGCCGTGCCTTTCCCGACTTCATGGACATGATGATCACATGCGCCGATGCAGGCATGAGCCTTGAGGCGGCGGTCGAACGTGTGAGTCACGAAATGGCTGCCACCCACAAGTGGCTGGGGATCCAACTGTCTATCATGAATTTGCAACTGCGCGCCGGCAAGCCGTTGCGGGAGGCGTTACGGGAACTCGCCGATCGCATAGGCCTTGAGGAGGCGCGGGCACTAGCGGTGCTGTTCCGGCAATCGGAAGAACTCGGCACCAGCCTCACCGATGCCTTGCGTGTTTATAGCGCCGAAATGCGCAGTCAGAGAATTCTGAGTGCCGAGGAGCGCGCCAATTCACTCCCGGTCAAGATGATGATTCCGTTGGGTCTCTGTATATTCCCAGTCGTGATGGTGGTGATCATGTTGCCGGTCATCATTCGCATGAGAGGCGTTTTCTTCTAGTTTAGTATATCATTTGGCCCTAATGTGAGTCGGGGGCCCAGGGGACGGACGTATGAAGAGGGTTATCGCGGCCGCGGCCTGTCTGCTCATGGCGGTGCTTGCCGGTTGCCAGACGGCGGACACAACCGACGGTGTCGTGCGCACCAACGAGCCGTCGAAGGGCGACGTGACGTCTTTTGGCGATGCTTTCGACGGACTGAAAACGGTCGGCGACGTCGAATACTATGCCTCGGACCAGGCGGTCGCGGAAGCCAAGAACCAGTTCCGCGCCGAGAATTACGGCAATGCCGGCGCACTGTTCTTCAAGGCGACGCAACTGGCACCCAATGATGGTAACGCCTGGATGGGGCTGGCCGCCTGCACCGACCGGATCCACCGCTTCGACCTGTCCGACCGGGCCTATGCCAGGGCCTTCAAGCTGGGCGGCGCGACGCCCGAATATTACAACAATGTCGGCTATTCCTACCTGCTGCGCGGCAAGTTACAGGATGCCCGCTCGAACTTCCTCAAGGCTTACGAGCTGGCGCCCAACGACCCGACCGTCGCCAACAATCTGAAGCTTTTGTCGTCAAGCGTGCAGAACGTCGAGCGCTAGCATGTTGCTTGCCGAAGCGCTGCTGCTGAAGGTGCTCGCAATCCCTCTGCTGGCCAGGATTGCCTGGCTCGATTTCACCACCCAGAAAATTTCCAATCGCGACGTGCTGCTGCTGCTCTGTCTGGGCGCCGGGGGCCTGCTGTTGCTGTCGCTCCAATCCGGGTCGTGGTGGGACATGGGACTGAGCACCAGTGCAGGGCTTCTGTTGTTCGTCGCGCTCTTGCCCTTCTGGGCCTTGCGCAAGATCGGCGCCGGCGATGTCAAGCTGATAGCAGTCGTGCCCTTCCTGATCAGCGGCAGCGGTCTCGCGGTGTTTTCGGTGCTGCTCCTGGTTTTCGCCTTGGCCACTGCCGCGATCGTGAAAAACCCATTCCTGCTGCCGGCGGGCGCTTTTCGGCTCATCGTCCAGCATCTGGACCGCAAGGGGGTGGTGCCGTTCGGCGTGCCGACCTCGCTGGCCGCGATCTGTACGCTGGCGTTCCTGATCTACAAGAGCTTGATCCTGGCGAGCAGTTCTGGGATCCTCAATCAGCTCAACTGACCTCGACAGTTCGCGCGGCTGAACGCGCTGCGATCGACACTTCCCCGAAGCCTTCGCCGGCGCGTTGGCTGACGGAACAAACAAAACCCCGCCTGTGCGGCGGGTCACTGGCGCAAATCAGCACCATGGACAAAAATGTACCATAGCTGAGTGCAGGGAGTCAAGAAAAAATTCCTATCAGGTTGATGGCTAGATAAACAATCACAGGGAGAAGGCAGCATGGCACTTCACCTTTCGGCGGATGCTCCGGTCTCGGTCGCGGCGCCTCCACAGAAATATCTATTTGGTCCGTTCATCGATTTTTTCATGCTCGGCGGGAGCGCGTTCCTGATCCTGCCGATCCTGTTCTTTGTGCCTCTTAGATACGAGGGCGTTGTGGCGGCGGTAATGCTCTTGCTCGCCAATCTGATAAACCATCCACATTTTGCCCACTCGTATCAGATTTTCTATCGCGATTTCGGGCGCAAGGTGCGCGGCGACGGATATGACAGGAATCTCCAGATCCGCTACATCATCGCGGGCATTGCCGTCCCAATGATCATGGTCGCTTTCTTCGCCTATGGCTCCGTAACCGGCAACGCCCGCCTGCTGGGATATGCCACCAACGCGATGGGCTTTTTCGTCGGCTGGCACTACGTCAAGCAAGGCTATGGCATGCTGATGGTGGACGCGGTGCTGAAGCGCAAATTCTTCAGCGACCAGGACAAGAAAGCGCTGCTGTTCAACGGATATGCCGTGTGGCTGTTCGCCTGGCTCCAGACAAACGTGGTGATCACCGAAAGGCAGTACTGGGGCCTGGACTACTACACATTCGCTGTCCCGCCCTGGCTCCTCAACATCGCGCTCGCGGTCGCCGCTGCCTCCTCGGCGGCCACCGCCGTGATGTTCGTCAATCGCTGGCGCAAACATGGCGGCGCGCTGCCGTATAACGGCGTCGTCGCTTACGTCGTGTCGCTCTATGCCTGGATTCTGTTCGTGGCCCTAAATCCGCTTTGGCTGCTCGTGGTGCCGGCGCTCCATTCGTTGCAGTATCTGGCGGTGGTCTGGCGTTACCAGACCAATGTCGAGCGCGACCGCGCGGATGCCGTCAAGGATCCGGAATTCAGGGTGCTGTCCATTCTTGGGCCGATGTACAGGCTGCGGGTGCTGATATTCATCGTCGCCGGCACAATTCTCGGTGCTCTCGGTTTCTGGCTCGTGCCGATGGCGCTAAGTGCCCTGGTTCCCTACGACAAACAGGTGCTCGGCTCGTCGCTTTTCCTCTTCATCGCGTGGATATTCATCAACGTGCACCATTACTTCCTGGACAATGTGATGTGGCGTCGCGGCAACCCGGAAGTCTCGAAATATCTGTTCCGCTAACCCTCAGTCCGTTGGATGTTCAGTCCCGCAGGAGATCGAACATCAGCTTGAAGAAGCGGTCCGCGTCGACCTCATGGGCGATGCGGGCATTGTCCTTTTCACCGCGCTCGCCCCAGTAGTCGGCGATGGTCGCGCCGAAGGCGTAGGTGCCGGACAGGTCGACGCCGATATGGGCAGGGCGAGTGCGCACCAAGGTCGGGTCGATGGCCAGCGCCAGCGCCAGCGGATCGTGCATGGCGCCGCCGACGCCCATCGAGTTGCGGTGCAGCTTCTCGTAGAACAGCAGCCAGTCGTTGACGAGCCGGCCGAGCGGCGTGTCGATGGTGGCGAGTTCGGCATATTGCGGCGCCTCGATCAGCACCTGCATGGTGACGTCGAGGCCGACCATCAGGATCGGCACGCCGCTGTCCAGCACGATCTTCAGCGCTTCGGGATCGCAGAACGCGTTGAATTCGGTCGGCGTGATGATCTCGCTCTTGCGGTAGAACACGCCGCCCATCCAGATCAGTTCCTTGATCTTGGGCAGCACGTCGCGATGCTTGAGGATCATCAGGCCGATATTGCTGAGCGGGCCGGTGGCAACGACCAGGATCGGTTCGGGCGCGGCGCGCAGCCTGTCGGCCAGGAAATCGACGGCATGCTGGTCAACCGGCTTGATCGTCGCCTGCGGCAGGTAGGGCGAGCCCTCGAGCCCGCTCGGGCCATCGGCGGTGCCGAGCACCAGCGGGCGCGCCAGCGGGCGGTGACAGCCCTGCGCGACAGGCACGTCGCCGGCGCCGATATACTCCAGGATGCGCAAGGCATTGGCGGTCGTCTTCTCGACTTCCGCATTGCCGCAGGTCGTGGTGACGCCGATGAGTTCGATGGCCGGCGAGCGATGCGCCATGACCAGCGCGATGGCGTCGTCGTGGCCGGGGTCGCAGTCGAACAGGATAGGAGTTGGCTTGGTCATCATGTCGTCTTTCACGCCGCCCGCTCGTAGCGCGCTATGGTTTTCTTGAAGCCGTCGAGGAAACGCCGGCCGTCCAGGCCGGTGCAGATGCGGGTGGTCTTGGGCCCGCCGCCGGGCAGCAATTGCCGGCCGCGATAGGCGACGGTCTGGCCGCGCGCCAGCCTGCCGTCGAGCACGACGTCGGCGAACAGCGGCTCGGTCATCGTCGCCAGGCCGGGATCGAAAGCCAGCGCCACGGTGATCACGTCATCCATCGGGAACCCGACGAGGTCGAAGAATTCGCGCCAGATGTCGATGTAGATCGGGAAGCTGTCGGCGATCATCTCAAGGACGGGATTGTCCTTGGCGACGGCCTGCATGTCGGCGATGTCGTCGCGCGTCAGCATCGAGTCGGCGACGCGGTTGTCCTCGCAGATGTCGAGGGGGACGAGGATCTTCTCGACATCGGCGTTGAGCACGATGCGCGAAGCCTCCGGATCGGCCCAGATGTTGTATTCCGACAGGGGTGTGATGTTGCCCGGCGTCTGGAAATTGCCACCGAGCACGATCAGCCGCTTGAGTGCACCGGTCAATCGCGGCTCCTGCAACAGCGCCATCGCCGCGTTGGTCAGCGGGCCGGTCGTCACCAGCGTGATCTCGCCCGGATTGGCCATGACCGTCTCGATGATGAAATCGACCGCATGTCCCGACGTGGCCTGCCGCACCGGCGTCGGCGCCGGCGGGTTGAACTTCTTCAGGCGATCGCCGAAGCGGGCGACAAGCCGTTTTTCGAAATGCACCGGCGCCTCCATGTCGGCCTTGGCGTTGCCGACGATCGGCCGCCACGCGCCGGCGTGAACCGGGATATCGTCACGCCCGGCGAGCGTCAGCGTGTTGAGGACGACGTTGGTGACCTGTTCGATCGGGCCGGCCGCACCGGTCACGGTGGTCACGCCCTCGAGCCGGAGTTTGGGATTGACCGCTGCAAACAGCACGGCGAGAATATCGTCGCCGGCTGAATCCACGTCGAGGATTATGCGTTCCATAAAGGCTTCCTTCACTGGGGATTTTTGCCGCCGGGTTCGGTGTTCCTGTCTACCGACAGCAGTTTCCGCATCGATTCCAGCGTCTCCGCGATGATCCTTGGACGCGCCCGGTAGGACAGCGCGAACAATGCGATCAGCGCAACGACATAGGGGACGGTGAGAACCAGGTAGGACGGATAGCCAAACGTCTGCAGGCGCAACGAAAAGGCATCGGCGAAGCCGAACAGCAGGCAGCCGGCCAGCACCTTCAGCGGATCGCCGTTGGAAAAGATCAGGATCGCCACCGCCATGAAACCACGGCCCGACGACATGTTTTCGGTGAACATGGTGATGTAGCCGAGGGACAGATGCGCGCCGGCGAGGCCCGCCAGCAATCCGCACAGCAGGGATGCGATGTAGCGGACGCGGGTGATCGAGATGCCAAGCGCCTCGGCGGCTTCCGGCTTTTCGCCGACGACGCGGATATAGAGGCCGAGCCGCGTCCTGTTGTAGCAGACGACCAGCAGCGGCACGGCGATGAAGGCGGCATAGACGAGCGGCGTGAAGCCGGAGATCAGCGGCGCCCAGGAGCCGAGAAGGTCGCGGGCGCCGGGCAGCTGGACTTTCGGCAGGCCGACGATGCCATGACCGACGATCGAACCGCGCGTGCCGAAGATCGCTTTCATCAGCGAGATCGTCATGCCGCCGGCCAGGATGTTGAGCGCCAGCCCGACGACAACTTCATTGGCCTTGAAGCTCACCACCAGGACAGCAAAAACCAGGGCGAAGACGAGCGCCGCCGCAACGCCGCAGGCGACGCCCGCCAGTGCGGAACCGGTCCAGATCGAACCAAGGACGGCGAAGAAGGCGCCGACCAGCATCTGCCCCTCGAGGCCGATGTTGAAGATGCCGGCCTTGGTGGTGAACGAGCCGCCAAGCGCGACCAGAAGGATGGGCGCGGTGGTGCGAAGCGTCGCCGCGATCAGCGCGACGTTGATGAGCTTGTCTAGAATTTCCATCGCCGCTCCCCTGCCTGGCTGTCGCCGCGCTTTCTCACCAGCACCTGGGCCGACACGCTGAGGATGATCAGCGCCTGGATCACGGTGATGATTTCGCGCGACGCGCTGGTATCGACCTCAAGCAGCAGCGATCCGTTGCGCAGGGCGCCGAAGAACAGTGCGGTGAAGATGGTGGCGACCGGCGAGCCATTGGCGAGCAGGGCGGCGATCAGCCCGTCGAAGCCGAAACCGGGAGCAAATCCTTCCATGAAGCGGTGGTGGACGCCGAGCGTCTCGACGCCGCCGGCCAGCCCGCCGACGGCCCCCGAAAGCAGCAGGACCAGGAAGCCCTGCCGTTTCACGTTGACGCCGCCATATTCGGCGAATTTCGGCGCCGAGCCGACCATCGTGACGCCGTAACCCCATCTGGTGTAGCGGAAGACAAGGGCCGCGCCGACCGCCAGCACCAGGCCAATGACCAGGCCCCAGTTCAACCGCGAAAAAGTGAAGATCTCCGGCAGATAGGATGTCGCCAGGATCGGCGGCGTCTCCGACCAGCCGCCCGGCCGCTTGAACAGGAAGATGGTGAAATAGGATGTGAGCAGCACCGCCACGTAGTTCGACAGGATCGTCGAGACGACCTCGTTGGTGTTGTAGCGGGCGCGGAAATAGGCGGGGATGGCGACCCAGGCCGCGCCTGCCACGATCGCCAGCGCCAGTGCTGCCAGCGTGTGGATGCCCGCGGGCAGGGGCATGGCAAAGCCGACCCAGGCGGCGGCGAAGCCGCCGAGGAACAGCTGGCCCTCGATGCCGACGTTGAACATGCCGCCGCGCAAGCCGATGCAGGCAGCGACACCGCAGATCAGGATCGGCGTCGTCTGCAGCAAGGTCCCGGCAATCTTCTCCTGATCGCCGAAGGCGCCGCGCAACAGTGTCATGAACACACGCACCGGGCTTTCGCCGACCATGAGGATGATGATCGCGCCCATCAGCAGTGCCACGCCGATGGCGATGACCTGGCCGGAAACGGCATGCAAATGGTCTTTCATGATGCGGTCTCCGCGGCGAATTCCGGTGCGGCCACGCCTGCCATCATCATGCCGATGCGCTCCTCGTCGGCGTCATCGCCAGAGACCTCGCCCATGATCCGCCCGTTGAACATCACCAGGATGCGGTCGGCAAGGGCGGCCAGTTCGTCGAGTTGCACGGAAATCAGCAGGATCGCGCGGCCGGCGGCGCGCTGGCGCATGATCTCGTCATGAATGGCCTCCTGGGCGCCGATGTCGACGCCGCGCGTCGGCTGGTCGATCAGCAGGAAATCGGCGCCATTGGTGAATTCGCGTGCCAGAACGACCTTCTGGATGTTTCCGCCCGAAAGCCGCTTGACCGCATCGCTCGGTCCGCGCGCGCGAATATCGAAGCTCTTGATCAGCGTTTCGGCGTTTTGATTTATGGCATTCCAGTTGAGCATGCCGCCACGACTCCATGGTGCACGATGCTGGCGGCCCATCAGGGTGTTGGCCGCTATCGAAGCGTTGCGATCGACCCCGCGTACCATGCGGTCGCCTGGAACATGGGCGAGGCCTGCCTGGCGGATCGCGGCGGGCGAGAGATCGGTGAGATTCTGGCCCTTCAGCCAGGCCCCGCCATGGCTTGCCGGCCGCAGGCCCGAAAGCACTTCCGCCAGCTCCGTCTGTCCATTGCCGGCCACACCCGCGATCCCCACCACCTCGCCGGAGCGGACCGTGAAACTGGCATCGCGAAGGGCCGGCAGCAGGCGATCGTCGCGCGCCCACAGATCCTTCACTTCGAGCACTACGTCGCCGTGCAGCGAAGCGCGCGGCCGGCGGTCGAAGCTGACCTCGCGGCCGACCATCATGTGCACCAACTGGTCCTTGCTGAGCTCGGCCGTCGGCCGGGTCGCCACCTTCCTGCCGTTGCGCAGCACCGTCACCGTGTCGGACACTTCCATCACCTCTTCCAGGTGATGCGAAATGAAGATCACCGTCATGCCCTCGGCCACGAAGCTGCGCAGCGTCTGGAACAGTTCGCGGCTTTCCTGCGGCGTCAGCACCGCGGTCGGTTCGTCGAGGATGATGGTGCGCGCGCCGCGCACCAGGACCTTCAGGATTTCGATGCGTTGCTCTATGCCGACCGAGAGCAGCCCGACGCGCTCGGTCGGATCGACCTGCAGGCCGAAGCGCTTCGACAGGTCGCGCGTTCGCGCCACCTGCGCAGCGTGGTCGATAAGTCCATGGCGACGGATTTCCATGCCGAGAAAGACGTTGTCGGCAACCGAGAGCGAGGGAACCAGCTTGAAATGCTGGTGAACCATGCCGAGGCCGGCCTTTATCGCGACGGACGGATCGGCGATCACGATCTCTTCACCGTTCAGCCGGATCGAGCCTTCGTCCGGCTGCAAGAGGCCGAACAGGATGTTCATCAGCGTCGTCTTGCCGGCACCGTTCTCGCCGATGATGGCGTGGATCTCGCCGCGGCGGACCGCAAGGTCGATGCCGTCATTGGCCACGAATGCGCCAAAACGCTTGGTGATGCCGGTCAACTCGACGGCCATCGCGGCATTGCTGTGGAGGGTCGGCGACCCCGGCGTGTTCGACAACATGGCTCTCGCAGATTGGACACTGATCCGCCGCGGCAAGCCGCGGCGGATCAGTCTAGCGCTTTCTTGGGAGGGAGGCGCTGGTGTTGGCTTATTTCGCCTTGGCGATCACGATCTTGCCGTCGACGATGCCCTTTTTGATCTCGTCGAGCTTGGCGGTCATCTCTGCCGGGATCTTGGCGGCGATGTCATCGCAGACCTTGACCTCGACACCGCCCGAGGCGAGGTCGAAAGTGCGGGTGCCGGCGGTGATCTTGCGGCCCTCGACCTCGTCCTTGATCAGCGTATAGACGGCGATGTCGCCGCGCTTCAGCATGCTGGCGAGCACATTTCCGGGGGCCGAGCCGCACATGTCGATGTCGACGCCGATCGAATATTTGTCGACCGCGGCACTTGCCTGCATCACGCCTTCACCCGTCGGGCCGGCGACGTTGTAGACAATGTCGGAGCCTTGGCCGTAAAGCGCCTGGGCAAGTTCGCTTCCCTTGGCCGGGTCGTCGAAGGTTCCGGCGAAGACGGAGTTCACCTTGACGTCGGGCGCGGCATATTTGGCGCCTTGCTCGTAGCCGCCCAGGAAGTTGCGGATCACCGGGATATCGCGGCCGCCGACAAAGCCGATGGCCTTGCCGTCGCCGATCTTGTCGAAGGCGGTGCCCTTAGCTTCGATCATGCCAGCAAGCGCGCCGGCGACGAAGGATCCCTGCTCCTCGGCGAAATTGGCGTAGATCATCTTGGGGTTGTCGAGGACGCCATCGATGAACACGAAGCGCTGGTCGGGATATTCGGCGCTGACCTTTTGCAGCGAGTCCACCAACTCCCAGCCCATCACGAAGATGAGGTCGTATTGCTTGCCCTTGGCGAGATTCTCGAACTGCTGCTGGTAGTCGAGCGCGCGATTGCCGGTGTCGACCAGCTTGAGGTCGATGCCGAAATCGGTCTTGGCCTTGTTGAGGCCGTTGACGATCGAAACGCCAAAACCCTGTGCGAAATATCCCGAGATCGCGGCCACGGAAACCTTGGCCTGTGCGGCGGCCGGTCCGAACGAAATGGCAAGCATCGTGCCGGCCAGAAATAAACTCTTGAGCGCCCTTTTCATGTCATTCCCCTTCAGCTTTTTTCAGCTTTTGAAGCCACGCTTTGACCATCCCCCACACATCGCCGGGACAACGGCGAGTTCGTTGATGGTCATATGAGTTTAGGAGCGGCTTAACAGGCTGTCAATCGTCATCCGATGCAGTTTTCTTGGCCCTTCGCCCGCTTGCTCGACGTCTGTGCTTGACAAATGTCGATAGGCATAATTGTTGATACTCTAACGAGTTTTATGAACGACGGGATGAAGGAAGAGAACAATGCCGGCTGTGGTGGTCAGGAAATTTCTGGTTCAGATCGAAGAGATATTCCATGAGGGCGGACCCCACGCGGCACGTCCGCTCAAGCGAGGCGCGATCGTCGCGCTCATCGCCAACCCTTTTGCCGGACGCTATGTCGAAGAGATCACCGGCTTCATGGAAGACCTGAAGCCGCTCGGTCTCGATATGGCTCGGCGCCTGATCGACTCCATTGGTGAGGGCGGCCAGGCCATCGAAGGTTATGGCAAGGGTGCCATAGTCGGCGCCGCCGGCGAGCTTGAACATGGCGCGCTCTGGCACAATCCGGGCGGCTACGCGATGCGCGAACTGCTCGGCAATGCCAAGGCGATCGTGCCTTCGACCAAGAAAGTCGGCGGCCCCGGAACGCGCATCGACATCCCGATCACGCACATAAACGCCTCCTATGTGCGCAGCCATTTCGATGCAATCGAGATCGGCATTGCCGATGCGCCGCGCAGCGATGAAATGGCGGTCATCCTGGCGATGACCACCGGCGCACGCGTTCATGCACGGGTCGGCGGCCTTGCCGCCGCCGACATCAAGGGTGAGGACGGACTGCGATGAGCCCGGAAATCCGCCGTATCATCACCATCGTCGAGGAAACCCGGATCGAAGGCGGGCGGCCCGTCGATCCGCCGACGCGGCGTGCCGCAGCCATTGCGGTCATCCGCAACCCCTATGCGGGTACCTACGTCGAGGATCTGTCGGCACTCAGCGCCATCGGCGAAGCGTTGGGAGATATCTTGCCCAGGCGCGCCGTCGCTGCTCTGGGCATTGCCGGCAACCGGGTCGAGAGCTTCGGCAAGGCGGCCGCCGTCGGCGCCGATGGCGAGCTCGAACATGCCGCCGCCATCCTTCATCCAAAGCTCGGCGCCCCGTTCCGCGACGTGCTCGGCAAGGGCGCCGCGCTCATTCCCTCATCGAAGAAGCGCGGCGGCCTCGGCGTGCCGCTCGATATTCCGCTCGGCCACAAGGACGCGGCGCGGGTGCGCAGCCATTTCGACGGCATGGAGGTTCGTGTTCCCGACGCACCGCGTGCCGACGAGATCGTCGTCGCTATCGCCGTCACCGATTCCGGCAGGCCGCACCCGCGCGTCGGCGGGCTGACCAAGGACAAGATTGTCGGCATTGACGGCGTCGGCTGACCGTCAGGCCGCCAGGACTTCCGGCACCCGCATCGCCGGAGGCGTATTTCTGCTCCGGCCTGTCCGCACCTCGCCGTCGATCACGACCATGCCAATGCCTGGAAGATTGCCGAGCGCCACGCTGTCGAGCAGCCCGTCGCCGGCACCGCCGATCGCTTGATCCATGAAGATCAGGTCGGCGGCGCGCCCCACCTCGATGATGCCGCGATCATCCAGTCCGCGCACGCGCACCGTGTTGCCGCTGGCAAAACAGAACGCCACTTCCGGCGCGATACCACCAAGCGAAGCCAGCATGGTCAGGGTCCGCAGGATGCCGAGCGGCTGGACGCCGGATCCGGCCGGGCTGTCGGTGCCGAGGATGACGCGCGAAAGTTCGCCGCGCTGCCTTGCCAGGTCGAGCACGAACAGTCCGGTGCGCAGATTGCCGTTATGGACGATTTCAAGCGCCCTCGAACCCTTCTCGCAGATCTGCCGTATTTCCGCCTCGGGCAGGGCGGTTGGCCCGCCATTGACGTGGGCGACGATGTCGGCGTCGACCTCCAGCACGACATCCGCGCCGATGCGGCCGGAGCCGGGCAGCGACGGGCCGCCTGTGTGGGTCATCGAGGTCATGCCGTATTTGCGCGCCCAGGCGATCATCTTCCGGCCGGTCGGCCCATCCTTGACGCCGCCAAGCCCGACCTCGCCGACAAGCGTCACGCCGGCCTCGGCGAGACTGCGGAAGTCTTCCTCGGTAAGGCCGGGTTCCAGGATCGGTGCCCCGGCCAGGATCTTCATGCCGTTCGGACGGAAGTTGGAGAAGGTGCGCTGCGCCGCGATCGCCAACGCCTTCAGCCCGACAAGATCGCGCGGTCGGCCCGGCGTGTGGACTTCCCCCGCCGAGATCATGGTGGTGACGCCGCCATGCACGGTCGAATCCATCCAGCCGATCTGGTTCTGCCGGGGCGTCCAGTCGCCGGCCACCGGATGGGCGTGGTTGTCGATAAGACCCGGCGCGACCGCACAGCCCATCGCATCGATGATCGTCGCCGCGCTGCCGCCATCAATGTCGCCTGCCTTGCCAATGCCTGATATGCGTCCATCGCTCACGACGATGGTGTCGGCGTCGATGATCGGTTGTGCGAGATCGCCGCTCAGCATGAGACCGATATTGCGGACGACGAGCGTGTTGGCAGACGACTGGAGGTCGGACGACATCGGTTCTCACTTTTGCTGTTATGGAAAAAAGGACTGGACGCGGCTTATTTGCCGCCGTCGCCATTCGTTGGGTCGTCGTCATTGATGCGCTGGAGCAGGCGAAGCAGCGTCGCCTGCTCAGCCGGGGAGAGCGGCGACAGGAACCGCCGCCCGACCTCGACGCTGCGTTCGAGCCGTTCCAGCGTATAGTCGGTCCCTTTGCTGGTCAGCGCGATCATCGTCAGGCGTTGGTCGGTTTCGGAGGCGCTGCGCGTGATCAGCCCGTGTTTGAGCAGTTTGCGCATGACGATGCTGATGGTCGACGGGTCCATCGCCGTCAGCCGGCCGAGATGGTTCTGCGAGACTTCGCCATGCTTGAGGATCGTGGCGAGCGCCGCGAATTGCGTTGGCGAAAGGTCTTCGCCGGCCATGACCTGCTGGAAGCGCAGTGTCGCGCGCTGATGCGCCCGGCGGATGACGTGCGCCGGGTGACGGTCCAGTTCATAGCCGGTCTCGGCGTATTGCTGCAGCACTTGCTCGCGGCTCGGGGGTGCATCGCCGCTCGGCGTTTTCGAGGTCGCGCCTTTTTCGGATTGCGGTTTCTTTTCAGTCGTCACACCGGACTCCTATCGCCGCTGTCTCGGATGTCGCCGGTTTGGAAAAGCTCAAGCCGCGACCTCCGCTGGTTGAAGCGACGTCCCGTCGCGGAGGGCTGCGACGACATCAGCCGAATCGCTGACCACGCCGAAATGGGTCGCTATGTCGTAGAGCGAGCTTTCCTGCTCGCGTGGTCCCGTTGCCGCGCAGCAATCGCTTGGCACCACCACCTCATAGCCCTGGAAAAAGGCATCATGGACGGTCGAGCGCACGCAGATGTTGGTGACCACGCCGAAAATGACCAACTGATCGACCTGCATGTCTTTCAGCGTCAGGTCCAGGTCGGTTTGAAAGAAGGCCGAGTAGCGCCGCTTGATGACATGGATCTCATCATCGCGGGCGCCGAGATCCTCGATGATCTCCGGCCCCCAGCTTCCATCCAGGCAATGCGGTGTGCGCTTCAGCCATTCGCGCTCTCGTCGCATGCCCGGTCGGTGGCTGTCATGGACCCAGATCACCGGCACGCCGGCGGCGCGCGCAGCCTCGATCACGGCCAGTTGCGGCGCGACCAGCGTCTCGTACCCAGGCAGGACCATGGCCCCGCCGGGCTTGCAGAACTCATTGACCATATCGATGACGATAATGGCCGCACGGCGTGGATCGAGGCGCACCGCATCATCGTGCCGATGTGAGGAAAAACTGTCCACGGACATGGCGAGCTCCTTTGACCGATCGTTGATGCTCATACAAAAAACCCTAGTGGATGCCAAGTCAATCCCGTTCGACGCAAAGCGTGCTGGTCGGCCTTGCGCACCGCGCTCCGACAAGCGTATGCGCTATTTGCCCATCGCGAAATGGCCTTGACAACGCTTGTCAGGCATGTGCTCGATTTGTATGACCATCAATGATATTCAAGCCGCTGAATTGCGGAGCCGAGGCCGAGATATGAAAACCATCGTCACCGGAGCCAGCGGCCTGCTTGGCCGCCATGTGGCCGAGGCTCTGGTTGCGGCCGGCCACGATGTGCTTGGTGTCGATGCCGTGGTGCCGGGTGAGGTCGCATGGCGCCACGCAACCGCCGATTTGACCGATCTGGGATCGACACTGCAGCTGGTGCGCGATTGCGATGCCGTTGTGCATGTCGCGGCCATTCCGCGGCCGACCGGCCGGGCCGGCGGCGAGGTGTTCAAGACCAACATCGCGACCGCCTACAATGTGGTCGAGGCAGCCGCCATGGCCGGCGCCAGGCGCTTCATCTATGCCTCATCCTTCAGCGTCTTCGGCTATCCCTTTTTCGAAAAACCTGTGCGACCGCCCTATCTGCCGGTCGACCTGGACCACCCGGTCGGCGCGCAGGACCCGTACGGCCTGTCGAAATGGCTGGGCGAGGAAATCGTCGACGCGGCGGTGCGCCGCGGCGCCTTTTCGGCGGTCAGTATCCGCATGCCGTGGATCCAGACGCCGGGTTCATTTTTCGAGGGCGTCGGGCCGCGCCGCGCCACGGCCGACAGTGCCCGCGACCTGTGGGCCTATCTCGACGCGCGCGACGCCGGGCAGGGCTTCCTGCGGGCGCTTGAATGGCAAGGCGACGGCCATCTGCGCGTCCTGCTCAGCGCCGCCGACACCTTCATGGAAGAGGAAACCGAAGCGCTCGTGCGCCGGGTCTATCCCGATGTCGCTCTATCGCGGCCGATCGCCGGCTTTGGCGCCGTGCTCGACACGGTCCATGCGCGCGAAACGATCGGCTTCGAACCACAATATTCATGGCGTTCCTATCCAAAGCCGGAGACCGGGGGATGAAACGATTCGACCAGAAGAAGATCCTTGTCACTGGCGGCGCCGGCGCGATCGGCGGCGCGGCGGTGCGGCGTTTCCTTGACGAAGGCGCGCGCGTCGCCATTGTCGATCGCAATGGCGCGGCGGCGCAGCAACTGGCTCGCTCACTGGGTGAAAACGCCATTGCCATCGAAGCCGACGTCACCGATGAAGCGGATGTGCGGCGCGCCGTCGAGGCGACCGTCGAGACGTTCGGCGGCCTCGACGTGGTGTTCAACAATGCCGGCATTTCCGGCGTCGTCGCTCCCGTTCACGACCTGCCGGTCGAGGACTGGGATACGACCATCCGTATCAATCTGCGCGGTATCTTCCTCGTCCTGCAGGCATCGCTTCGGGCGATGATCAAGGCGGGGACCGGTGGCTCGATCGTCAACATGGGCTCATCCATGGCCGGTTGGGACGTCCTTTCGGGCGGTGCCGGCTATGTCGCTTCCAAACACGGCGTGGTCGGCCTGACGCGGGTTGCGGCGCTCGATGCTGCGCCCTACGGCATACGCGTCAATGCCATTTGCCCCGGCGTGATCGAGACGACGCTTGGCGTGCCGGCTTCCGGTGACGGCGAATTCAAGAGCAGCGTCCAGCATTTCGCCGACCGCATTCCATTGCGCCGCATCGGCCAGCCGGACGATGTCGCGGCCGCCGTGGCTTTCCTGGCCTCGGACGAGGCGAGGCACGTCACGGGCGTGGATTGGCTGATCGACGGCGGCCAGACCTTGCAGAGCTGGGCCAACGCCCCTGATGGCGGTGCGTTTCCGAAATTTCGCTAAAGCTCAATTTCGCTGCTCGATTTGCTTGAGCATTGATCTGCAAGAATTCGGCAAACCAATTGTCGGATGCCGGCCGCTCCCGCTAAAGGCCAGGCCCCATTCGCGATCTACTTCACGCCGATGCCGGCGGTCAGGCCGCCATCGATCTTGTAGTCCGCGCCAGTGCAGAAGCCGGCCTTCGACGAACACAGGAAAGCGATAAGTTCGGCCACCTCCTCCGGCTCGCCGATGCGCCCGATGGGGTGCGCTTCGCCGAAGCGCTTGTAGGCGGCCTCGACATCGGCGTCCGTGCCGTTCTCGCCGCGGGCGGCCTTCTCCAGGATCGGGGTGCGGATCGAGCCGGGGCTGACGGAATTGACGCGGATGCCGGAGCGCGCATGGTCCAGGGCCAGGGCACGCGTCAGCGTGTGGATGGCGCCCTTGGTGGTGGCATAGGCGGCGACGTTTTGCTGGCAGGCAAAGCCCTGCACCGAAGCGACGTTGACGATGGCGCCGCCGCCCCTGCGGACCATTTCCGGGATGCCGAAATGCGCGGTCAGATAGATCGACCCGACATTGACCGCCATCGCCTTGTTCCAGGTCTCGAAATCGGTGCTGACGGCGGTTCCGTACGGATGCACCGCCGCCGAATTGACGACGATATCGAGGCCGCCGAACCGCTCCACGCCGGCCGCGACCGCGTCGCGAACCTGATCGGGCACGGAGACGTCGGCGCCTATGACCAGCGCCCCGGCTGCGGAGCTTTCCAGCTCCGCTTTCAGTAGAGCGTTGGCCGCGCGGTCGATGCCGCAGGCGATGATCGCAGCGCCCCCTGCAGCGAGGCGTCTGGCGGTTGCGAGGCCAATCCCGGTCGTCCCCGTCACCAAGGCAACCTTGCCGTCGAAATCCTTCATTGGGAAAACTCCTTCATTCGCTGTCCGAAACCGG
The DNA here is from genome assembly GCF_003997175.1 of Mesorhizobium sp. Primo-A. Lineage (NCBI taxonomy): Bacteria > Pseudomonadati > Pseudomonadota > Alphaproteobacteria > Hyphomicrobiales > Phyllobacteriaceae > Mesorhizobium > Mesorhizobium sp. Primo-A. The sequence continues at coordinate 71,992 of NZ_RZTG01000007.1, forward strand.
TTCCTAGTTTGACACCCATTGTGGTCCAACAATAGGTTGCCATCCTCTCGCAGAAGGAAGCGGCAATGGAACAGTGCTGGCGCTGGTATGGACCAAACGACCCGGTAACGCTCGATCATGTCAGGCAGGCCGGTGCGACCGGCGTGGTGAGCGCCTTGCACGATATCTATGACGGGCGCGCCTGGCCGCTCGAGAGCATTCTGGAGCGCAAGCGTGTCATCGAGGCCGCCGGCCTGACATGGTCGGTGGTCGAGAGCATTCCGGTCCACAACTCCTTCAAGGTCGGCGCGCCGGAACGCGAGCGCTACGCCGGCTACTATCGCGACTCAATCCGCGCGCTCGCCAAGGCCGGCATTGCGACGGTCTGCTACAATTTCATGCCGGTGGTCGACTGGACCCGCACGGATCTCGCCTATCGGCTGCCGACGACGGGCTATGCGCTGCGTTTCGACGCCATCGATTTCGCAGCCTACGACCTGTTCGTGCTGAAGCGCGTCAATGCCGAAGCCGGCTATACCGCTGCCCGTATCGCCGAAGCGGAAGCGCGGCTGAAGGAATTGAGCAGCGAAGCGATCGACAGGATCGAACGCAACCTGATCGCCGGCCTGCCGGCGACCGAGCGCAGCTATGACAGGGACAGTTTTCGCGAGGCCCTGGCGGACTACGATGCGATCGGACCAAAGGAGCTGCGCCAAAACCTTGCCTGGTTCCTGCGCGAGATCATTCCGGTGGCCGAAGAGGAGGGGGTGCGCATGTGCATCCATCCCGACGACCCGCCCTTCTCGCTCTATGGCTTGCCACGCATCGTTTCGACAGCCGAGGATGCGCGTTTCATCCTTAACGCCGTCGACAGCCCCGCCAACGGCCTGACGTTCTGCACCGGCTCTTATGGCACGCGCGCCGACAATGACATCGTCGCCATGGTCAAGGAATTCGCCGACCGCATCCACTTTGTCCACCTCCGCAACATCACCATCGAGGATGACGGCTCGTTCTACGAAGCCGAGCATCTCGAAGGCGGCACCGACATGGCGCATGTTATCCTCGCTCTGATGCAGGAAGAGGCGCGCCGTCGCAGGGAAGGCCGTGCCGACTGGCGCATTCCGATGCGACCAGACCATGGCCATCTGCTTGCCGACGACATCGGCAAGACCAGGATCAACCCCGGCTATTCGCTGATCGGCCGGCTGAAGGGCCTCGCCGAGCTGCGCGGCATCATGCGCGCCATCGAGCGGTTCGAGCTGGCTTGAAGCCGTCTTGCCGGTCGGCTGGCGGGATTTACAGACGATCACGCGCGATTGCGCTTCCGCTGCGACTTATACGCTGTCGCACTGGAAAGTGCGGTCCACGAGAGGCATGGCGGGTAAAGCACTTGTCGGGAAATTATTTGCCGACAGGTCATAATATGCAGCGCTGACGTTCTTCCATCCGGCCCGGATTGGACTTCCTGTTGCTTTGATCGGCACGCCTTGCGTGTCACTTTGAGATGCATTCATGCTCGAAGCTCTTGCCGGTGGTCGCTTCTACTTCTCCTAAGCCAGGGCAGAGAAAAGAAGGAAGCTGAACATGCCCAGAATTGTGCCGGTGCTTGACCTGAGCCGCCTCGAACAAGGTGCGTCCGAGTATCGTACCTTTCTCCTGGACCTGCGTACGGCAGCCCGGGACGTTGGCTTCTTCTATCTCAGCGGCCACGGAATTTCCGCCCCGGAGATCGACGACGTGCTCGATGCCTCGCGACGGTTCTTCGCGTTGCCGGAGGCCGACAAGCTGGCCATCGAAATGGTCAAATCCCAGCAGTTTCGCGGCTACACCCGCGCCGGCGGCGAACTGACCAAGGGCGCGGCCGACTGGCGTGAGCAACTCGACATCGGCGTCGAGCGCCAGCCCATAGCGCAGGGACCTGGAATTGCACCGTGGACACGGCTGCAGGGGCCGAACCAGTGGCCGTCTGCACTGCCGGAGCTCAAGCCGGCACTGCTTGCATGGCAGGCCAAGGCGACCGCGGTGGCCATTCGGCTGCTGAAAGCCTTCGCACTATCGCTCGATCAGCCCGAGGACGCCTTCGACGCGATCTATCGGGACTCGCCCAACCATCGCATGAAGATCGTCCGTTATCCCGGCCGTGACGCGACCGAAGGCGACCAGGGCGTCGGCGCGCACAAGGATGGCGGTTTCCTCACCCTGCTGCTGCAGGACGACAACAAGGGCCTGCAGGTCGAATATGACGGAAGCTGGGTGAATGTGGATCCGCTCCCTGGAACGCTGGTCGTCAACATTGGCGAACTGCTCGAACTGGCATCGAATGGGTATTTGCGTGCCACCGTTCACCGCGTCGTGACGCCGCCTGCCGGCGTCGAGCGGATCTCCGTTCCCTTCTTCTTCAGTGCGCGGCTGGACGCGACCATACCGCTTCTGACCCTGCCCGAGGAATTGGCGGCCGAAGCGCGCGGGCCGGCAAGCGATCCGGACAATCCGTTGTTCCGCGATGTCGGCACCAATGTGCTCAAAAGCCGACTGCGTTCACATCCCGACGTGGCACGCCGCCACTATGCCGATCTTCTCCAGGCCGGAGCGGCGGGGTCGTGAACTCAGCTCTGCACGAATTTTTGCCGTTTCATATGTTTTTTGGAATGCCATTCGTCGCCAAGGCTTCGAGATAGGCGCAAAAAGGTAAAATCGTTTAGCGGTTTCCTCCCATTCCGCTGGACGGTGTTCCCCTCTGAAGGTTCAAACCTTCTTTTGGCCGGGCCGCATTCGAGCCCGGCCATTTTTTGTCCTGGTCCCGGACAGCGCAAAACCTATGCTGCAAAAGGCCGGTGTGGAGGAACAGGATATCTTCCCGAGTTGCGCGGACCGTCCGATCCTGAGTTTAGGATTCGAGCGCTAGTGCTCGACTGTATCGATCGGTCGAAACGACTTTCATGACACAAAAACAATTGCACCTCGGCGCCTTCATGCGCCCCGTCAGCCTGCATACCGGCGCCTGGCGCTATCCGGGCGCCTATGCCGACGCCAATTTCAATTTCGCGCATCTGAAGCGCTTCGCCCAGACCTTGGAGGCGGCGAAGTTCGACGCCTTCTTCATGGCCGACCATCTGGCCGTTCTCAACATGCCGATCGAGGCGCTGCGGCGCAGCCACACGGTCACCTCGTTCGAGCCGTTCACGCTTTTGTCGGCGCTCGCCGCCGTCACCGACCATATCGGGCTGGTCGCCACCGCATCGACGACGTTCGACGCGCCCTATCATGTTGCCCGCCGCTTCGCCTCGCTCGACCATATCAGCGGCGGACGCGCCGGCTGGAACATCGTCACCACGTCCAATCCGGATGCGGCGCTCAATTTCGGCCTCGACGAGCATGTCGAGCATGACGAGCGCTACCGGCGGGCCCGGGAATTCTACGATGTCGTCACCGGCCTGTGGGACAGCTTTGCCGACGATGCCTTCATCCGCGACGCCGAAAGCGGGTTCTATTTCGACCCGGCCAGGCTGCATGTGCTCGACCATAAGGGTGAGCATCTCTCGGTGCGCGGCCCACTCAACATCGCGCGGCCAATCCAGGGCTGGCCGGTCATCGTGCAGGCCGGCGCCTCGGAGGCAGGACGCCAACTGGCGGCGGAGACAGCGGAGGTCATTTTCGCCGCCCATGCCGATCTCGCGGCGGGGCAGCGCTTCTTCGCCGACGTCAAAGGCCGTGCGGAAAGGCTTGGCCGGTCGCGTGACGACATCAAGATCCTGCCCGGCGCCTTTGTCGTTGTCGGTGACAGCGTCGAGGACGCGCAGGCCAAGCGGGCGAAGCTCGACAGTCTCGTCTACTACGAGAGCGGCATCGCCTCGCTGTCGATCGCCATCGGACATGACGCGTCCGGTTTTGATCCCGACGCGCCCTTGCCCGAAATCCCCGAGACCAATGCCTCGAAGAGTGGCCGCGAGCGCGTCATCGAACTGGCACGCGAGGAGAACCTGACCGTCAGGCAGCTTGCGCAAAGGCTGGGCGGCTATTCCGGCCTTGCTTTTGTCGGCACGCCTGAAACAATCGCCGACGAGATGGAGGAATGGCTGATCGGCGAGGGTTCCGACGGGTTCAACATCATGTTTCCATACCTGCCCGCCGGGCTCGATGATTTTGCCGAGAAGGTGGTGCCGGAATTGCAAAGGCGAGGGATCTTCAGGCGGCAATATGAAGGGTCGACACTGCGCGAGAATCTCGGCCTGAAGCGTCCGCCCAACCGGTTTTTCGAGTAGAGCCTTCTTCGCAGGGAGATTTTCGATGTCGATCCAGTCCAACACCCGCATCGTGCTCGCGGCGCGGCCACAAGGCCGGCCAAAGCCGGATGATTTCCGCATCGAGACGGTTGATGTCGTCCAGCCGGGAGAGGGCGAACTGCTGCTGCAGATCCTCTATCTGTCGCTCGATCCCTATATGCGCGGGCGCATGAACGCTACGAAATCCTATGCCAGGCCCGTCGATGTCGACGGCGTGATGGAAGGCGGTACTGTTGCGCGCGTCGTGATCTCTCGCCACCCGGAATTTACCGAAGGGGATATCGTGTTGTCCCATTCCGGCTGGCAGAGTTTTGCCTTGTCCGACGGTGTGGGGCTGCGCAAGCTGGATCCCGCTGCGGCACCCATCACGACGGCGCTTGGCGTGCTCGGCATGCCGGGCTTCACGGCCTATGCCGGTCTGCTCACCATCGGGCAGCCGAAGCCTGGCGAGACGGTCGTCGTGGCGGCCGCCAGCGGCGCGGTCGGGTCGGCCGTTGGCCAGATCGCGCGCATCAAGGGCGCGCGTGCCGTCGGCATTGCCGGCGGTGCCGACAAGTGCGCCTTCGTGCGAGACGAACTCGGCTTCGATGCGGTCGTCGATCACCGTGCCGATGATTTTGCCGAGCAGTTGAAGGCAGCCTGCCCCGGTGGCATCGACATCTATTTCGAGAATGTCGGTGGTCCTGTCTGGGACGCGGTGTTTCCGCTGCTGAACGAATTTGCGCGTGTGCCGGTCTGCGGGCTGATCGCGCAGTACAACGTCATCGCGGATGCCGGCGTCGACCGCTTGCCGGTATTGATGCAGCAAGTGCTGCACCGCAGCCTGACGATCAGGGGGTTTATCCAGCGTGAATTTGTCGACCAGCGCCCGGCCTTCTATCGTGAGATGGCCGAATGGATATCGTCCGGCCGCGTCCGCTACAGGGAAGATATCGTCGATGGCATCGAAAATGCACCACAGGCCTTTCTCGGCCTTCTCGATGGCAAGAATTTCGGCAAGCTGATCGTGCGTATCGCGGAATAAATGCCGCGCAACGATCAGGCGGGGCTGCTTGGGTAATTTCTGCCGCAGCCGTGGCCGCGGGGCGTGATTGCCAGCAGCCGCCGATCAGCCGGTTGCCCCGGCTGCCGATGACGCCGAGCGGCGAGAAACGCAACTTGCCGATCTGGGCGATGGTCGCGGCGTCGCGCTCGCGCAGGCTTGGATTGCTCACGGCACGGTTTCTGTCTCGAGTGCCGGCAGTGCCGCCGCCAGCCGGTCCGCCCATTCCTCGATGCCGGACCGTGTCGACAAAAGATCCTGCCGGATCTCGACGAGGACGGCGGCGATGCCGCGATCGTCGCCATGGATGGGCACGGCGTAGTCGGCGTCGCGGCTGATCACATAGGGTACATTGGCCGCAACATTGAGCGCCGCATCGGTGCGCAGGCCCGAAAGGATCGCTTCGGCGAGACCTCTTGCTTGGTCATGCAGCACGCCGGCATGCCAGGGCCTGCTGACGCCGAGGAAGACCGGCGTGAAAGAATGGATCGTCACGATCCGCGTCTGCCGGCCTGCTTGTGCCCGGCGGTCGAGATAAGCGGTCACCCGGTCATGGAACGGCGAAAAGATGATCTCGGCGCGCCGGGTCCGCTCCGCCGCATCGATGCCGACATTCCCGGGAATGTCGGTGTCTTCCGACAGTACCGGAATGCTGCCTGGCGTGCCCAGTGGCCGGTTGAGGTCGATCAGCAGCCGCGAATAGCCGCTGAGGAAGGCCGGAGCATCGAGCTTCGACGACAGCAGGCGGGTCACTTCGGCGGCGCCGATATCCCAGGCGATGTGGCGCTGCAGATGGTGGGCATCGAGGCCAAGCTGTCGATACTCGACCGGCATGTGGTTGGACGCATGCTCGCACAACAGCACGATATCGGAACGGCCGTGCTCGTTGAGGGCCTCGACGGCCTCGGGCCAATCTTTTTTTGTCACTGCGGTCATCAATAGAGCGTCCGGTAGAGATCGCAGATGGAGGCCGGATCGAGACCGGCAAGACGCTCGGCTTCATGTCGCTTGAGGCCGACGAAGGTTTCGATGAAGACGGGCGCGAACCATCCCGTCACGGTGCCGTCGGCCAGCAGCGCGTCCAGTGCCGCGGGCAGGGTTTCGGGCAGGCGCACCAGACCAAGACTTGCCCGCTCCGCCTCGCTCATCAGTGTCGGGTCGCCGGTGACCAAAGGTGGCGACGGCAGGCCCGCCTCCAGCCCCTCCAGCCCGGCGCGGATGATCGCCGCCAGCGACAGATAGGGATTGCCGGTGGCGTCGGCGGCCCGGTATTCGATGTTGTATTGCCGCGCCGGATCCCGTCCGCCGATCGTCACCGTCGGGCAGATGCGCAGCGACGCCTCGCGGTCGCGGTCGGCAAGCCAGGTGTAGGAAGAACTCCAGCTGTGCGGCTTCAGCCGGTAGAAGGACGACACGCTCGACGCCGTCATGGCGGTCATCCCAGGCAGATGGCGCAGCACGCCGGCACAGAAGGCGCCCGCTTTGGCGGAAAGGCCGCCCGCCAGTGCCGGATCGTAAGTCATCGGCTTGCCGGCCTCGTCGACGAAGCTGAAATGGATGTGGACGCCGTTGCCGACGGCGGTTGGCGCTGTCTTGGGGGCGAAGCTCGCACGCCAGCCGGCATTGCGCGCCAACTCGCGCGTGATTTCGCGGATGGCGACGGCGCGGTCGGCCGCCGTCAGCGCGTCCGCCGGCTCGTGCGTCACCTCGAACTGCTCGTCGCCGAATTCGGCGATGACCACCTCGGGCGCGACGCCGGCTTCCTCGAGCGCCGCCATCAGATTGGGCGCGAAAGGGTCGGCGCGGCGCAGTGCGGCGAAAGACATTGAATGCGCCTGTGCGAAGCCGCCGTCGGCAACGTTGAATTCGTGCTCGAAAGCGGCGATGACCGACAGGCCGGTTGCGGCTTTCAAATCGGCCAGCGCGTCTTTGAGCATCGTGCGGGTGCAGCCGAGCCATGGGCTGCCGTCGAGCTCGACGATGTCGCCGGCGACCATATCGAATGGCGTTGCCGATCCGGTGCGTGTCGTGCGAAAGCGCGCTTCGAGATCGGGGATCAGCCGCAGGTCGCCCGACGAGCCCCAGGGGTTGGGATCGACGATCGAGTTGAACGGTGTCAGCGACAGATTGGCCTGCAGCCAACCGACGCCGGTCGTGGCGGTCTTCTGCAACTTGCTTTCGGCAACGAAACGGCCCCGCGTGACGGCGGAGAGATCCGTGGTGACGACGGCAACCAGAGGCTCGACAGTCGACGTCATGCCGGTTTTCCCAAAGCGTTGAAGCGGTCGACGACCGTGTCGGTGTCAGCCACCCAGCAGTAGCCGCCGAAGGCCTTGAGCGCGATGTCGTGGCGTTCCTGGGTGATGGTGGCGCAGGCATCCGATACGCAGGTGACAAGATAGCCGCGGTCGGCGCCGTCGCGCACCGCCATGTCGACGCATTGATCGGTCAGCACGCCGACCACGACGAGATAGCGGATGCCGAGGTTCTTGAGGAGATAGTCGACATTGGTCGAATTGAAGATGCCCGACGACGTCTTCGGCAACATGATCTCGTCGCCAACCGGCGCCAGCGATGCCACCGGCAGTCCTTCGGGGAGACTGGGCGCAACATGGATCGGTGTCAGCTTGTGGTCGAGCGAGCGCTCACGGCCGTCTTCGGTCAGGCTCTGAATGATGGTGTGCAGCACCTCGACGCCATTGGCCCGCGCCGCCGCCAGCAGGCGCTCCTGGTTGGGGATCGTCTGCGAGGATGTCTGCCGGTAAAAATAATGATCGGGGCCACGTTCCGGATGCGACGGATCGGCGCCCGGCTCCAGCCAGATGCGCTGCATGTCGACGAGTAGCAGTGCCGTTTCGCCGGCACGGAAGGCTTCGTCTCGTTTGGGTAGGGCCTGGGTCATGCTTTGTCGTCCTGCTTTGCTGATTTGGGTCCCGGTGTCTTGCGGGGGCCGGGTGTCTTGCGCGCGCCGTTCTCTTGCGGTTCGCTGTCGAGCGTCACGGCATTGGCATGCCGCACCTTTTCGAGTCGCTCGATGCGGGCGCGGGCCTCGTCGCCCAGCGTCGAAACGATATGGGCGACCAACGCTTCCATCTGTGCGATCGCCGGCGCCAGCGTGTCGTAAGGTGAGGCGACTTCGAGCGGGCTGACGATGGTGACTTCGGCGAGATCTGATATCGGCGACAGCCATTGGTCGGTGAACAGGACGATGCGCACATCGAGCGCCGCCGCTTGTTTTGCATAGGCCATCACATCGAGTTGGTAGCGGCGGTAGTCGAAGACGACGAGCACGTCGCGCCGGCCGAGGTCGGCCAGCGTGTCGAAGATCTGCGGAGAGAGCACGCCGAGATCGCGAACCCCGGAGCGGAACTGCACGAGATAGCCGGCCAGCATGCCGGCGATGTGGCGGCTGAACCGGCCGCCAACCATCACGATCTCGCCCTTGGCCTCCATCAGCAAGCGGGCCGCCCGCTCGTAAGTCTGGACGGGTGTCGCGGCGGTGGCTTTCTGCAAGGCCGTGGTGACGCTATCGAGATAGGCCAGCACGGCGCTGTCGTTGGAACCGCTCTGCCGCTTGGCCTCCATCATCAGCAGCGGCGAGTGCAGTCTTGCCTCGACTTCGGCCAGAAGCCTCGCCTGGAAATCCGGAAACCCTTCATAGCCGAGCTTCATCACCAGCCGCACCACGGTTGGATCGCTGACGCCAGCGCGCCGGGCGAGCGATGAGGCGGTGCCGAGGCCGGAGGTCGGATAGTCCGTCAACAGCAGTCGAACGATCTTCTCCTCCGACGGCGTCAGCGCAAGATCCCCGCGCATCAGAACATCGCGTATCGCCATGGGCCTCCCCGGAATCCGTGTTCTCTTGTTTTGTCGAGTTTATTACAGAGATTTAAATATCGGTCAACAATGAAGAGATGTTGACATTGCGCGATCGCTGGCCCTACCTTGTCGAAAAGCAGCCAAGAGACTGTGGGGAACAGCCATGCGAAATGGAAGCGACGTCATCGTCGTCGGTGCCGGTATTGTCGGATCGAGCGCGGCCTATGATCTGGCCAAAGCCGGTGTGAAGGTCACGCTGGTCGAGCAGACCCATCCCGCCGGCGGCCCGTCGGGCAAATCGTCGGCGCTGCTGCACGCCTTCTACCTGATGCCGGAACTGTCGCAGCTATCCATCCGTGGCCGAGAGATCCTGGTGTCGCTGCCCGAAATCGCGGGCGAAGGATCCTTTGTCACCGAAATCGGCATGATGTGGGTCTGCGGCAACGACAACAAGGCGAGCTGGACGTCGGCAGCCGAACGCATCCGCGGCGAGGGCGCGCGCATCAAGACATTGTCGCCGCAGGCCTTTGCCGATGCCGCACCGGGCTTTGCCCTGGACAATGTCGCGCTGGCGCTGTGGGAACCCGAGTATGGCTATGCCGATGCCTTCGGCGCCACCAATGCTATTGCCCGTGCCGCCCGCGCCAGTGGTGCCAGGATCATGCAGAACACGTTGGTCGAGAGCCTCCAGCGGCAGGGCGACCGCATCACGGGTGTCATCTTGACCGATGGAACGATGCTGGAGGCCGATACCGTCGTCCTGGCCGCCGGGCCGTGGACGCGCCGGCTGCTGGCGACGGTCGGCCTCGATCTGCCGCTGCATGTCGAGCGCCATCCGATGGCCGTGCTCGACGCTGCCGGCAAGGCAAGGCAGGTCATGCCGTTCGCCTGGTGCGACGACATTTCCTGCAACTATGCGCGGCCAGACAATGACGGCGTCATCCTCGCCGGGACCTGGGCCGGCGGCGGCACCGGCCTGCGCCACGAACATGCAGGCCGTCCACGCTTCGTCGAAAATCCCGATGATTACATGGAAGGTGTCGAGGAGCAGGAATCGGTCGAGATCCTGGAGACCTTCGCCAGCCGCGTGCCGGCCATGGCCGAGCTTGGCATCCGGCCGGGCTATGCCGGTCTCTACGACATGAGCCCCGACGATCTGCCGGTCATCGGCGCCATGCCTGATGTCGAAGGGCTGGTCGTTTCGGCGGGGTCTTCCGGCCACGGCTTCAAGACCGGGCCGGCAGTCGGCGAGGCGGTGGCCAAGCTGGTCACCCAAGGCGCGCAACCGATCCTGGCCCCGTTTTCACCCGATCGCTTCAGGGCCGCGTGATGGCGTCGGTGACGACGAGCGAGAGCAAGAGTTCCGGCTTCATGCCGGCCGCGTTCCGCAACGCCACGGCCGATGCCCTGTGCATGGTCGCGGTGCTGTTGCTGGTGGCGCTTGCCGCCTTCATCTTCGGCGGCGCCGCCATGCAACGCGTCGTCACCTATGCCGCGATCATGCTGACGGCGGTGCTCGGCCTGCAGATATTCTCCGGCAACAGCGGCATCGTCTCGTTCGGCCAGGCGGCCTTTGTCGGCCTCGGCGCCTATGCGACAGGCATCCTCACCATGCCGACGGCACTGCAGCGAACGGCGCTGCGCGACCTGCCGCAATTCCTCGCCGGCCATCAACTCTCCTTCGTCGCAGCGCTGGCCATCGTCCTGGCTCTGGCGGTCGTCGTCGGCCTGCTGACCGGTGCGCCGCTGCTAAGGCTTTCCGGATCGAGCGCCTCGATCGCCACGCTGGCCATGCTGATCATCGTCTACACGCTGCTGGTCGCCGGGCGCGAGATCACCCGCGGCAGCCAGCCTTTCTACGGCGTGCCGCGTGAGGTCGGGCTGTGGACCGCTGCCGCAGTCGCTTCGGTGGCGCTGGTGGCGGCGAGGCTGTTTCGCGAAACCTCTTTCGGCCTTGCCAGCCGAGCCGCCGCCAATGACGAGCGTGGTGCGGCCGCCGTCGGCGTCGACCAACGCACGGCGCGTCTGGCCGCCTGGGTGGCGGGTGTCGTCGCCGCCATGGCTGCCGGCGCCATGATGGCGCAGTTTCTGGGTGCGTTTTCACCGCGCGATTTCTATTTCGACCTGGGCTTCACCATGCTTGCCATGCTGATCGTCGGCGGCATGACCTCGTCGCTCGGCGCTTTCGCCGGCGTCATCGTCACCATCGTTTTGGTCGAAGTGGTACGCCGCTTCGAAGGCGGCGGCGAAGTGCTCAGCCTGCATCTGCCTGTCCTGTTCGGCTTGACCCAGGGCGTGCTTGCCATCGCCATGATCCTGGTCATCTGGCGACGCCCGACCGGCCTGTTCGGCGAGCGTGAGCTGAACCTGCTGCGCCGGCCCGGACGTCAGGCCGTGACGGCTTCGGCGGCACCTCCGCAGCGTGTCGAGAGTGACCGGCTCTCCGCCGAGCGTCTGTCGCGCCGTTATGCCGGCGTCGTTGCTGTCGACGACGTCAGCCTGAGTTTCGAAACGGACAGCATCACCGGTATCATCGGCCCCAATGGCGCCGGCAAGACGACGCTGCTCAACATGCTGGCCGGTGATGTCAAGCCAAGTGCCGGTACCGTGTCGGTGGGTGGCGCGGTGCGGCAGGCTTCTGCCTTCCGCTTCGCGCGCTCCGGCGTTGCCCGCACCTTCCAGAACATCCGCGTCTTCCCGCACATGACGGTGCTGGAAAACGTCGTCGTCGCCGCACGCCAGGTAGAGCCTGATCTCGTCCATGCCGAGGCGGCGGCAATGGGTGAACTTGCGCGCATGGGGCTGGAGAGATTTGCCGATCAGCCGGCCGCCAGGCTTGCCTATGGCCAGCGACGCCGGTTGGAAGTGGCACGTGCGCTGGCGTTGAAGCCGCGCTTCCTGCTGCTGGACGAGCCGGCCGCCGGCATGAACGCCGTCGAGACCGCCGAACTGGTTTCCATCCTCTCGACAGTCCGCACCGAGCGCCGCATCGGCGTCGTCCTGATCGAGCACGACATGAGGCTGGTGATGAACCTGTGCGAACGCATTGTCGTCATCGATCATGGCCGCGTCATCGCCGACGGCACGCCGGGCGACGTTCAGAAGAACCCCGCCGTGATCGCCGCCTATCTCGGCAGCCGCACGGCGCTCGCCAAGACCGCAACGCCTGAAAACCAGACCGCATAGACCGCAACGACCAACGACAAAAATCCAGAAGGAGAACCGACATGCCAAGCCTCTATCGCCTCCATCGCGCCGCCTTCTGCGCTGCCGTGTTCGGCATCGCCACCATTTCGACGGCCAGCGCCGAGGAGATCATCATCGGTGCCGCGACCGCGCAGACAGGCGGTCTTGCCCCTTACGACCAGCCGGCACTTGCCGGCCTGCGCATGTCGCTCGACGAACTCAACGCCAAGGGCGGGTTCGGCGGCAAATACACCGTCAAGCTGCTGATCAAGGACACCCGCTCCGACACCGCGCAGACCGCCACGGTCGCGCAGGAGCTGATCGATGCCGGCGCCAAGATCATGATCACGCCGTGCGATGCCGATCCCTCGATTTCCGCCGGCCAGCTGACCCAGCCTCTCGGCATTCCGACCCTGACGCTGTGCGGCTCCGCCCCGGTGCTCACCGGCGCGGTCGGCGATGTCATGTTCGGCACCTATCCCGCCGACAATGTACAGGCGACGGCGGTTGCCGACTTCGCCGTCTCCGAAGGCAAGAAGAAGGTGTTCCTGCTGACCTCGCCGGACTCCACCTACACCGCCAATCTGCCGGAATATTTCGGCAAGGTGTTCGAGAAGAAGGGCGGCACCATTGTCGGCCGCGGCACTTTCAGCATGGGCCAGCCCGACTTTTCCGCCGAGATCACCAACATCAAGGGCTTGGCCGATAAGCCCGACCTGATCATGACGGCGGCCTATGAGCCCGATTTCCCAGCCTTCATCCAGCAATTGCGCGGCGCCGGCGTCACCATCCCGGTCTATGGAGCCGATGCCATCGGTACGCCGACCATCAAGGCGCTCGGCAAATTGGTCGACGGCGTCGTCTACACCGCGGCCGGCTATGCCGAGCCGGGCAGCAAGCTCGAAGCCTTCAACGCCGCCTTCACCAAATATGCCGGCCATGCGCCGGAATCGACCTATGAGGTCAATGGCTACGAGATCGGCCTGATCCTCGACCAGGCGGTCAAGACGGCCGGCTCCGACGACCCGAAGGCGATCCGCGACGCCATCGCCGGCCTCAAGGATTTCGAGGGCATCACCGGCAAGATCACCTATGCCGGCACCGACCGCATGCCGCTGCGGCCAGTGGCGCTGATGCGCTACGAGGGCGGCGAAGGCAAGCATGTCGAGACCCTGATCCCCGAAGCCGCCGACGTTCCGGCGCCGTGATGTCATGCTGAGCGTCGAAGCCCTGAAAATCCGGTACGGCGAGGTCGAGGCGGTGCGCCGCGTCGACCTCGCCGTCGACAGCGGCGAGATCATCGCCCTGGTCGGCGCCAACGGTGCCGGCAAGAGCTCGACGCTCGGCGCCGTCGCCGGGCTGGTGCCGGCGGCATCGGGCAAGGTGGTCTTCGACGGTGTCGACATCACCGGCCTGGCGCCGGAGGCGATCGCCCGCAAGGGCGTCGCGCTGGTTCCGGAAGGCCGCCGCATCTTCGCCAGCCTGACGGTGGCCGACAATCTGCGTCTCGGCGGCGCGGTGCATCAGCCGGCGGCCGAGGCGCGGCTGCGCGAAGAGGAGATGCTGGAGCTGTTCCCGATCCTGCGCCGCTACCACCGCGTCAAGGGCGGCAATCTGTCGGGCGGCGAACAGCAGATGCTGGCCATCGCCCGCGCGCTGATGGGCAAGCCGCGCATGATCCTGCTCGACGAGCCCTCGCTCGGCCTTGCCCCGCAACTGATCGACACCGTCTTCGACCTGATCGCCGAACTGCGCCGCAAGGGCCTGACCATCCTTCTGGTCGAACAGAATGTGGCGCTGGCGCTCGAAATCGCCGACCGCGCCGTCGTGCTCGCCAATGGCGAAGTGGTGCTGTCGGGCAGGGCAAAAGAACTCGCCTCTTCGGACCTCGTCCGCCAGGCCTATCTAGGAGCTTAAGAAGCATGATCGCGCAGCAGATCATCAATGCGGTGAGCCTCGGCGGCGTCTATGCGCTGCTGGCGCTCGGGCTGGCGATCGTCTTTTCCATCGTCGGCCTGATCAACTTCGCCCATGGCGAACTGATGACGCTGTCGGGCTATGCGCTGCTGGCCTCGCTGGTGCTTGGCTTTCCGTTCCCGGTGGCGGTGCTTGTCGCCGTGTCCTGCGGCGCGCTCGCCGCTGTCGCCATGGAGCGCATCGCGTTCAGGCCGATGCGCGGCGCCAGCGTCACCAGTCTGTTGCTGACCAGCTTCGCTGTCTCCAGCCTGCTGAAGGTCGTCTTCCAGAACGGCATTTCGGCGCGGCCGCAGGCTGTCGCCATGCCTGGCTGGATGACCGGCGCTTTCTCCTTCGGCGATTTCACCATCGGCGTCGGTCCCAGCATCTCCATCGTCGTCTCCGCACTGGCGCTGATTGCGCTGGAAGTCTTCCTGCGCCGCTCGGTGACCGGGACGGCGATGCGTGCCGCAGCGGAGGATTTCGACGTCGTGCGCCTGATGGGCATTCCGGCCAGCCGCATCATCGCCACCGCCTTCCTGCTCTCCGGCCTGCTCGCCGGGCTGGCGGCCATGCTGTGGGTGGCGCAGCGTGCCTCGGTCGACCCGCTGATGGGTTTCACGCCGGTGCTGAAGGCGTTTATCGCCGCCGTCGTCGGCGGGCTCGGCAGCTTGCCCGGTGCTGTCGCCGGCGGCTTCCTGCTCGGCATCATCGAGGTGCTGCTGCAAGCGACATTGCCGGGAGCGATCGCGCCCTATCGCGACGCCATCGTGCTGTCGGGCGTCATCGCCGTGCTGCTGGTTCGCCCGCAAGGCCTGATCCCGGCGGTTCGCGCCCAGCGAAGCTGACCTGATGTATACCAAGCCCGAGTTCGCGCCACTGTCGCGCGACGAGGTGTTCGGCCTGATCGAGGCCGCGGCCTTTGCCACGGTGGTGACAGCGGGACCGCAGGGCCTTGTCGTCTCTCATCTTCCCTTCGTGCTCGATCGCGCGCGG
Organism: Mesorhizobium sp. Primo-A; assembly: GCF_003997175.1. Lineage (NCBI taxonomy): Bacteria > Pseudomonadati > Pseudomonadota > Alphaproteobacteria > Hyphomicrobiales > Phyllobacteriaceae > Mesorhizobium > Mesorhizobium sp. Primo-A. The sequence continues at coordinate 87,256 of NZ_RZTG01000007.1, forward strand.
GGTGAAAACGGAACGCTGATCTCGCATCTCGCCCGGGCCAATCCGCACAGCACCTTGATCAGCGAAGGCAGGGAGACGATCACTGTCTTCCACAGCCCGCATGGCTACATCTCGCCGTCCTGGTATCCGCGCAATCCGGTGCGCGACAGCGCGCCGACCTGGAACTTTGCCGTCGTGCATTGTCATGGGCATCCGGTGCCGCTCGACGATCACGGCACCGCCCGGCATCTCCTGCAGCTTGTCGACGTGCTGGAGAAGGATCGCGACGATCGCTGGGGCATGCGTGAGCTCGGACCAGGCGGCATGGAGCGGCGCATACCTGGTATCATAGGGTTTGACCTGCCGATCGGGCGGCTCGAAGCCAAGTTCAAGATGGGCCAGGATGAGCGCCTCTACGACACAGGCGGAGCCATCAGGGTGCTGGAGCAAAACGATCCGGCGCTGGCAACAATGATGAAGGCACACAACGCGCATCGCCAGGACTGAGCGCCTGCATGCGGCAAGGATAAGAAAAAATGATCCCCAATCTCAACATCGTGCCCTTCGTCAGCGTCGATCATATGATGAAGCTGGTGCTGAAGATCGGCGTCGAACGCTTCCTCGTCGAACTCGCCGGCTACATCGAGAATGATTTCCGCCGCTGGGAGCTGTTCGACAAGACGCCGCGCGTCGCCTCGCACAGCGCCGAGGGTATCATCGAACTGATGCCGACCAGCGACGGCGAAGTCTACGGCTTCAAATATGTCAACGGCCATCCCAAGAACATGCGCGAGGGACGCCAGACCGTGACCGCCTTCGGCATGCTCGCCGACGTCCACAATGGCTACCCGGTATTGCTGTCCGAAATGACCATCCTGACGGCGCTGCGCACGGCGGCGATGTCGGCTCTGGCCGCCAAGTACCTGGCGCCGGCCGGCTCCAGCTGCATGGCGCTGATCGGCAACGGCGCCCAGGCCGAATTCCAGGCGGTGGCCTTCAAGGCGCTGCTCGGCGTCGACAGGCTGAGGCTTTACGATATCGACCGCTCGGCCACCGAAAAATGCATCCGTAATCTCGCCGGTCTCGGCTTCGACATGGTCGCCTGCGGCACCGCGCAGGAGGCGGTCGAGGGGGCTGACATCATCACCACCGTCACCGCCGACAAGCAGTACGCCACCATCCTCACAGACAACATGGTCGGCTCCGGCGTGCACATCAACGCGGTCGGCGGCGACTGTCCCGGCAAGACCGAATTGCATCGCGATATCCTGCTGCGCTCAGACATCTTCGTCGAATCCCCGCCGCAGACCCGCATCGAGGGCGAGATCCAGCAGCTTGCGCCGGATCATGAGGTGATCGAGTTGTGGCAGGTGATGTCAGGCGCCGTGCAAGGCCGGCGCGATTCCGGCCAGATCACGCTGTTCGATTCGGTCGGCTTCGCCATCGAGGATTTTTCGGCGCTGCGCTATGTCAGGGATCAGCTGAAGTCGACCGGCCTCTACCAGGAACTCGACATGCTGGCCGACCCCGACGAACCGCGCGACCTGTTCGGCATGCTGTTGAGGGCGGCCCAGCAGGGTTGAGGCATAGAGTGTTCAGCCAGCCGAACCCCACATGGCATCCGGCACCACCACCAGCTTGCCGACGAAATCCTTGGCAATGAAATCCGCCTGCGCATGGTGGAAATCGGAGAGCTTGTAGACGCCACCGACCAGCGGCCGGATTTTCTTCGCCTCGATGTAACCAACGATGCGACGGAAATCCGCGCGCGTGCCCTGGCTCGAACCATGCAACTGCAACTGCTTGAGATACATGGTCCTGAGATCGAGTTGCACGACCGGACCGGCAATCGCGCCGGCGGTCGTGTAGCGGCCTTCGGGCCTGAGAATACGCAAGAGGTCGTTGAAGATCGCGCCGCCGACCAGGTCGGCCACCACGTCGATCGGTTGGCCGCCGGTCGCTTCAATCACGGCTTGCGGCAGGTCTGCGACGCCACGGGTGATGACCGCCTCGGCGCCGATGTCCAGCACCGCCTGTTCCTTGCCCTTGCCGACGACGGCATAGGGAATGGCGCCGCGCGCCCGTGCCAGTTGCACGATGCCGGAACCGACGCCGCCCGAGGCGCCGGTGACCAGCACGCGCTCGCCGGCCTTCAAGCCGGCGCGCTCCAGCATCTGTTCGCCGGTCAGGTAAGCGCAGCAGAAGGTGGCGAGTTCGACGTCGCTCATGTCGGTATCGACGACATGCGTATTCTCGGCCGGCACGGCCTGGTATTCGGCGTAGCCGCCGTCGCGGCCATGGCCCATATAGTCGATGTCGGCGAGCGAATCGTCGTCGCGATTGTAGATGGAGAAATCGACCATCACCCGTTCGCCGATACGCTCCGGCGACACGCCTTCGCCGACGGCGGCGATGGTACCGACGGTGTCGGTGCCCTGGATGCGCGGGAAAACAAGCGTGTTGCCCTGGCGCCGCCATGTCGACACGGCGGCAGCGTCCTCCTCCGTGCCATAGGCGCCCTGGCGCACCCAGACATCGGTGTTGTTCATGCCGCAAGCGCTGACCTTGACCAGCACTTCACCTGGCGCAGGCGCGGGCACTTTCACATCGCTGCGGTAGACGAGTTTTTCCGGCCCGCCGTGCCCGACAAGCAGCACGGCGGCCATGGTGGCGGGGAGGGTTCTGGTCATGGCATTCATAGTCGATCTCAGAGATTGGCAAACACGCTCTTGACCGCATCGGCGGTCTTCGACACGACGATGTCGGCTTCCTCGCGGGTCAGGCAGAGCGGCGGCGCGAAGCCAAGAATGTCGCCCTGCGGCATGGCGCGGCCGATGACGCCGCTTGCGGCAAGCGCTGTCGCCACCTGCGGTCCGATCTTCTGCGAAGCGTCGAAGAACACCCGGTCGTCCTTGTCGGCAACGAATTCCACCGCTGCCAGCATGCCGTCGCCGCGGACGTCACCGACATTCTTGTGGCCGCCGACCGCCTTGGCCAGCTCGGCGCGGAAATAGGCGCCGGTCTCCTTGGCATTTGTCACAAGATCCATCTCGTCGATCAGCTCGAGATTGGCGACGCCGGCGGCAACGCAGATCGGATGTGCCGAATAGGTCCAGCCATGGCCGAGCGAACCGAGCTTGTCGGAGCCCTCAACCAGCACCTGCCACATCTTGTCGGCGACGATGACGCCCGACAGCGGCGCATAGGCCGAGGTCAGGCCCTTGGCGATGGTGATCAGGTCCGGCTTGATGCCGTAATGGTCGGAGCCGAACATGGTGCCCAGTCGGCCGAAGCCCGTCACCACTTCGTCGGCGACCAGAAGCACGTCGTACTTCTTCAACACCGCCTGGATCTTTTCCCAATAGCCGGCCGGCGGCGGCACGATGCCGCCAGTGCCGAGGATCGGCTCGCCGATGAAGGCAGCGACGGTTTCCGGGCCTTCGGCCAGGATCATCTCCTCGAGCTTGTCGGCACAATGCTGCGAAAACTGCTCCTCGCTCATCGAACGGTCGGCGCGGCGGAAGTAGTAGGGTGCCTCGGTGTGCAGGATCGGCGCGCGCGGCAGGTCGAAGGCGTTGTGGAACAGGTCGAGCCCGGTCAGCGATCCCGTCATCACGCCCGAGCCGTGATAGCCGCGCCAGCGCGAAATGATCTTCTTCTTCTCCGGCCGGCCGAGCACGTTGTTGTAGTACCAGATCAGCTTGATGTTGGTTTCGTTGGCATCCGAACCGGAGAGGCCGAAATAGACCCGCGACATGCCCTGCGGCGCGCGATCGATGATCATCTTGGCCAGCGTGATCGAGGCCTCGGTACCGTGGCCGACATAGGCGTGGTAATAGGCGAGGTTCTTCGCCTGGGCGGCGATGGCGTCAGCGATCTTCTGGCGGCCGTAGCCGACATTGACGCAATAGAGCCCGGCGAAGGCATCGAGGCTCTTCCTGCCATTGTTGTCCCACACGGTGACGCCTTCACCGCCGGCCATGATGCGTGTCGGGCTTTCGCCCCGCGCGTGCGTGCCCATATGGGTCGAGGGATGGAAGAAGTGGTCGCGATCCCAGGCGGCGAGTTCGTTGGACTGGTCGAGCATTTTTTAACTCCTTGAGGGATGGCAGGACGAACCTAGGCGACGTCCAGACAGAGATACTTCAGATCGGTGAAGGCTTCGAGCCCGTGGCGCGAGCCTTCGCGCCCGATGCCCGATTGCTTGACGCCGCCGAACGGGATCGGCGCGCCGGTGATCTTGACGCGGTTGATGGCGACCATGCCGTAGTCGAGCGCGCGGCCCATGCGCTGCTGCCGGCCACCATTCTCGGTCACGACATAGGCGACGAGGCCATACTCGGTGGCGTTGGCGCGGGCAATCACGTCATCCTCGCTGTCGAACGGCGTCACGGCGGCAACCGGGCCAAACGTCTCCTCGCGCATGATCAGCGCTTCGTCACTGACATCGGCCAGCAGCGTCGGCTGGTAGAACAGCGGGCCGGCCTGGTGCCGTTTGCCCCCGGTGAGGCAGCGCGCGCCGTGAGCGATGGCATCGGCGACCTGTTCCTCCACCTTCTTGATGGCGCGCTCATGCATCAGCGGCCCGATGTCGATCTTCTCGGCTAGGCCATTGCCGGTCCGCAGCGTCTCGATGCGCTTGGCGAAGGCGGCGCAGAACCGATCGTAGATCGGACGCTGGACGTAGATGCGGTTGGCGGCGAGGCAGTCCTGGCCCGACGTGGCGAATTTGGCGTCGATGGCGATATCAACCGCTTTGTCCAGATCTGCATCGGCAAAGACGATCAGCGGGGCATGACCGCCAAGCTCCATCACCAGCCGCTTCATGGTCGGCGCGCTCTGGGCGGCGATCAGCCGGCCGATCTCGGTCGAGCCGGTGAAGCTCATGGCACGCACGCGCGGATCTTCGCACATCCGGCCGACGATCGTCGAAGCCTTGCCGGTGACGATGTTGAAGACGCCCACGGGCAGGCCGGCGCGTTCGCCGAGTTCGGCCAGCGCCAGCGCCGACAGCGGCGTTTCCGAGGACGGATGCGCGACGATGGTGCAGCCGGCGGCAAGGGCGGCGGCCGCCTTACGGGTCAGCATGGCCGACGGAAAATTCCACGGCGTGACAACGCCGACGACGCCGAGCGGCTCGCGCCGCACCATCATCTCGGCGTTCGGCAGATGGCTGGTGACGCTCTCGGCGTTCGGGCGTTTTGCTTCTTCGGCATACCATTCGACGAAGGAGGCGGCGTAGTCGATCTCGCCCAGCGATTCCTGCAGAGGCTTGCCCTGTTCAAGCGTCATCAGCAGAGCCAGATCATCCTTGGCGCCGACGATCAGCTCGAACCATTTTCGTAAAATTTTCGAGCGCTCCTGCGGCAACAGCGCCCGCCAGGCCGGGAAGGCGCGCGCCGCGGCATCGATCGCCTTTGTCGTCTGCCGGCCATCGAGCGCGGCGACGAAAGCGACGGTCGTGCCGGTGGCCGGATCGGTGACCTCGAAGCTTTCGGCAGCCTCGCTTGCGGTCCAGTGGCCATCGACATAGGCCAGTTCGCGCAGCAGCCGGCGGTCGGCGAGGCCGTCGAGCGCTTCATGGCGATGCGAGCGGGCGAAATGCGCGGACATGGTCAAAGCCTCCCGGTTCGGACTGATAAGGGAAGACTATCCGCCCGATGCAGATAGAGAGGCTGTTTGGAAGTCCTGACGTAGAGAGACTCTCTCTATCGGGTTGCCCGGCGAGAGAATCTCTCCGCTCCTATGACGACGCCGGCAAAAGCTCTGCGATGGGCAGCGCCACCTCGTCCTTCACGGTCTTGATGACGATGTAGGTGAAGTAACGATCGATGCCGATCTCGCGGTCCAGCAAGCCATCGACCAGCCGCTGATAGGCGTCGATGTCGCGCGCCATTACTTTCAACAGATAGTCGACGCCGCCGCCGACAGACCAGCAGGCGACGATCTCGGGAACATCGCGTATAACGCGCTCGAAGCGGTCGAAATCGGCCTGGCGGTGGTTTGCCAGCGTCACCTCCATCAGCACGGTGGCAACGGGTGCCACGACGCGCATGGCGATCCTGGCGTGATAGCCCGAGACGATGCCGGCCTTTTCCAGCTTGCGCAACCGCATCCAGCACGGCGTCGGAGACAGGCCGACCTGCTCGGCCAGCGCCAGCTTGGTGATGCGTCCGTCGCGCTGGATGGCGTCGAGGATTTTCAGGTCGATCGGGTCGAGTTTCGCTGATGTCATCAGGGCTCACTTTTTCGTCCGAGTACCATGACGGCGCATTATTTCGATTGTCAATTGCACTGATTTCGATCTCTAATAAGTCATGACATTGTGGCAACCCGATCCCGCGCTTATCCGGCGGCCGGCCTATCAGTCGCTGGCCGACCAGTTCGCGCGCGCCATCCATGACGGACGCCTTGCCAATGGCGCGCGGTTGCCGACCCATCGCAGGCTGGCCGACGACCTCAAGCTTTCGGTGCAGACGGTCAGCCGCGCCTATGAGGAACTGATCCGGCGCGGCCTGATTTCGGGCGAGATCGGCCGCGGCAGCTTCGTCCAGACGCAGCGCCGCGAGCCCGAGCCGCCCTATCTGCCGGAGCGGCTCGGTGAAGTCATCGACCTTTCGATCCTGAAACCGGTCTGCGAGCCGATGCATCTTGAGCGGCTGAAGCAGGCACTGGGATGGCTGGCTGAGAACCTGCCGTCGAGTTCAGCACTTTCGTTCCGGCCCAACATGGTGTTTCCCCGCCACCGCGCCGTCGCCGTCGAATGGTTGAGACTGTGCGGCCTCGATGCATCGCCGCAGAACGTCAGCCTGACCAACGGCGCCACCGCCGGCATGACAGTGGCGCTGATGAGCGTCGCGCCGCCGGGCTCTACGGTCGCCACGGAGGCGATCGGCCACCATACGCTGGTGCCGTTGGCACGCTATCTCGGCTTCAACCTGGAAGGCCTGCCGATCGACGACAACGGCCTGATTCCGGAAGCGCTGGACGAGGCCTGCCGGCTTTCCGACATCCGCGCGGTCTTCGTGCAGCCCTCGGTCATCAATCCGACGGCGACGCTGATGGATGCGCGGCGGCGAGAAGAGATCGCCGCGGTCGCGCGCAAGCACGATATCGCCATCATCGAGAACGATGTGCTGGGTCCGCTGGTCGAAGACCGGCCGCCGCCGGTTGCCGCGTTCGCGCCGGAGCGCACGCTCTACGTCACCTCCTTCACCAAGATCACCGTGCCCGGCCTGCGCATCGGCTATCTGGCCGCACCCGACCGCTACGTCGCCGCCGTCGCCAACCGGCATCTGGTTTCGAACTGGATGGCGACGCCGCTGGTGGCCGAGATCGCCACCAAATGGGTGACCGACGGCACGGCGATGGAGCTTGTCCACTGGCAGCGCGCGGCTTTGCGGCGCCGGCAGGATATTGCAGCGCAGGTGCTGGCGGGGGTCGACTATCGCGCCCGGCGAGACGGGCTGCATGTCTGGCTTCAACTGCCCGCGGACCGTGCCGAGGAAAGCTTTGTCGCCCAGGCCCGCCTGCAAGGCGTGGCTATCGCGCCCGGAACATCCTTCCGTATTTCGGGTGCGCCCTGGCACCCGGCGGTGCGTATCTCGCTGGGTTCGACCACCGAGGGGGAACTGCGCGCCGGCCTCGGCGTTGTCACCAAGCTGCTGCTTGGCGATCCGGAGCATCTGCTGCTCGCAATCTAGGTCCGGTTTGCCCGGAAATTGTGGGGAATCAGAATAATTGTCATGATATTATTTTCCCAATTGACATGATTTGGCGCGTTCCGCATCGTTAAGGGGCATAGGCTTCTCCAGCACGGGGAAATACATTTGTCCGCACCAGCGCCCATCATCAAGATCGACAGCATCTCGAAAAGCTTCGGCAGCTTCAAGGTGCTGGACGGCCTGTCGATGCAAGTCATGCCCGGCGAGAAGCTGGCACTGATCGGCCCATCGGGTTCGGGCAAGACGACGATCCTGCGCATCCTGATGACGCTGGAGCGCATCGATGGCGGTCATATCCAGATCGACGGCGAGCAGCTCTATCACATGGAGCGCAATGGCCAGCTGTTGCCCGCCGATGAGCGGCATCTGACAAGGATGCGCCAGAAGATCGGCATGGTGTTCCAGCTGTTCAACCTGTTTCCGCACAAGTGCGTCATGGACAATGTCACGCTGGCGCCGATGCTGACCAAGGGCACGCCGCGTGCCGCCGTCGAAAAGCGGGCGATGGAACTGCTCGAAATGGTCGGCATGGCCGACAAGGCCAAGAACATGCCGGCGCAGCTGTCCGGTGGACAGAAGCAACGCGTGGCGATCGCTCGGGCGCTGGCGCTGTCGCCGAAGATCATGCTGTTCGACGAGGTGACGTCGGCGCTCGATCCAGAGCTGGTCGAGGAGGTGATGAACGTCATGCGCAAGCTCGCCGCCGAGACCGACATGACCATGCTGCTGGTCACCCACGAGATGGGCTTTGCCCATGATTTCGCCGACCGGGTGCTGTTCTTCGATCGCGGCAGGATCGTCGAAGAAGGCAAACCGGACGAGATTTTCCGCAATCCCAAGCAGGAGCGCACGCAAGGTTTCCTGAAGAAGATCATCGCGGCCGGACATCGGGTCTGACCGCAATGCCCAGGGCGACGAAGTCGTCCCGAGGCGGCGAGGGCCGCCATGCAACAAAGCAAGACAAGAAACAAGGAGTTGGGAACAATGAACAAACTTGGCATTCTGGCCGGCGTTGCCGGTCTTGCACTGACGGCGGTGCTGGCCGCCTCGATCCCCGGTTCGGCCGATGACAGCAAGCTCGAGCAGCTCAAGGCGCAAGGTTTCGCCCGCCTCGCCATCGCCAACGAGCCGCCCTATACGGCGGTCGCCGCCGACGGCAAGGTTTCGGGTGCCGCGCCTGATGTGGCCCGCGAGATATTCAAGCGGCTCGGCGTCGCCGACGTTGCCGCTTCGATCTCCGAATATGGCGCCATGATCCCCGGCCTGCAGGCCGGTCGCTTCGATGTCGTCACCGCCGGCCTGTTCATGAAGCCGGAGCGCTGTGCTGCGGTCGCCTATTCGGAACCCGTGCTGTGCGACGCCGAGGCGATGCTGGTGAAGAAAGGCAATCCAAAGGGTTTCAAGAGCTATGAGGATGTCGCCAAGGATACGACTGCGACCATCGGCGCGCCGGGCGGCGGCACCGAGGAGAAGCTCGCGCTCAATGCCGGCGTGCCACGCGATCGCGTCATCGTCGTGCCGGATGGCCAGAGCGGCGTGAAGATGCTCCAGGATGGCCGCATCGACGCTTATTCGCTGCCCGTCCTGTCGATCAATGATCTGGTCAAGAAGGCCAACGATCCGAACCTCGAAGTCATCGCTCCGGTGCAGGGCGCACCGGTCTATTGCGACGGCGCCGCTTTCAAGAAGGGCGACGAGGCACTGCGCGACGCCTTCGATGTGGAACTGGCCAAGATGAAGAAATCGGGCGAGTTCGCCAAGATCATCGAGCCCTACGGCTTCTCGGCGGCAGCCGCGATGTCGACCAGCCGCGACAAGCTCTGCGCGGCGAAGTGATCCTTCCTTCTCCCCGTTCAACGGGGAGAAGGTGTCACGAAGTGACGGATGAGGGGCGGCGCCAAACCTTCGCAAGTTCGCGCCGCCCCTCATCTGCCTGCCGGCATCTTCTCCCCGTGAACGGGGAGAAGATGCTAAACCCAACGTTGGAAACCGAATGACCCAGTGGTCCGGCTATTTCGGCCTGATATTGCAGGGAGCGCTTGTCACCATCGAGCTGACGCTGATGGGGTCGGTGCTGGCGCTGATCATGGCCTTCCTCGCCGGCATGGGGCGCGTGTCGCGCTTCTTTGCGCTGCGTTGGTTGGCCACCGCCTACATCGAGTTCTTCCGCGGCACCTCGATCTTCGTGCAGTTGTTCTGGGCCTATTTCGTGCTGCCCTTCATCGGCATTTCGCTGACCCCGTTGCAGGCCGGCGTGCTGGCGCTCGGCCTCAATGTCGGCGCCTACGCCGCCGAAGTGGTGCGCGGTGCCATCCAGTCGATCGGCCGCGAACAGTATGAGGCCTGCACAGCGCTCAATCTCGGCCGCTGGCAAGGCATGCGCCACATCATCCTGCCACAGGCGCTGCTGGTGATGCTGCCGACCTTTGGCAACAATGCCATCGAATTGCTCAAGGCGACCGCCGTGGTGTCGCTGATCTCGCTCACCGACCTGACCTTCCAGGCGCAGGTGGTGCGCGCCCAGACCGGCAACACCCTGGTGCCGTTCACCACCATCCTGATCATCTATTTCATCCTCGCCCTGCTCATCTCGTGGGGCGTGCGCTCGCTGGAACGACGCATGGCGCGCGGCCTCGACGGGGTGCGTGCCTGATGGCCAACTCCCTTCTGATAAATTGGGCCTACTGATGGAATGGGATTGGAATTTCGTCTGGGAAATCATGCCAACGCTGATCCAGGGCGTGAAGATCACCATCCTGGCGACGCTGCTCGGCTCGGTGCTGGCGGCGATCGTCGGGCTTGGCATTGCGCTGGCGCGCCGCTCGCCCAACAAGGCGTTGTCGCGCACGGTCGGCTGGGCGGCTGAATTCATCCGCGGCACGCCGCTGCTGGTGCAGCTCTATTTCATCTTCTACGTGCTGCCCGACATCGGCATCCTGCTGCCGCCGCTGGTCGCCGGTGTCATCGGGCTCGGGCTGCATTACGGCACCTATACGGCCGAGGTCTATCGTGCCGGCATCGACAATGTGCCGCGCGGCCAATGGGAGGCCGCCAAGGCGTGCAATTTGAGCGCCAGTCAGACCTGGACCCACATCATCATTCCGCAGGCTATCCCACCGATGATTCCGGCGCTCGCCAATTACTTTATCGCCATGTTCAAGGAAACGCCGCTGCTGTCGGCGATCACCGTGCTGGAACTGATGAACCAGGCCAAAAGCGTCGCCAACACCTACTATCGCTATATCGAGCCGATCACCCTGGTCGGTGCTTTCTTCCTGGTCATCAGTCTGTTTTCGGTCGTGTTGCTGCGCTGGCTGGAACGCCGCTACGGCAAGATCGAGAGGTAACCGATGAAACCCTTGCCCGAGATCAAGGTGTATCCAAAACGGCCGGCACTGGATGCGCGTCCGCTGGAGCGGCGCATCGGCCTGATCATCCTGGCCACCGACCACACCAGCGAACCGGATTTCCGCCGCATGGTGGCGAGCGAACGCGTCGGCGTCTATGTCGCGCGCATTCCCTATGCCAACCCGACGACGCCCGAAAACCTGCGCAAGATGCAGCCGGCGCTGACGGCGGGCGCGGCCCTGATCCTGCCGGATGAGCCACTCGATGCCGTCTGCTATTCCTGCACTTCGGCCTCGGTGGTGATCGGCGATGCCGAGATCGAGGCGGCGATCCAGGTCGCAAAGCCCGGCGTGCCGGTAATCACCCCGCCGATGGCGGGCGTGCGCGGGCTGCGTGCGCTGGGCGCAAGCAAGATCAGCATCCTCACTCCCTACACGGTCGAGACATCCAGGCCGATGGCCGCCTATTTCGCGGCGCACGGCTTCGAGATCGCCAGCTTCACCTGCCTCGGTTTCGAGGACGACCGCGAGATGGCGCGCATCGCACCGGCGGCCCTCGTCGAACTGGCGCGTGAGGCGACCGACACCAGCGCCGATGCGCTGTTCGTCTCCTGCACGGCGCTGCGTAGCGCCCTCGCGGTCACCGGAATGGAAAAAACTATTGGACGTCCCGTGGTGACCAGCAACCAGGCGACCGCCTGGAATTGTCTGCGGCTGTGCGGAGATGACACGCCGCGTCCCGAATTCGGCCGTCTGATGACGCAGCCATTTGCCGCCTGATTGATGATCATGACACAGGTCACTCTTGAGCACATTCGCGCCGCGCATGAGCGCATTGCCGGCAAGGTCGAGCGCACGCCGACCGTGCTGTCCCAAAGTCTTTCCGAAGGGCTGGGCGTCCCCGTCCACCTCAAGCTCGAACACCGGCAGACCACCGGCAGCTTCAAGCTGCGCGGCGCCTCGAATGCCGTCGCTTCGCTCAGCACCGCGGAGAAGGCGCGTGGCGTGGTCGCGGCCTCGACCGGCAACCACGGCCGCGCGCTGGCGCATGCGGCGAAGCTTGAGGGCATGCGCGCGGTGATCTGCATGTCGCGGCTGGTGCCTGAAAACAAGCTCGACGAGATCCGCCGGCTGGGCGCGGAGGTTCGCATTATCGGCAACAGTCAGGACGATGCCCAGCAGGAGGTCGATCGGCTGGTGGCGCAAGAGGGGCTGGTTATGCTGCCGCCCTTCGACCATCCCGACATTGTCGCCGGGCAAGGCACGCTCGGGCTTGAGATGATCGAACAGGTCCCGGATGCTGCCCTCGTCCTGGTGCAGTTGTCGGGTGGCGGGCTCGCCTCAGGCGTTGCCGCGGCCATCAAAGGCGTCAGCCCCGGCACAAAGATCATCGGTGTCTCGATGGCTCGTGGCGCGGCGATGAAGGCCAGCCTCGATGCCGGCCGCCCGGTGCTGGTGGAGGAATTGCCGACGCTGGCGGATTCGCTCGGCGGCGGCATCGGCCTCGACAACCGGCTGACCTTCGCCATGTGCCGCGACCTGCTCGATGGTATCGTCCTGCTTAGCGAGGACGAGATCGCCGCCGGCATCCGTCACGCCTATGCGCGCGAACGCGAAATCGTCGAGGGCGCCGGCGCGGTCGGCATCGCCGCGCTGCTCGCCGGCAAGGTCAGGTCGGACGGGCCGGTGGTCGTGCTTCTCTCCGGCCGCAACATCGATATGGACGCGCACCGCAGGATCGTCTGCGGCGAGGCGCCATCGCTCAAGGAGCACGCCGCATGAGCCGGATGACGATCCTCACCGAACAAGAATTGCGCGCGATCGTGACACTCGATCTCGATGCAGTCGCCTGCGTCGAAAACGCCTTCCGTGCGCTTGCCACCCTGCCGGTGGCGATGCCGCCGATCCTGCGGCTCGACATTCCCGAGCATCGCGGCGAGGTCGACGTGAAGACCGCCTACGTGCCTGATATCGACGGTTTCGCCATCAAGATCAGCCCCGGCTTCTTCGACAATCCGAAGCTCGGCCTGCCCAGCGTCAACGGCATGATGGTGCTGCTGTCGTCCAAAACCGGGCTGGTCGAAGCACTGCTGCTCGACAACGGCTATCTCACGGATATCCGAACCGCTGCTGCCGGCGCCGTCGCCGCCAAACATCTGTCGCGGCAGGACTCGTCAGTTGCCGCGATCTTCGGCGCCGGCGTCCAGGCCGGGTTGCAATTGGAAGCCCTGATGCTGGTGCGGCCGATTTCCGAGGCGCGCATCTGGGCGCGCGATGTGGCAAAGGCCGAGGCAACCGCCGGAGCCCTGCGCGAAAAGCTCGGCATTCTCGTGCATGCCGAGCCCGACGCGGCAAACGCAGTTGTCGGCGCCGACATCATCGTCACCACCACGCCTTCGACCGAGCCGCTGATCAAGGCGGGTTTCGTTTCCGCCGGCCAGCACATCACGGCGATGGGCTCCGACGCCGAGCACAAGAACGAGATCGCGCCGGCAATCCTGCGCATGGCCGACCTCTATGTCGCCGACAGCGCCCGTCAGACGCGGCGGCTGGGTGAGCTGCATCACGCCATCGCGGCGGGCGTGATGGCCGCTGACGAAGAGGTGACCGAACTTGGCCAGATCATCGCCGGTAAACGGCATGGTCGGCGCTCGGCCAGCGACATCACCATCGCCGATCTGACCGGCACCGGCGTTCAGGATACGGCGATAGCTACGTTCGCCCGCGATCGGGCGCGGGTGGCCGGTTCCGGGGCCATTTTCGAAAGCTGATGCTGGCCAAGGCGTGATCCGGAAAAATGGGAACCGGTTTTCCGAAAGATCACGCCCAAACAAGAACGACGGGCCGGTTTCAACGAAGTTGAAACAGGCTCAAGGCCCAACAAACGAGGACCAAGAACAATGCAACCGAACCTGAGATTCTCGCGCGGCGAATATGCGGATCGCCTCGCCAAGACACGCAAAGCCATGGAGGTGAAGGGCGTCGATCTTCTTGTTATCAGCGACCCGTCCAACATGGCCTGGCTGACCGGCTATGACGGCTGGTCGTTCTACGTGCATCAGGCGGTTATCGTGCCGCCATCGGGCGAGCCGGTCTGGTACGGCCGTGGCCAGGACGCCAACGGTGCCAAGCGCACTGCCTATCTCGCGCATGACAACATCGTCGGCTATGCCGATCACTATGTGCAGTCGACCGAGCGCCACCCGATGGATTTTTTGGCCAGCGTGCTTGCGGATCGCGGCTGGGGCAAGCTGACAGTCGGCGTTGAGATGGACAATTACTGGTTCTCGGCCGCCGCCTTCGCATCGCTGCAGAAGCATTTGCCCAATGCCCGCTTTGTCGATGCCACCGCGCTGGTCAACTGGCAGCGCGCGGTGAAGAGCTCGACCGAGATCGACTATATGCGCAAGGCGGCTCGCATCGTCGAGGCGATGCACCAGCGCATCTTCGACAAGATCGAGGTCGGCATGCGCAAATGCGATCTCGTTGCCGAAATCTATGATGCCGGCACGCGCGGCGTCGACGGCATCGGCGGCGACTATCCGGCGATCGTGCCGCTGCTGCCGTCGGGTGCCGATGCCTCGGCGCCGCATCTGACTTGGGACGACAGACCGATGAAGCGGGACGAGGGCACCTTCTTCGAGATCGCCGGCTGCTACAACCGCTATCACTGCCCGCTGTCGCGCACCGTCTTCCTCGGCAAGCCGACGCAGGAATTCCTCGATGCCGAGAAGGCGACGCTGGAAGGCATGGAAGCGGGGCTGGCCGCGGCCAAACCCGGCAACGCCTGTGAGGACATCGCCAACGCCTTCTTCGCCGTGCTGAAGAAGTATGGCATCGTCAAGGACAACCGCACCGGCTATTCGATCGGACTGTCCTATCCGCCGGACTGGGGCGAGCGCACGATGAGCTTGCGTCCCGGCGACCGCACCGAACTCAAGCCCGGCATGACCTTCCATTTCATGACCGGCCTGTGGCTGGAAACGATGGGACTGGAGATCACCGAGTCCATCCTGATCACCGAAACCGGTGTGGAGTGCCTGGCCAATGTGCCGCGTAAGCTGGTGGTGAAGGATTGAGCCCGATGTCGAATCTACGCTCATCACCGGTCGCGCCGACCGTCGATTTCGACCGCGACGGCGTCCAGCACGGCTTCCTGCGCTTGCCCTACAGCCGCGACGATTCCGCGTGGGGCTCGGTGATGATCCCGATCTGCGTCATCCGCAACGGCAACGGACCGGCAGCTCTGCTGTCCGGCGCCAACCATGGCGACGAATATGAGGGGCCGCTGGCCCTCTACGATCTCGCCAGGACCCTCGATCCCAGGCAAGTCAGCGGCACGGTGATCATCGTGCCGGCAATGAACTATCCGGCCTTCCGCGCCGGCACGCGCACCTCGCCGATCGACAAGGGCAACATGAACCGCAGCTTTCCCGGCCGGCCGGACGGAACGGTGACCGAAAAGATCGCCGATTACTTTCAACGTGAGCTGCTGCCTCGCGCCGACATCGTGTTCGACTTCCACTCCGGCGGCAAGACGCTGGACTTCGTGCCGTTCTGCGCGGCGCACACTTTGCCCGACAAGGCGCTGGAACAGAAAGCCTTTGACGCGGTCGCGGCCTTTGCCGCTCCGTTCTCGATGCGCATGATCGAGATCGACGCCGTTGGCATGTACGACACGGCAGCCGAGGAGATGGGCAAGGTCTTCGTCAGCACCGAACTTGGCGGCGGCGGCACGTCGCGCGCGCAAACCGTGCGGATCGCGAGGCGCGGCATTCTCAACGTGCTGCGTCATGCCGGCATTGTAGATGGTGCGGTCGAGAAGACTCGAACCCAGTGGCTCGACATGCCGTCGGGCGATTGTTTCTCGTTCGCCGAAGACGACGGCATGATCGAAACCATGGTCGATCTCGGTGAGCCCGTCAAAGAAGGCTCGGTGCTGGCGCGCATTCATTCCACCGGCCGCACCGGCGTCGCTCCGCAGGAGATCCGGGCAAAAATGTCGGGCATGCTTGCGGCGCGGCATTTCCCCGGGCTGGTTAAGGCCGGCGACTGCGCGGCGGTGGTGGCTGTGCACGTCTGAGCGGCTCCGCCGGGGCCTGCTCCACCCGGTTCGGGTCCATCGTCACTTGTTCTGCGTCCGTCGCGGAGCCCTTCGGCGCGGCGGAAAGAAGCAGGATAGCGGGCGGAGTCGACATTGCAGGAGGATGTCACTATATAGCGGCGGCTTCGACCCGCGCGCCCGAGGGCAGCACCTCGAAGCAACTGTGAATGTGTAGTGTTTTGCGCCATCTATTGTGACGGAAATCGGCTCGGAAACCGGAAAAAAGCAAATAGAAACAGTGGCGCAGCGCTGGGTGTGACCCAGCCAACGGTACCGACCCCTCCAGAATCAGAAAATGCCCTTGACCCCTCGATTTCCTATGGCTCTGTGGACCTTGGACGGCATTGGCTTGCCGGCTGACCGCGACTCGGCTGGAATGGGGACATGCATCCTTTGCGGGATGTCGACGTTTATGATTACCAACCGGCTTTGCCGCCAGGGAACAGCAGTATGAGCGAACACGCCATCGAATTCTTGCGGGGATGGATCGGCGAAAAGGTCCATTGCCAATCCTCCCAGGCAAGGATCGACAAGCAGGCCGAAACCTTGGCCAAGGAGTGCGCCGCCGAGGCGGCCGAGGTCGGCATTCCGCTGGAGGATATCCAGGAAGAAGTCGGCGATATCCAGGAACTTATCGCATCCCGGCTTGAGGAAGCGGCCGAGGCCGAAGAAAGCCAGCAGGCCCCCAGAAAAGCCGCGGAATGATCAAAGCCGCCGAATGATCGCATAGCGGCGACATTGTTGCAGCGCGGGCTTCTGGCCCGCGTTTTTGTCTTCAGCCAAAGGTCTCCTTCAGCCACGTCTTCGGCAGCGCCGGCACGAAATTCCCGTCCCGTCCGGTCATATCGTCATTGGCAACCAGCGCGTTGAGGATTGCTTCCTCTACGGTCTGGATCACCGCATCGAAAAACGGATCGATGTCGGTATCGGGAATAAAATCGGCACTGGCGATGCGGCCGGATGGCGCCCGCGCGGCGCTCGCATTGGCGGTCGAGAAGGCGATGAAAATGTCGCCTGAACTGTGATACCCGAAGCCTCCGGTCATGGCGACGCCAAGCGGCACCCGTCGGGCCAGCCGCTTCATCTGATGCGGCAGGAACGGTGCGTCGGTGGCGATGACGGCGATGATCGAACCCTTTTCGGCGCGCGGTGTGCCTTCGCGGACAGCCGGTTCGACGAGTTGCGGCCCGGCGCGCAGGCCGCGAATGGTTATATTGCGCCGTTTGCCAAAATTGGACTGCACGAAGGCGCCGACCGTATAGGCACGGCCGTGCCATTCGACGATGCGCGATGCCGTGCCGGAGCCGGCCTTGAAGCCGAAGGTGATCATGCCGGTGCCGCCGCCGACGCTGCCTTCCTCGATCGGTCCGCCGGCGGCACCGTCGAGGGCCTGCGCAACATGCTCCGACGTCAAATGGTGGCCGTTGATGTCGTTGAGGAAGCCGTCATAGGTCTCCGCCGCCACCGGCAGTCCCCAGCCGCTGTCGAGCGCCGCCGGCAGCACGCTTTGCATCCAGCGCAGCGTGCCGTCGCGGGAAACACCGCAGGAATGCGTGTTGGTGATGGTGATCGGGAAGTTGAAAGCGCCGGTTTCCTCGACGATGTGCGAGCCGGTCAGTTCGCCGTTTCCGTTCTGGCTGAAGATCCCGGCGAAGACCGGGTTGGCGAGGTCGGCAAGCGGCCTGGGCAGGATCGCGGTCACGCCGGTGCGCACCGGTCCCTTGCCGACGACAAGCGCGCCATCGCCCGAGATCAGCGTCGCATAGCCGACCGCGACGCCGGGCACATCGGTGATCGCGTTGAACGGTCCAGGCCGTCCGTCGAAGCCGATGCCGAAATTTCGCGCGCGCGGTTTGCCTGAGGGCGTTGCCAGATGATGCGGATTGTCGGTCATGGTGTCAGAATAGGGATCCCTGATTGCCAGGCTCTTTGGCCTTGGCCGCCGGCTTGGCCACGGCTTTCGGTTTTGCCGTGCCGCTGATTGCCACCGCATCGGCGGTCCCGTCGGCGAACTCGAGCGAAAGCGCCATTCCCGACGCCACGTCGGCAGCCTGCTTGACGACGGTGCCATCCGCATCTCTCACCAGCGCAAAGCCGCGGGCCAGGACGGCCTTGTGCGACAGCGACGCCATCAACCTGTCGGCCTGGACGATGCGGCCGCGCAGGCGCTCCAGCCTGAGCACCACTGCTTGCGTGCCGCGTCTTGTCAAAGCTGTCAGCAAATCCCTCTGCACGCGTTGCCGCCGTGCCGTCGGCTCGATCGTGATGCGGCCTTGCAGCATGGCCAGTTGCTGCTTGTGCCGCTGCAGCGATGCCCTGGCACATTTTGGCAATTGATCCGCCGCCCGGTTAAGCTCCGCACGCCGGGCTCTTGCCATCGCACGCAGTGCCCCTTGTGCTCGCAAAAGATTGCGTTCGTTGGTGCGCCGGGCCTCTGCAATGCGCTGCGACAGCATTGCCGGTGTCAGTTTCACGGCAAAAAACCTTGCACGCTTGCGTTCGGTGGAGACCAACAGGCCCCGGCCCAGCCTGGATGTCGCCTCATCGAGGCGCCGGCGCGGCAGCGCCAGCAATTGATCGGGCGAGGGCAGAGCCCGGGCGGCGGCACGGGCGGCCTGCCGCTTGCGCTCGAAATTGCGCAGCACCGCCGCTTTCAGCCGCGCACCGAGGCTGGCAAGCGTTGCTTCGAGGTCGGCCTTCACCGGCACGGCGATTTCGGCCGCGCCTGTCGGTGTCGGCGCTCGCACGTCGGCAACGAGGTCGATCAGCGTCCAATCGGTCTCGTGGCCGACAGCCGAGATCACCGGAATGCCGGAAGCGGCAACCGCGCGGGCGAGCGCCTCGTCGTTGAACCCCCAGAGGTCTTCGAGGCTGCCGCCGCCACGCGCAACGATCAACAGATCGGGCCGCTGGATGGCGCCATCCCATGCCAGCGCGTTGAAGCCGTTGACCGCGGCAGTCACTTCCGCGCCTGACGTCTCGCCTTGCACGCGCACCGGCCAGACCAGGACATGCAGCGGAAAGCGGTCCTTGATGCGGTGGATGATGTCGCGGATGACGGACCCTGTCGGCGAGGTGACGACGCCGATGACGCACGGCATGAACGGCAGCAGCCGCTTGCGACCGGTGTCGAACAGCCCCTCGGCCTGCAGCCGCCGCTTGCGCTCCTCCAGCAGCGCCATCAGGGCGCCGGCGCCAGCCGGCTCCAGATTGTCGATGACGATCTGGTAGTTGGATTTGCCGGGATAGGTGGTGAGCTTGCCGGTGGCGATCACCTCCATGCCCTCTTCGGGACGGAACTTCAGCCGGCTCATCGTGCCTTTCCACACCACGGCGTCGAGCCGCGCGCGGTCGTCCTTCAGCGCGAAATAGGCATGACCTGAGGAATGCGGCCCGCGATAGCCTGATATCTCGCCACGCACCCGCACATTGCCGAAAACGTCCTCGACCGTGCGCTTCAGCGCGCCGGAAATCTCGCTCACCGTATATTCGGCGGCGTTGGTGCGTGATTCGGATGCTACTTCGCTCATCCGTCGATTGGGGAACGGTTGGGCGCCCGCGTCAAGGCGGTTGCGTCGGGCCAGCCGTTCATAACCCGCACACCTGGCCCTGCCTACCAGCCGGGCAGGATCTGGTTCGGCTTGGTTCGCCGCAGCTTGGTGAAGGCGAGCGCTGCGAAATCGAACGTTCCGGGGTCTTCGCCGACCGGCACCGAGATGTTGTCCAGGCTTTCCGAAATATGGCGGGCGAGCGCATCGACGATCTCCGGCCGCGACGTCTGGCCGCGCATGATGCCGATGCGGCAATCGGGCAGGGCGCCGAAGCCGTCGGCTTCGCCCAGCACCCGCATACCGGGTCTGAGCGCGCATTCCGGCAGCACCGAGATTGCCAGCCCGGAAAGCACCGCGGCGGTGATGACGGTGGCCGAGAAACTGGTGAACAGGATACGATAGTCGCGGTTCTGCTGGTCGAGCACATCGACGGCGGCGCGCCGCCAGATGCAGTTCGGCCGGCCGAAGGCCATCGGCAGCGTTTCCTGCTCATGCGTGGCATGATTGGCCGAGGTGACCCACAGCAGCGGTTCGCGCCGCACCACCTCCGACTGGCCGCGTACGTCGTTGTGCGTCACCAGCGCGAGGTCGAGATTGCCGCGCTTGATATGCTCGACCAGCCCCGGCGTCGGCTCGCAGATGACGGTGAGTTCGACGCGCGGATTGGAGCGGGTGAACCGTGCCATGATCTCGGGCAGGAAACGATCGGCGTAGTCGTCGGGCGTGCCGATGCGGATCGTGCCTTCGAGCCGCCGGTCGTCGAAGGCCGCCAGGGTCTCGCGGTTGAGATAGAGCAGCCGCCGCGCATAGGAGAGCAGCTTGTCGCCTTCCTCGGTCAGCCTGTTGGTGCGTCCGTCCTTTTCGAACAGCGGCTTGCCCAGCCGCTCCTCCAGCCGGCGCATCTGCATCGACACCGCCGACTGGGTCCGGTGCACCTCTTCGGCTGCTCGCGTGAAGCTGCCGGTGTCGGCAATCGAGATGAAGGTCTGCAACTGATCGAGATCGAGCGGCGATTTCATCGATATGATCCATCACTGGTGTTGATGGTAAAGATTAGAAACATTCGTTGGATTAATCAATCGGCCGATGGCAAATTGGCATTGTCCACATGAAGGCATGTGAATCGAAGCCGGAACGGCCGCTGTCGCCAGCGCCGATCGCAAGGCTTTGCCCGTTCGAGTCTGAAGGAGACCGACAATGACCACGTTCGATTTCGCCACCGAGACCCCGCGCATCACCTCGCGTCCGGCCGTTGCGACGCGCGTGGCCAACACCGTCTCCAACATCTACCGCGCCTGGAAAAACCGCCGCGCCTTTTATCGCCTTGGCGAGATGTCGGACGCCGAACTCGCCGATATCGGCCTGACGCGCGCCGACCTGCATGTCGCTATCGACGTGCCGTTTGGCCGCGACCCGACGGCGATGCTGCGCGAGATCGCCAGTGATCGCATCGAAACGATCGAGGATTTCGCTCGCAAGGTGGCCTGATCGGTTGCTTGTTGTTTAGGTTGCCGTGAACCTTTTCAGGGTTCGACGCGACTGACGAGTATGCAGGCTCCCACTCCCTGCCGGATCCCCCCGGCCCGCCTGCACTCTGCCCGGTCCTCCCAGGACCGGGCTTTTCTCTTTCTACCTCAGCGAAGACCGCCTACCGCCGGTCCATGTCCCGCTTAAACTGGTCGAAGATTGTCTCCACGCCCTTCTGGTAGTCATCACGCTGCTGGGCGCCGGTTTCGAACATCTTGCCGAACAGGTCGTCGAACGGGTTTTTCGGCCGGCCGCTCGGATTGGCCTGTGGCTGCGGTGCCTGACGTTGCGGGGGCGCTTGAGGCTGTTGCGGCGCCGGCTGTCCGCCGGGGATGCCGCCTAAGCCACCGCCACCTTGCCGCAGCATCTCCTCGAAGATTTTCCCCAGCGGATTGTCTCCGTAGGGGCTTTGCGTCTGCTGGGGCTGCGGCTGCGCCCGCCCCTGCGGCTGCGGCTGAGGCGCGCCACCGCCGAACATGTCCTGCAGCACCTTGCCGAGCGGATTGTCGCCGTAGGGATTGGGTGCCGGCTGCGTCTGGCTTTGCGGCTGTGGCTGAGCCGCGCCGCCGCCGAACATGTCCTGCAACACCTTGCCGAGCGGGTTGTCCATCGGGTTCTGGGGCGGCGGCGCCTGGCGCGGCTGCGGCGCCGGGGCCTGCATGCCGCCGCCTTGCCGCATCATCTGCTCGATGATCTCGCCGAGCGGATTGTTGCCGCCGCCGCCAAAACCGCCGGCGGCCTGCATCTGGTTTGCCGTCTGCTTGAACAGCCCGCCCATGACCATCGAGGCGATCGCCGGCAGCATCTGCTGCAGGATCTGCTGATTGACGCCGCTGGCTTGCGCCGCCTGGCTGGCCACGGCGCGAGACAGATCCTTCGAACCGAACAGGTGCCCGAGAATGCCGTTGCCCTCATCGACGCCTTGCGGCGAGAAGGCCCGGGTTGCGTCCTCGAAATACTTGGCGTGCTGGCCGCTGGCCATCGCCGTCATGAAGGCGCCGAGCCCATAGGGGTCGGCGGTGTTGCGTTGCAGCCCCTGCGAAAAGGCCGGCAGCAATGCGGCAACCGCCGCTTGCGTCTGCTGCATTGAAAGCCCGTATTGCTGGGCAAGGGCCTGCATGCCATTGCCGTTCTGGGCCTGCGTCAGCATGTCGAACAAGGTGGGCATCGGCGTCTCCTCCGGAAATCCTCGCCGAAGAAGCCTAGTTTGTTTCCACTTCCGATTGAAGCGACTTTTGCCGGCCGGTCAGCTTTGCCAAATCCGAGGGTTAATAGGCGTATTCCATGAAAACCGGCTCGATCGAGCCGCCCCAGCGCGTGTGGTAGGCCGACAGCATCTCCTCGGCGCTGGTGGTGCCCCGCGCCACCACTTCGTCCAACGTGTTGAGGAAGGAGGTCTCGTCGTAGCCGTCGCGGTTCTTCTTGCCACGGTTCTTCAGTCCCATGCGGGAAATGACCATCACGTCACGCGCGATCTCGCGCAGCGTGGTGTTGCGGAAGGGTGCGGAGATGCCTTGTTCCGGCACGGCATTGCGCATCGCCAGCGTTTCTTCATACGTCCAGCTCGAGGTCAGCGCCTCGGCGGCATCGAGTGCGGCCTCATCATAAAGCAATCCGACCCAGAAGGCCGGCAGCGCGCAAATGCGCCGCCATGGCCCGCCATCGGCGCCGCGCATCTCGAGGAAGCGCTTCAGCCGCACATCCGGGAACAGCGTTGACAGATGGTTCGCCCAGTCGCCCATTGTCGGCAGCCCGTCCGGCACTTCATTGCGCGCGGCCCCGGCCATGAACTGGCGGAAGGTGATGTGGGTCATGTCGTGATAGCGACCGTCGCGGATGACGAAATACATCGGCACGTCGAGCGCCCATTCGACATAGTCGGCGAAACCGAAATCGGGCGAGAAGCAGAATTCGAGCAGGCCCGAGCGCTGGTTGTCGGTGTCACGCCAAATGTCGCCGCGCCAGCTCTGCAAGCCGTTCGGGTGGCTTTCGGTGAAAGGCGAATTGGCGAACAAGGCCGTCGACAGCGGCTGCAGCTTCAACGACACCTGCATCTTGCGGCGCATGTCGGCCTCGCTCTCGAAGTCGAGATTCACCTGGATCGTGCAGGTGCGGTACATCATGTCGAGGCCCTTGGTGCCGACCTTGGGCATGTAGCGCGTCATGATCTCGTAGCGCGATTTCGGCATTTTCGGCGTCTCGGCAAGCGACCATTTCGGGCTGCCGCCGAGGCCGAGGAAGCGGATGCCCATCGGCTCGGCGATCTCGCGCACCTGCGCCAGATGGGCGTTGCCCTCGCGGCAGGTCTGGTGGATCGTCTCCAGCGGTGCGCCGGAAAGCTCGAACTGGCCGCCGGGTTCCAGCGAAATCGCACCCTGGCCGGTCGGTTCGACCAGGCCGATGATGCGGCCGTCATCGACGATCGGGTCCCAGCCGAGCTTTTCCTGCATGCCTTCGAGGATGGCGCGGATGCCGCGCTCGCCGCCATAGGGGACCGGTGCATTGCCGTCGACATAGAAGGGGAATTTCTCGTGCTCGGTGCCGATGCGCCATTTGTCGCGCGGCTTGTTGCCTTCGGCCAGGTGCTCGACGAGTTCGTCGACACCTTCGATCGGGCGGAAATCGGTCGTATCGCGCGCCATGATGGTACCCTCAGAGGCGGCCGGATGACCGCCGGCGGTAAATGGACGAAATGTCAGCAGACGATCAAGCGAAAAATCCTGAGCCACAGGTCAACAGGAATTGAACGTTGCTGGAACTCTGCGTCCCTTGCAAGGGATGACGTCTCACCAGTCTCCGACCGTTGCCTGCATCACCGCGAATGCGGCCACCGCCGCCGTATCGGCGCGCAGGATACGCGGGCCGAGCGGAATGGCGGTGACGAAGGGCAGGGCGCGCAGCATCTTGCGCTCGTCGTCGGAAAAGCCACCCTCCGGCCCGACCAGCAGCCCAAGCTTCTTTTCCTTGACCGCCTGCAGCGCGGCCAGCGGATTGTTGGTCGAAGCATCCTCGTCGCAGAAGATCAGCCGTCGCTCTGTGTCCCAGCCGGTCAACAGGCGGTCGAATTTTTCGGCTTCGCGCACCTGAGGCACCGCCAGGATGCCGCATTGCTCGGCGGCTTCGACGACATTGGCGCGCAGGCGATCGATCGACGGCTTGGCCACTTGCGTGTGCTGGGTAATGACCGGCTGCAGGATGCCGGCGCCCATCTCGACCGCCTTCTGCACGAGATAATCGAGCCGGCCCTGCTTCAGCGGCGCAAAGCAGTAGACGAGATCGGGCAGAGGCGGCTGCGGCCGCTGCAGCGCCGACACCTTCAGCCGCACCGCCCTTTTCGTCTTCGCCGATATGGCCGCCGACCACTCGCCGTCGCGGCCATTGAACACCAGGATTTCGGCGCCTTCGCCAAGCCGCAGCACATGCAGGAGATAGTGGCTCTGCTGTTGGCCGGCCTCGAATTCGATGTCCGGCGCGAGATCGTCGGTCACGAACAGACGTTGCATTTTGTAATTGGCGCGCATCGCCGAGGAATGAGCGAGCCGGCCGCCGGCGTCAAGCCTCGGCGGTCGGATGCCACACCGGCCGAAAGCCGTGCCGCAGCACGCAGAGCGTCGTGGCCGGCGTCAGTAGCGAGAGTGTCTTGCTTTTGAGCATGTCGAAATCGTTGGGGTGCTCATATCCCGCAAAGGACCAGCGCAGTGCCTTGCCGCTACGCAGGGCATAAACAGTGCCGCCATCCGCAACCACGACGCCGTCCGGCAGGCCGGCAAGGTCTTCAACCGCAATCACCGGCGGCTTGCCGCCTGACGCCAGCCGCTCCTTGTGCAGCCGCTTGTCGACCATCGGCGCGCGCGGTTCGGCGATGCCGAAGGCTTCGCCGAAGCGGCCGACGAAATCCCTGGCCCGTTCGCGCTGGCAAAAGAAGCAGGGGCGATGCCCGGCCGCCAGTGCGGTCACCTCGTCGAGGAAGAACAGCTCGGTCCAGCCCGCTTTACCGCCCTTCCTGTTGCGGCCCATCGGTTCGCGCCGCACATTTCGGAATTGGCAGACGCAGATGATCCAGGCTTGAAGCGCCCAGCGCTTTTTCTTGAGCGTCTTCGTCTCGGGGTCGTGGATGATGCCGCGATTGCCGGTGAACATGCCGCGATCGGGCACGGCATGGATGGCGCCGAACGGATCGACCCGGTTCTGCAGTGGCATAGTTTTCTCTCCGGACACGCATCTTGGCTGCAATGCGAGCGGCATGATATCGCTCGTCGCAGCTTTTTCATGTCAGCAGGGTTTTGCGATGCGGGTGCTGGTGGTCCAGAACTACGACAATACCGGCCTCGGCCAGGTCGGCGCAGCACTTGCGGAAGCGGGCGCCGATCTCGACCTGCGTCTCCCTTACAGGGGCGATCCCCTGCCGGATGACGCGGCCGGGCATGATGCCATGGTGGTGCTCGGCGGGGGCCAGAATGCGCTGGCCGACGATGAGTATCCCTATTTCCCGGCACTGCTCGAACTGACCCGCGACTTTGCCGACAAGGATCGCGCCGTGCTCGGCATCTGCCTGGGCAGCCAGCTCGTCGCTCGTGCCTTTGGTGGCGAGAACCGTATCGGCGGCGCCAATGAGTTCGGTTGGCACGGCGTGTCGCTGACGCCTGACGCCAAGGCCGATCCGGTTCTGGGCGCTCTACCGGCAAAGTTCCCGATCTTCCAATGGCACGACGACACCTTCGTGTTGCCCGAAAACGCCGTACGGCTTGCCGGCAACGAGGTCGCCGAGAACCAGGCGTTTCGCGTCGGCCGAGCCGTGTACGGTTTCCAGTTTCATTTCGAGGCCGACCGGCCGATGGTCAAGGACTGGAGCGCGTCCTTTGCCCCGACCATCGCTGCGCGCCATCCCGACTGGGCCGGCAAGCTCGATGGCGAAATGGCCCGCAACGGGCCCGATGCGGATGCCGCTGGCCTCGCCATTGCCCGGGCCTGGGTAGCGACCATCTGAGCGTTGGTCTCTCCGTACCCTCCAGCGTGACATAATTGGCACGCGGCGGTGAAACCGCCTGGGGAAAACGGTTTCATTCTTGGCTTGTGTCCGCCCGCCATCCTAGAAGGCGCGCGCTCTGCATCTTCTGTGCAACGGCTATGAACCTTTTGTGTGACCCGCGCGACACACCGTTGATACAGAACATGCCTAGAAGCGCAAAATCGTCGAAACTTTGAAGCGAATTCTCCGTTTCAACGCATTGGTAACCGCCTGGTGCACAGATGCAGAAAGCTCAACAAGAGATGACCTCCGTGAAAGCAGCGCTTCTGTCCTTTGCCATGTTGTCCGCCATCGTGCTGTGCGGTCTCGGCATCTATGCCGCCGACGCAGCCAACAACCACAACGCCGTCGACGGTTACGGCGTCACCGCCTCGCTGCGCTAAAGCGGGAAGCGTCTTTCGCGTCCTCCGACGCGCGGCGCTCAAGCTTCCTTAATCGTCATTGTCAGGATGCGTTTGTCCGCGCCGTCGATGACGAGCGCGCTCAGCATGCCTGATTGCCAGGCAAGCGTGTCGACATTGACGCGGTTTGCCATCACTTCCGCCTCCGGCACCGGCGTGTGGCCGTGCACCACGATCTTCGGATAGAGGTCGGGGTGGTTGTGGAAGACGTCGCGGATCCAGATCAGATCCTGCGGGTTTTGCTTCTCCAGAGGAATGCCCGGCCTGATGCCGGCATGGCAGAAGAAGAAGTCCCCGAAAGTCACGGAAAACGGCAGCGATCGCAGGAAGTCGATGTGGCTTTGCGGCACGGCCTCGACCAGTGCCTGATGTCCTCTGCGCACGGCCGATTCGGCCTTGCCGAACCACACGCTTGTGCCTTCACTGATCGTTACGCCGTAAGACTGTGCCGTCTGGATGCCGCCGAACCGGATGAAAAGCCCTTCCGGGTCAGGGGTCTTGAGAAAATCGAGAAAGCCGATGTCGTGGTTGCCGGCCAGCATCAGGTGACGAGGGTCTCGCTCTTGCGCTTCGATCAGGAAATCGATGACGCCCTTCGAGTCCGGCCCGCGGTCGACATAGTCGCCAAGATGGATGACGCGCCAGTCGGCAGGCGCCTCCTGCTCGATCTCGGCCCTGATGCGCAGATGCATGGCGGCCAGCAGGTCGAGCCGGCCGTGGACGTCGCCGATCGCATAGAGACGGATGCCGTCCGGCCCATGCGCGTCGAGAAAATGGATGCCGGATTCTGCCAACTTTTCGGTGTCTCCGTGGTCAGGCGGTCACGGGACCTGGCGCCGGAGCTGGTCCTTGCCCATGTCGGTGACAAGACGCTTTCCGCACAGCGCCAGCGTGATGTCCATCTCCTTGCGGATGATTTCCAACGCCTTGGTAACCCCTTCCTTGCCAAGCGCCCCCAGGCCGTAAAGAAACGGCCGGCCGATATAGGTTCCCTTGGCACCGAGGCAAAGCGCCTTCAGGACATCCTGGCCGGAGCGGATGCCGCCATCCATATGCACTTCGATCGTGTCGCCGACCGCGTCGGCAATCTCTTCCAGCACGCCGATCGACGACGACGCACCATCGAGCTGGCGCCCGCCATGGTTGGAAACGATGATCGCGTCGGCGCCGGTCTTGGCCGCCATCAGCGCGTCCTCCTTGTCGAGAATGCCCTTGAGGATCAGCTTGCCGCCCCAGCGCTCCTTGATCCAGGCGACGTCCTTCCACGACAGATGCAGGTCGAACTGCTCCGTCGTCCACGATGCCAGCGAGGCCATGTTGCCGACGCCCTTGGCGTGGCCGACAATGTTGCGGAAGGTCCGCCGCTTGGTGCCGGCCATGGCGGCGCACCAGCGCGGGCGGATGGCCATGTCGACGATGTTGGTCAGCGTCAGCTTGGGTGGCGCCGAAAGCCCGTTGCGGATGTCCTTGTGACGCTGACCGAGAATCTGCAGGTCGAGCGTCAGCACGAGCGCCGAGCATTTCGCCGCCTTTGCCCTGTCGATCAGGTTGAGCACGAAATCCTTGTCACGCAGCACATAGAGCTGAAACCAGAACGGCTTCGTGGTAACCGAGGCGACATCCTCGATCGAGCAGATGCTCATCGTCGACAAGGTAAACGGCACGCCGAATTCCTCCGCCGCCTGCGCCGCCAGCATCTCGCCATTGGCGTGCTGCATGCCGGTCATGCCGGTTGGCGCCAATGCCACCGGCATAGACACTTTTTCGCCGATCATCGTCGATGCCAGCGAACGGTTGTCCATGTCGACGAGGACGCGCTGGCGGAACTTGATCTTCTGGAAATCCTCCTCGTTGGCCCGATACGTGCTTTCGGTCCACGAACCGGAATCGGCATAGTCGAAGAACATCTTCGGCACACGCCGGCGTGCGAGGTCCTTGAGGTCGGCGATGGTCAGGATCTGGCTCATGGGCTTCCCGTTTCGATAGCTAGGAGCGTTTGCGTGCTGGTTCTGTATCGGTGGCGTCAACGCGCTGTTTCAACCTCAGCCGCGAGACGCGCTGCCAGTCGCCGCTGCGCTCGGCCTCCGCCATCGACCGTTCGACATAGGTGATGTGGTCCATCGCCGCCTGGCGGGCGGTGGCCGGGTCGCCGGCCTTCACCGCCGCATGGATCGCCCGGTGCTGCGCGAGCAGGGCGTCGCGCGCGCCGGGTACGGTGAACACCAGCAGCCGGTTCTGGAACACGCCCTCCGACAGCAGCCGATAACAGGAGCGCAGCGTGTGCAAAAGGATGATGTTGTGTGCGCATTCGCAGATCGCGTGGTGGAACTCGACGTCGATCTCGGCCTCGTCGTCGAAGTCGCCGGTCCGGTGCGCATCGTCCATGCGTGCCATGATCTTGTCGAGCAGCGCCATGTCGTCTGGGGTGGCGCGCCGTGCCGCATATTCAGCCGCAACCCCTTCGATCTCGCGGCGGTATTCCAGATAGTCGGTCACTGCCTTGCGGTGCATCGAGATCAGGTCCGTCACCGGTTTGGTGAAGAGCTGGCCGATGACATCGGCGACATGCGTGCCGCCGCCGGGCCTTGTCGTCAAAAGGCCGCGTCCTTCCAGTGCCTTCAGGGCGTCACGCAGGATCGGCCGCGATACGTCGAACTGGCGTGCAAGCTCGCGCTCGCCCGGCAGCCGGTCGCCGGTGCGCAGCACGCCTTCGAGGATGAGGCTCTCGATCTGCTGCACCACCTCGTCGGCGGTGCGCGAATGCTCGATCCTGGAAAAAATGTCGCTCAACAGAATGCCTGGAAGGTGAACCGGTGCCGCAGAATAGAGCCTGCCTCGCCAACTGGTCAAATTATTTATCCAATTGACAAAAAGCAGGCCGATTTCCCGCCCGATCCCGTGATCTTCGGCTAACTTTGCCGTTTGCGTCGTCAGGCCATTGGCACTAGAGGGACGCGAGTGCAAGCGGGTTCAAGGAAACCCCCGGGGAACAAGCCGTGTCAGACGACCCGTCCGATCTCGAATTCCAGCCGCGCGCCAAGGGCAGCGTCATGGGCTTTCCCGCGCATGAGGGCCGGCCCGGCGCACTCGGCGAGGTTCATGCCCGGCCGCATCCGCTGATCGAAAAGCCACGCGTCCTGATGCAACTCGCCTTCATGACGGAGGGCGGCTCCGGCGTCGACCACGCGGTGCTTTCCGAACTGTCGCGGCGCCTCGGCATCGCCGCGCCCGACCGCCAGGCCCGCCACCATGCCATGAAATGGGGCAAGGGCTCGCTGCGCTGGGAGCGGCACACCGAATTCTCGACCTATTTGTGGGAAGGGCCGCTTTCCGAAAGCGGCAGGACGCAGGAGGACTCACCCTTCGGCAACGGGTTTTCCCCGCCGGGAACCTGCATCTCCGGCATCAGGCTCGAAATCCGCAAATGGACGCAAGCAAGCGAGCAACTGATAGCCGGTTTCGATCCGACCAGCCTGTGCTACTCGCTGGTCGAGCGCGGAAACGCCGCCATCGTCACCGATTTTCGCCAGGATGGCGATGGCCTGACGCGCATGCTGCTGCTCGATCGCGGCTTGACCCCGGCGCGCACCGGCGCGTTGTCACAGCGGCTTATCGACATCGAGACCTATCGGACGCTGGCCATGCTCGGCCTGCCGCTGGCGTTGACCTTGTCCGGCCGCGCCCGCCGCATCGAAGACCGGCTGGCGCAGACCACGCTGGAAATGAAGGTCGCCGGGACACGGGACAGCCAGACCTTGCTGGCCGATCTGACCGAACTTGCGGCGGAGCTGGAGGCGGACGCGGCGTCGAGCCTTTACCGTTTCGGCGCCAGCCGCGCCTATGACGGCATCGTCGGCGAACGGCTGGACGCACTCGAGGAAGAGGCTGTGCCCGGCTATGACACATGGCGCGGGTTCCTGCAGCGCCGTGTGGCGCCCGCAATGCGCACCTGCCGCTCGGTCGAGGAGCGGCAGGAAAATCTATCGCGAAAACTGACCCGCGCCACGACGCTGCTGCGCACCTGGGTCGATGTCGAGGTCGAGAAGCAGAACCGCGACCTGCTTGCCTCGATGAACAACCGGGCCCGCCTGCAATTGCGCCTGCAGCAGACCGTCGAGGGGCTCTCGGTCGCCGCCGTCTCCTATTATGTGGTCGGCCTTGTCGGCTATGTCGCCAAGGGCGCCTCGATCTTCGGCCATGCCTTCGCGCCGGAGATCATTACCGCTGCTTCGGTGCCTGTCGCCATCCTGCTGGTCTGGTGGGGCGTGCGCCGCGTGCGCCGGATGCACTCCGAACCCGGCAAGCCGCCCGGCGAATAGCAGCGGCAGATTGCCGCTGCGTAAGCCTGTCTCCGCCTTGAAGTTGGATTCGCCGCCATTACAGGATTTGCACCCAACGCGCTTCACTGGTAAAAGATTTTGACCAGTCAAGCGAAATGAGGCTGCTGATGTCCGGCCTGGCCATGCCGAAACCAGACGATGCCACGATGCGCCGGCGCGACGAGATCGTCGCCGACATGCGCATCATCGTGCCGGGTGAGGGCGTCGTCGACGCCGCCAATTCCATGCGCGCCTTCGAGAGCGACGGCTTGACCGCCTATCGGCAGCTGCCGCTGGTCGTCGTGCTGCCGCAAACGGTGGCGCAGGTTTCGCGCGTGCTGAAATACTGCAACGACCGCAACATCCGCGTCGTGCCGCGCGGCTCCGGCACCTCGCTGTCGGGCGGGGCGCTGCCGCTCGAGGACGCGGTGCTGCTGGTCATGAGCCGTTTCAACCGTATCCTCGGGATCGATTTTCCCAATCGCGTCGTCGTTGCCCAGCCGGGCGTCACCAATCTCGGCATCACCACCGCCGTCGAGCAGGAGGGCTTTTACTACGCCCCCGATCCATCCTCCCAGATCGCCTGCTCGATCGGCGGCAATGTCGCGGAGAATTCCGGCGGCGTGCACTGCCTGAAATACGGCCTCACAGCCAACAATGTGCTCGGCATCGAGATGGTGCTGATGAATGGCGAGGTGGTGCGGCTGGGCGGCAGTCACCTCGATGCGGAAGGCTACGACCTGCTCGGCGTCATGACCGGGTCCGAAGGGCTGCTCGGCGTCGTCACCGAGGTCACCGTGCGCATCCTGAAGAAGCCGGAGACGGCACGTGCACTGCTGATCGGCTTCCCGACCAGCGAGCAGGGCGGCCAGTGCGTTGCCGACATCATCGGCGCCGGCATCATCCCGGGCGGCATGGAGATGATGGACCGGCCGGCGATCCATGCGGCGGAAGATTTCGTTCATGCCGGCTATCCCCTCGATGTCGAGGCGCTGCTGATCGTCGAGCTCGACGGGCCGGGCGTCGAGGTCGATCATCTGATCGGGCTGGTCGAGGCGATCGCCTACAAGAACGGCTCGACCACCTGCCGCATTTCGCAGTCCGAACAGGAACGGCTGAGCTTCTGGGCCGGCCGCAAGGCGGCGTTTCCGGCCGTCGGCCGCATCTCGCCCGACTACTACTGCATGGACGGCACCATCCCGCGCAAGGAGCTGCCGCGCGTGCTCGCCGGCATGCGCGAGCTGTCGGAAAAATACGGTCTCGGCGTCGCCAATGTCTTTCATGCCGGTGACGGCAATCTGCATCCGCTGATCCTCTACGACGCCAACGTACCGGGCGAACTCGACAAGGCCGAAAGTTTCGGCGCCGATATATTGCGGCTCTGCGTCAAGGTCGGCGGCGTCTTGACCGGCGAACACGGTGTGGGCGTGGAAAAACGCGACCTGATGCCGGAAATGTTCACCCAGATCGATCTCGACCAGCAGATGCGCGTCAAATGTGCCTTCGATCCCAACCATCTGCTCAACCCGGGAAAAGTATTTCCGCAGCTGCGGCGATGCGCCGAGCTTGGGCGGATGCATGTGCACCGCGGGCAGGTGGCGTTTCCGGACATTCCGAGGTTTTGAGGGTGATGACGGCGCGTGAACACCCCCCTCTGTCCTGCCGGACATCTCCCCCTCAAGGGGGGAGATTGGCAGCTTGCGCGCCTCGCCCTTCCGTCATCATTGAAGATTGGCGAAGCCATATGCGACATCTGATCTCCCCCCTTGAGGGGGAGATGTCCGGCAGGACAGAGGGGGGCGCCAGGGAACTCGGCATATCCGAACTCGCATCTGGCGCGGTCTCTTCATGACCACCTTCACCCCGACCACCCCATCCGAAGTCCTCTCCACCATAGCCTGGGCCGTGGCGGAAGAGGCGCCGCTCGAACTCCTTGGCCATGGCTCCAAGCGTGGCATCGGCCGGCCGCTGCAAACCGAACACACGCTCGACCTGTCGAAATTATCTGACGTCACGCTCTATGAACCGGCTGAACTGGTGCTGTCGGCCAAGGCAGGCACACCGTTGGCCGAGATCGAAAAACTGCTGGCGGAAAACGGCCAGCAGCTCGCTTTCGAGCCGATGGATTACGGCCCGCTGCTTGGTGGCGAACCGGGCAAAGGTACGATCGGCGGTGTGCTCGGCGCTAACCTCTCCGGTCCGCGCCGGCTCAAGGCGGGGGCCGCGCGCGACCATGTCCTGGGCATCAATGTGGTGTCCGGTCGTGGCGAGGCCTTCAAGTCGGGCGGTCGCGTGGTCAAGAACGTCACCGGCTATGACATGTCGAAGCTGATGGCCAACAGCTGGGGCACGCTGGCCGTCTTCACCGACGTCACCTTCAAGGTGCTGCCGGCAGCCGAGACCGAAGTCACGCTCGCCATCCGTAGCCTGCTCGACGATGCCGCGGCCGCCGCCATGGCCCTGGCGCTTGGCTCGAGTGCTGAAGTGTCGAGTGCCGCCCACCTGCCGGAGCGGATCGCCGCGCGCGTCGCCAGCGGCAGTCTCGGCAGCGAGGCTGCCACGCTGCTGCGCGTCGAGGGTTTCGGCCCGTCGGTCGCCTACCGCATCGCCGCGCTGAAAACGCTGCTCGGCAATGCCGGCCCGCTGGAGGAGATTGGCGGCGAGGTTTCACGGCTGATCTGGCGCGACGTTCGCGATTGCAGGCCTTTCGCCGACGGCAGCGAGAAGCCGGTCTGGCGCATCTCGATGACGCCTTCTCAGAGCCACCAGATGGTCCTGACGCTGCGCATGCAGGCCGCCGTCAGCGCCTTTTATGACTGGCAGGGCGGACTGGTTTGGCTGCGCATGGAACAGGGCGATCCGGAAGCCGCTCTGCTGCGCGGGCTGTTGAGGAAACATGGCGGCGGCCATGCGACGCTGGTGCGCGCCGCACCCTCGCATCGCGCCGCTCTACCGGTGTTCGAGCCGCAGCCGCCCGCTCTTGCTGCACTATCGGTCCGCCTGAAACAGGAATTCGACCCCAAGAATATCTTCAATCCCGGCCGCATGGCCTAGGACATCAGCGATGCAGACCAATTTTTCGCTTGCCCAGCTTGCCGATCCGCATGTCGCGGAATCGGAAAAGATCCTGCGCAAATGCGTGCATTGCGGCTTCTGCACCGCGACGTGCCCGACCTATGTGACACTCGGCAACGAGCTCGATTCACCGCGCGGGCGCATCTACCTGATCAAGGACATGCTGGAAAAAGGCCGTCCGGCCGACAAGCAGATCGTCACCCATATCGATCGCTGCCTGTCGTGCCTTGCCTGCATGAGCACCTGCCCGTCGGGCGTCAACTACATGCATCTGGTCGACCATGCCCGCGCCCATATCCAGGAGACCTACAAGCGGCCACTGCTCGACCGCCTGACCCGCGCCATGCTGGCCTTCGTACTGCCCTATCCCCAGCGCTTTCGCGCCGCGCTCAAGCTGGCGAAGCTGGGCAAGCCGTTCATAGGCTTGTTCGACAAGGTTCCGGCGCTGAAGCCGCTCAGTGCGATGCTCAAGCTTGCGCCGGCGTCGATCCCGGCAGCTTCGCCGATAGGCTCGCCGGGCATCCATGTCGGGCAGGGGACCAAAAGAGGTCGTGTCGCCATCCTCACCGGCTGCGCGCAATCGGTGCTCGATCCCGCCATCAACGAGGCGACGATTTCGCTGCTGACGCGGCTCGGCGTCGAGGTCTTGGTGCCGCCGGGCGAAGGCTGTTGTGGTGCGCTGGTCCATCATATGGGGCGCGAACAGGCCGCGCTTGCCTCGGCGAGGCAGAATGTCGACGCCTGGACACGCGCCCTCGACCAGGGCGGGCTCGATGCCATCGTCATCACCGCCTCGGGCTGCGGCACGACGATCAAGGACTACGGTTTCATGCTGCGGCTCGACCCGGCCTATGCCGACAAGGCCGCACGCGTCTCGGCACTGGCCAAGGACGTTACCGAATATCTCTCGACCCTCGACCTGCCCGAACCGGTTCGCAAGCCGGGCACTGTCGTTGCCTATCACTCGGCCTGCTCGATGCAGCACGGCCAGAAGATCACCCGCCAGCCGAAAGAACTGCTGGCCAAGGCCGGCTTCATCGTGCGCGAGCCGCGCGAAGGGCATCTCTGCTGCGGCTCTGCCGGCACCTACAACATCCTGCAGCCCGAGATCTCGGCCAAACTGCGCGACCGCAAGGTGAAAAACATCGAGGCGACGGGGGCCTCGATCGTCGCCACCGGCAACATAGGCTGCATCACGCAAATCGCTTCCGCCGCGAAGATGCCGGTGGTGCACACGATAAAGCTGCTCGACTGGGCCTATGGTGGGCCGAAGCCGGAAGGTGTTCTGGAAGAAAGCCTGATCGCTGCGGAATAGGTCGCCCTGTCCTTACTCCGCCGCAAGCCTGTCGGCCGTACCGTAGGTCGCCTCATAAAGCGCGCGCTGGCGGCTGAGCGCGACCATGGTGTTGCGCAGCAGGATGGCGACCGTGATCGGGCCGACGCCGCCCGGCACCGGGGTGATCCAGGAGGCGACCTCGCGCACGCTTTCAGTGTCGACGTCGCCGACGATGCGGCTGGAGCCGTCGGGGGCGATTTCGGAATTGATGCCGATGTCGATGACGGCAGCGCCCGGCTTGACCATGTCGGCCTTGATCAGCCGCGGCTTGCCGACGGCAACGAACAGCGCATCGGCGCGCCTTGCATGGGCGGCGACCGATCGCGTCATGTGGTGGCAGACCGTCACCGTCGCGCCTTCGCTCATCAACAGGAAGGCGATCGGCTTGCCGACGATTTCCGAATGGCCGACGATGACGACTTCCAGTCCCTTGAGGTCGAGGCCGGTCTCCTTCAGCAGCTCGACCGAGGCGGCCGCCGTGCAAGGCGCGAGATCGAGCTGGTTGTAGACGATGTTGCCGATCGAGGCCGGATGCATGCCTTCGACATCCTTCAGCGGATGCACCGCCGCTTGCAGCGTCTTGATGGGGATATGCGCTGGCACGGGCCGCTGGATGATGATGCCGGTAACGCGCGGATCGGCATTCAGGCCGTGGATCGCAGCTTCCAACTCGCCTGCTGTGATGGTGGCGGGAAAGCGCCGTTCCTCGAAATCGATGCCGGCGAGCTCAGCCTTGGCGCGCTGGTTGCGCACATAGACGTCCACCGCATCGGTGTCGCCGACGGTGATCGAGATCAGCTTGGGCGGAAAACCCTCGGCTTTGGCGATCGCTGCGTCCTCGGCAACGGCGGCGATGATGCGCTG
Source organism: Mesorhizobium sp. Primo-A (assembly GCF_003997175.1). Lineage (NCBI taxonomy): Bacteria > Pseudomonadati > Pseudomonadota > Alphaproteobacteria > Hyphomicrobiales > Phyllobacteriaceae > Mesorhizobium > Mesorhizobium sp. Primo-A. The sequence goes on from NZ_RZTG01000007.1 coordinate 123,512, forward strand.
GGCGACCGGGCCGCCCTTGAGATAACGGCTGTCTTCGGACAGAGGCATGGGTGAACTCTTTTGTGGAACTTGCCACCGAGATAGCAAAAGAATGCGGCAAAGGGCAGCATGAAAGCGAACCGCTATGCCCGTTGCGCGACGCGTGGGTGGCCTTTTGCCCTCGATTTCTGCTCAAAACGGAAAGGGCAGCGCGGTTTCCCGTGCTGCCCTTCCTGACCGGCCGCATCCCCATACGGCCCGTCCCCCGTATCCCTAAACTGGCCTCGAAACGCGGACTGCTTTGCCGGCCAGGTGATTCGCAAGGACTATTATATCACCTCGACCGTGGTTCCGACATTGACCCGCTCATAGAGATCGACGACGTCCTCGTTGCGCATGCGGATGCAGCCCGACGACACCGCGCCGCCGATCGTCCACGGCTGGTTGGTGCCATGGATGCGGTATTCGGTGGTGCCGAGGTAGAGCGCACGGGCACCAAGCGGGTTCTCCATGCCGCCGGCAAGATAGGTCGGCAAATAGCGGCCCTTGGCGGCTTCGCGCTTGATCATCTGCGCCGGCGGGCGCCAGTCCGGCCACTCGCGCTTGTTGGTGATCTTGTGCGTACCCGACCATTCGAAGCCCGGCTTGCCGGTGCCGACGCCATAGCGCCTTGCCTTGCCGTTCTTCTCGACCAGGAAGAGGAAATTCTGCGTGGTGTCGATGACGATCGTGCCCGGCTTCTGGCCTCCGTCATAGTCGACTTCCTGCGGCAGGTAGATCGGGTTGATCTGGGGACGCGCGACCATGCGCTTGGCCGGCGGCTGCACCGCCGCCGTCTGCACCCGGTCGGGCTGCGCCGGGCGCAGGCGTCGCTGCTGCTGCACCACCTGCCGGTTCTGGCGCACGATGCCGGGCGCATGGCCAAGCTGCAGCACCCAGGGTGCGGAAAGGTCGGGGCTCACCATCACCGGCGGCCTGTCGGCATAGCGGTCGCCGGCGGTTGAGGGTGTGACGCCGGCGGCAAACACAGCCACGGCGCCGAGCACGGGAAACAACACTGTCTTCATCGTAACGCACCTTGATCGTCTGATACAAACGGGTGGAAACGTCCTCCCGGTTCGGCGATCATTGGCGCGCAAGCAGCAACCGAAACATGAATCGGAATGCGTAAAATGCGGCTTTGTCAGTAAACCTTTTGGTGTGGTTACCGCCGGGTTCACGAATCTGGTAAAGCCGCAGTAAATGCCGCGCAAAGCGCGTTAACGAACGGATTTTGGCCTATGGACAAGGAACACACCGGCCTGCTCGCCGGCCCCGACGGTGTCGCGCGCTGCTTCTGGCACGGCAATCTGCCCGACTATCTGCACTATCACGATCATGAATGGGGCCGGCCTGTGGCCGACGACCGCAGGCTGTTCGAAAAGATCTGCCTGGAAGGCTTTCAGTCGGGCCTGTCGTGGCTGACCATACTGCGCAAGCGGGAGAATTTTCGCGAAGCCTTCGCCAATTTCGAATTCGACAAGGTAGCAAGCTTCACCGACAAGGATGTCGAGCGCCTGCTCGGCAATGCCGGCATCATCCGCCATCGCGGCAAGATCGTCTCGACCATCAACAACGCCAGGCGCGCCCGCGAAATGGTGGACGAATTCGGCTCACTGGCCGCCTGGTTCTGGAAGTTCGAACCCGGCAAGGACGAGCGGCCGCAAATCGTCGACCTCGCCCATCTGCGCGCGAACCCGACAACGGCCGTCTCGGTGCGGATCTCGAAGGAGCTGAAGAAGCGCGGCTGGAGCTTTGTCGGCCCGACCACGGTCTACGCCTTCATGCAGGCCATGGGCCTGGTCAACGACCACCTCGAGGGCTGCGCCTGCCGCCAAGAGGTCGAGAAGCAGCGGAAGGCTTTCAGGCGGCCGAAATAGGCTCAGGTGCCGTTGGCGCTGGCCAGCACCAGGCCGGCGACGATCGCCACCACCGTGGCCAGGGTCGGATAGATCACCAGCAGGCCGGTCATCAACGCGTCGCGCATGGATGGTCCCTTGCCGGTGTCGGCGGGTACTTCGAACGGTCCGGCAGCCTGGCTGACCATTTTCGGGACGTTGATGTCGGCCGGGCGCAAGCGTGCGGACAATCCGGCATCGCTGTCGATGGCATGGAATCTTGCTGTGCTGGTCATGGCCGCGAACCCCTCATTCCCGCGCTTTATCGGCGGCGATTGTGTCGGCACGATGCCGCACGCATGGCGGGATTGTTTCATTTGCGGTCCGGATTGGTTTCAAGGAGGTGCGGCGTCGCCTTCTCTCATCGGCAGCGCCAGAGGTCTGACCCTTGCCGCATCCGACCTCTTCGGTTAGGACACCCGCGTTGCGAAAATCGCAACATTGCCGACCTGCAAGCATCATAAAACGCCGAGCAAACACCCCATGGCCGATAAATCGGAAAAGACGAAAGCGCGACTGCCGCGCGGCTTTGCCGACCGCAGCGCCGAGGACATCCGCGCCGTCGAGAAGATGATGGCGACGATCCGCTCGGTCTATGAGCTTTACGGCTTCGAACCGGCAGACCAGCCGCTGATCGAATACACCGATGCGCTCGGAAAATTCCTCCCCGACCAGGACCGGCCGAACGAAGGCGTGTTCTCCTTCCAGGATGACGACGACCAGTGGCTGTCGCTGCGCTACGACCTGACCGCGCCGACGGCGCGTTATGTCGCCGAGAATTACGAGCGGCTGCCAAAACCTTACCGCAGCTATCGCTCAGGCTGGGTGTTCCGCAACGAGAAGCCCGGCCCCGGCCGCTTCCGCCAGTTCATGCAGTTCGATGCCGACACGATCGGCACGCCGGGTGTGGCCGCCGACGCCGAAATGGCCATGATGATGGCCGACGTCATGGAAGCGCTGGGCATCAAGCGCGGCGACTACGTCATCCGCGTCAACAACCGCAAGGTGCTGGATGGCGTGCTGGAGGCGATCGGCCTTGGCGGCGAGGAGAATGCCGGCCGCCGGCTGACGGTGCTGCGTGCGATCGACAAGCTCGACAAGCTCGGGCCGGAAGGCGTGAAGCTTTTGCTTGGCCCGGGCCGCTGGGACGGCGGCAAGGAGGGCGAAGGCGACTTCGCCAAGGGCGCCGGGTTGAACAACGGGCAAGCCGAGGCGGTTCTTCTCGCGACTGCGAGGACTATACAGGCCGGCCAGGATTCCATGGTCAGTTCGAACGCGATCTACCAGGAAGGCGTCGGCGAACTCGCCACGATTGAAGCGCTGGTCAGGGCGGCCGGATATGACGAAGACCGGATTGCCATGGACCGCTCGGTCGTGCGCGGCCTCGAATACTACACCGGCCCTGTCTTCGAAGCCGAGCTTCTGGCCGAAATCCCCAACGAAGACGGCCAGATCGTGCGCTTCGGTTCGGTCGGTGGCGGCGGGCGCTATGATGGCCTCGTCTCGCGCTTCCGTGGCGAGCCGGTGCCGGCAACCGGTTTTTCCATCGGCGTCTCCAGGCTGATGACCGCGCTGAAGAACCTCGGCAAGCTTGATGCCTCGGACGTGATTGCGCCGGTCGTCGTGCTGGTGATGGACAAGGACACCGACAGCCTCGGCCGCTACCAGAAGATGGTGGCGGAGCTGCGCGCCGCCGGCATCCGTTCCGAAATGTATCTCGGCGGCGCCGGCATGAAGGCGCAGCTCAAATATGCCGACCGTCGCGGCTGTCCGGTCGCCATCATCCAGGGCGGCGACGAGCGCGCCAAGGGCGAGCTGCAGATCAAGGACCTGATCGAAGGCGCGCGCATGTCGGCCGAAATATCAGACAACGCCGAATGGCGCGCGGCGCGCCCGGCACAGGTGACTGTGGCGGAGGGCGAGCTGGTCGTCGAGGTGAGGAAGATATTGGCGGCGCAGGCTGAGGAGAGGGCGCGTGGCAAGTAGAGGCCGCGTTGGCGCCTCTGGTTTGGGACCAGAGGGTCGTGCAGCACTGAGGTCAGCAAGTTGACCTCCCGCACCCCCGCCATCTCCACCGACATCACCAACCTCTTCGCCACGCGCAACACGCACGCCGTCGAGGTCGCCATATTGCAGCCGGCGGACCCGTTCCTCGACATGGCCGGCGAGGATTTGCGCCGCCGGATCTTCCTCACCGAAAGCGAAACGGGGCAGACGCTCTGCCTGCGGCCGGAATTCACCATTCCGGTCTGCCTCGACCACATAAGTTCGCAGGCCGGCACGCCGCGCCGTTATTCCTATCTGGGCGAGGTGTTTCGCCAGCGCCGCGAAGGCGGCAACGAGTTCTTCCAGGCCGGCATCGAGGATCTCGGCGACCGCGATACCGCGCAAGCGGATGCCCGCTCGGTGGCCGACGCGCATGCGCTGCTGTCGCTGGTGCTGCCTGGCCAGGCATTGGCGATCACGCTTGGCGACCAGACCATTTTCGAGGCGGTGCTGGCCGCCCTTGGCCTGCCGCGCGGCTGGCGCATGCGTCTTGCCCGCGCGTTCGGCTCGTCGCCGATGCTTGAGGCGGCACTCGCCGATCTTGCCAACCCGCCGCGCAACAGCCAGCTCTCGGGTCCGGTCGCCGCTCTGGTCCTCGACGGTGATCTGGACGGTCTTTCCGCCCATATCGCCAGCGGCATGGAAGAGGCCGGCCTGTCGGCGTCCGCCGGACGCGCGCCGTCCGACATTGCCCGGCGGCTGATCGAGAAAGCCGAATTGCGCAGCGTTCGGCTGTCGAGCGAGGCGTTTTCCGCGCTGAAGGATTTTCTGGCGATCGACGTTCCGCTAGATCGCGCGGCCCAGGCGCTGGAGACCTTCGCCGCCGACGCCGGTCTGTCACTCGATGTCGCGCTGGAAAAGTTCGCAGCCCGCGCCAAGGCGATCGAAGCGCATGGCTTGCCGGCCGATAAAATCCGCTACGACGCCGCGTTCGGCCGCCCGCTCGACTACTACACCGGCCTGGTTTTCGAAATCGCGGCCGACAATGGCGACCGGCCGTTGGTCGGCGGCGGCCGCTATGACCGGCTGCTGACCTTGCTTGGCGCCAAGACGCCGATCCCCGGCGTCGGCTTTTCGGTCTGGCTCGACCGCATCGAGGCATTGCGGGAGACGGCGCCATGATCACGCTGGCGATCCCGTCCAAAGGCCGCCTGAAAGAGCAGGCGCTGGACGTGCTGGCCAAAGCCGGGTTAGCCGTCAGCCTGCCCGGCGACGAGCGCAAATACCACGCCCGCGTCGAGGGCCTGGACGATGTCGAAGTGGTGTTCCTGTCGGCTTCCGAGATATCAGGCGAGATCGGCCAGGGTGCCGTCGATCTCGGCATCACCGGCGAGGACCTGGTGCGTGAAAACCTTGCCGACTGGGAGAGCCGCGCCGAAATCGTCGCCCGTCTCAGTTTTGGCCATGCCGATGTCGTGGTGGCCGTGCCGGACATCTGGCTCGATGTCGACACCATGGCCGACCTCGACGACGTCGCTGCCGATTTTCGCCAGCGCCATGGCCGGCGGCTGCGCATCGCCACCAAATACTGGCGGCTGACCCAGCAATTCTTCTCGCAGAAGCACGGCATCCAGGTTTATCGCATCGTCGAAAGCCTGGGGGCCACCGAAGGTGCGCCGGCGGCCGGACTGGCCGATGTCATCGTCGACATCACAACCACCGGCTCGACGCTGCGCGCCAATCATCTCAAGGTGCTGGGCGATGGCCTCGTCCTTCGCTCGCAGGCTTGTCTCGTGGCGTCCAGGAAGACACGGGCGGCGGCCGATGAAGCGGTCCTGCGCGACATCGCGGCGAAGATGGCGGCTGCGGTCGGATAGCGGCGGGCCTTCGCCCGCTGCCCCTCACGGCTCCGAACCCGGCTTGAAAACCCTGACGGCGGCCGTCCCGCGGTGTCGGTAGCCTTGCGCCGGGGCTTTCCTGTATAGGAATTATTTCCTTGACTGGTGAGAGCAGCTATGCTACATTTTTACCTATGGTGCTGATTTGCGCCAGTGACCCGCCGCCCAGGCGGGTTTTTGCGTTTGATGTTCATCAACCAACGAAGGCCCCGAAGCGTCGTGGGCCGGATCGTTGCCCTGCCACGACTATCGCCGGGATTTTCACCACCCCCTCAGGCTGATAGGCTCGGCCAATCCCGGGAGGAGAGAGCGATGCCGGTCAATCTCGACGAGCTGAAGAATGCCAGCAATCTGCGCGGACGCGGAGCGCGAGCGGGCGGTGTCTTCGTCGCACCCGTCGATGGTAGGGCGCATGTCTCTGGCGAACGCAGCGTGCCGCTGCTCGACAAGACCATCCCCGCGCTGTTTTCCGAGACGGTCAGCAAATATGGCACGCTCGACGCCGCCGTCTTCGTCGACCAGAACAAGCGCTTCACCTGGAGCGAACTTTCGGACACGGTGGATGCGCTGGCCGCCGGCTTCCTGGCACTGGGCCTGGCAAAGGGCGATCGCGTCGGCATCTGGTCGCCCAACCGCTGGGAATGGCTGGTGACGCAGTTCGCCACCGCCCGCATCGGCCTGATCCTGGTCAACATCAACCCGGCCTACCGGTTGACCGAGCTCGACTATGCGCTGAACAAGGTCGGCTGCAAGGCGCTGGTCACCGCTGCCAGGTTCAAGACGTCAGATTATCTCGGCATGATCGAGACGCTGGCACCCGAGATCGCCAAGGCCACGCCGGGCAAGCTCAAGGCACAAAAACTGCCGGCGTTGAAGATCGTCATCCGCATGGGTGACGAGAACTCGCCCGGCATGTTCAATTTCGGTGATGTGCTGGCCATGGCCGGGCGTGACGAGCATGACAGCCTCGACCGCATCTCTGAGAAGCTGAAGCCGGGCGAAGCCATCAACATCCAGTTCACCTCAGGCACCACGGGAGCCCCCAAGGGCGCGACGCTGACCCACGGCAACATCGTCAACAACGGCAATTTCGTCACTTCGGCGATCAAGCTGACCGCCGACGACCGGCTCTGCATACCAGTGCCGCTCTACCACTGCTTCGGCATGTCGATGGGCACGATGGGTTGCGTCTCGAAAGGCGCCACCATGGTTTTCCCGGGAGAAGGGTTCGACGCCGGCGCCACGCTGAAGGCGGTGGCTCAGGAACGCTGCACCGGGCTCTATGGCGTACCGACCATGTTCGTTGCTCTGCTGGATCATCCGGATTTTTCCGCCTTCGATCTCTCCAGCCTGCGCACCGGCATCATGGCCGGTTCGCCATGCCCGATCGAGGTGATGAAAAAGGTGGTGTCGCTGATGCATATGGAACAGGTGACCATCGCCTACGGCATGACCGAGACCAGCCCGGTGTCGTTCCAGAGCGGCGTCGACGACCCCCTGGAAAAGCGCGTCTCGACCGTCGGGCGCATCCACCCCCATGTCGAGGTCAAGGCGGTCGATGCCGATGGCGCTACAGTTGCGGTCGGCGTACCGGGTGAGCTTTGCACGCGCGGCTATTCGGTGATGAAGGGTTACTGGGACGACGACGACAAGACCCGCGAGGCGATCGACGCCGACGGCTGGATGCACACCGGCGACCTCGCCACCATCGACGCCGAGGGCTATTGCAACATCGTCGGCCGGGTCAAGGACATGGTCATCCGCGGCGGCGAGAACGTCTATCCCAGGGAGGTCGAGGAATTCCTCTACCGCCATCCAAAGGTCAAGGAGGTGCAGGTGTTCGGTATTCCCGACGCCAAATATGGCGAGGAGCTGTGCGCCTGGATCGTGCTCAAGCCCGGCCAGATCGCCACCGAGCAGGAGGTCAGAAACTTCTGCGCCGGCCAGATCGCCCATTACAAGATCCCCCGCCACATCCGCTTCCGCACCGAATTGCCGATGACGGTGACCGGCAAGCCGCAGAAGTTCCTGATGCGCGAGGCGATGGTGGAGGAACTGGGCTTGGTGACGCAGAAGACGGCGTGAACGGGTGAACGCTTCGATCTGTCGGTGCGCGAATGCAGCCACGGTTCGCAGCAGCGCGCAGGGGCTTGCATGAGCGGTTTCGGACGTTCGGTGACTTCATATGCGATGCCGCTGGCCGCCTTGGTGATGGCTGTCGCCGTCAGGGCAGGCGGGCTGTCGGCGGACGAAGGTTCGCTGGGCGTCAGGATACTCGTCGGAGCGCTTTCGAGTGCGATCATGTTCACCACCATTTTCGTGGTGCTCGACCACGCCGAGGCGGTGGCTCGGCGTGTAGGAGAGCCCTACGGCACATTGGTGCTGACTTTTGCCGTGACGGCAATCGAGGTGTCGATCATCGTTTCCATGATGCTGCATGGAGAGAACAACCCTACGCTTGCACGTGAGTCCGTCTTTTCAACGGTGATGATTGCATCTACCGGCGTCGTCGGCACGTGTCTTGCGCTTGGCGGCTGGCGCCATCGCAAGCAGGCAATTGTTCGACAAGGGACCAGCGCATATTTGGCGGTTCTGATCGCGCTGACCATCATGACGCTTATTCTGCCGACCTACACACAAGCTACGGGGCCGGGCACATTTTCGGCAGCTCAACTTGGCTTTGTGAGCGTGCTTTCGGTGCTGCTTTATGCAAGTTTTGTGTTCGCGCAGACTGTCCGCCACCGAGAAGACTTTGTCGAAGGGCAGGCCCACGGCGTTTCGCTGCGGACTGCTCCTCACGAAAGCGTCTTTGCCAGCGCTCTGTTGCTGATGGCCGGCCTGATCGGCATTGTCATGCTCGCCGAGCAGGTCGCGGCAAGCGTCGAAGATACGCTCGTTGCCTACCAGGTGACCCAGGCTGACAGTATTGTGGGGGCAATGATCGCCGGGCTGGTGTTGATGCCGGAGGCCATTTCGGCGGTTCGCGCTTCACTCAACAATGAGCTGCAACGCGGTTTGAATGTCGCGATGGGTTCCGCTTGCGCCACAATCGGTTTGACAATACCGGCGGTCGCAGCCGCCAGCCTGCTGACGGGCAGAGGGTTAACCCTGGGGCTTCCAGCGACTGACACAGTGCTTTTGATTTTAGCGCTCTTCATATGCAATGTGAGCTTTAGTACTGAAAGAACAACATTCTTGACGGGCGCTGTCCATATCGTGGTATTTCTTACATACATATTTCTTATATTTGTGCCATGAACTCTGGCTCAGGTTGGCGCTTGAGGGCTGGCTCGCGCTGCGGCTGGGCAATGGCCGACGTCGGCTGTAAACCCCGATTGGCATCCAACATCGGTGGGGCGTCCACGCCGCCATGGCGCTGCATCGTCGAAATGAGCAGATGGTCGAGGGCACAGAATTCGTCCAGGGTGATCGGTCCCTTGCCGCGCGGATGGCCGTGCCCCTGGGCGGTGACGAATTCCTCTTCGAACAGTTTCTGCCTGATCAGGCCACTCGAACGTCTTCCGCGGCTCCGATGAAGAGATCGATGTCGCCCTGCTCCAGGTGCTCGACGATCCTCGGCTTGTCGGGCACCGTAAAGGCGACCTTTGCGTTGGGAGCTTGGGATTTGAACCGCGGAATGAGGTCCGGAGCCAGGATCGCTGCCGGATTGTCCGTTGCGGCAATGCGATAGACACGTTTGCTTGTGGCGGGGTCGAACAGATGAGCAGTATTCACGAAATCGCTCAACCGAGCAGCCGGACGAGTTCGGGCTCAAGTGCCAGGGTCGTTCAGCAATTGACGCAGCCGCGTCAGGCGGGCCGACAAGGCCGATTGGGTAATGTTCAATCTCGACGCCGCATGGGTGACGTTCTGGTGCTTCAACAGCGCATCGAGTGTCAGCAGCAAGCCAACGTCGAAATCCGATAGCCGTTTTGTCAATGGGACCTCGAACCAGCAGGCGCTATTCAATCGGTAGCGCTCTCTAGCACGGTTCCGGAGATTGAAGGACAATGGCTTCGAAGTTTACTGCCGCCTATGGCGATTTTGCGACAGGTGCTGCTCCTCGCCACAACGCGGCCCGACCGTTCCAGATGGCACGACTGTTTCCAGCCAGAGGTCCTAACGACGATCGGCCCGCATCTCCGTCGACTTCGGCGCCGTGCCGGGTTCTTGAACGAGCGGTCCGAGCAGCACTTCTCCGAACAGTGGCTGGTAGCGGCGGCGCACGGCCGGGTCTTCCTTGAAGGACAGTGCGTACTGGCCGATCTGGTGGAAATAGGTGATGCGCGCCCGCACGATGCTCTCGTCTTCCGAATAGCCCATGGCGCGGAACGCCCGGATGAGCAGCGCGATGCGCAGATCGTCGATGTCCTTGACTTCCTGAGCGAGCTTTTTCGATGTCCGTGACCAATCGCGAACAGCCAAGTCAAGCAGCGGGCTGAAAGGGGCTTCATCCACCCAGACATGCACGATGTCGGTGAAGAACTGCAGGCCGTCTATGTCGTGGATCTCGCGCATCGCCCAGAACGGCGCGCAATTGCTGTTTCGCCATTCCTGCAAGAGGCCGCCGCGAAGGTCCGCCAGGCTGGCAAAATGGAAATAGAAGCTGCCCCGCGTGACCTTCAACTGCTGCGCCAGGCGGTCGATCTTGACCTCGCCGATGCCGCGCTTTTCCAGCACCTTGCGCGCCGCCGCAATCCAGGCCTCACGGCTGAGCGTCTGCCGCGCCGCTTTTGATCGCACCGCCGGTCGAGGCGGTCGTTTCGTTTTCGCCAGCACGCCTTTCCCGTTCATGAAATTCGAGACCTTCGTCGCCGCGCGCAACGCGCATGGCCGATTCGCCTATCGAACCGCCCCGTGACTGCTTCGCAATTCTCCGTGTCACCGTCTATCGCCGGATACGCATTTTCAGGGCAGTGCACTGATCCGCTCCAGCATCAGCGTGAAGAACGGCGCCGGATCGATCCGGCGCAGGACATTGCAGTTCTTGCGGCGGCCGGTGACGTGCCACCAGTCGACGACGGTCATGCCTATGGTTTCGGGCGAGACGATATCGACCGTCACGGCGCACTGGCGCTGCTCGTAGATCCCCGGGGCCAGAAGGTAACCGGTGACGCACGCATCGTGGATGGGACGCGCCGCCGTCGCGAATTTGTGGGTGCCGTATTGGCGATAGAAGTCGGCCATGTTGGCGGCCTCGATCGCCGCGCGACTGCCGGTGGCGCGCAGGGCGTCGAGCCATTCAGGCGTCATCAGGGCAGTGTAGGTGCAGTCGATGCCGGCCATCGTCACCGGGACGCCGCTGTCGAACACTTTGTGCGCGGCATGCGGATCGACAAAGATGTTGAACTCCGCGGCAGGCGTGGCATTGCCGCCTTGAAAAAAGCCCCCGCCCATCAGCACGACTTCGCGCAGCCGAGGGACGATTTTCGGTTCCATGGTCATGGCCATGGCCAGGTTGGTCATCGGCCCGAGCGTGCAGACGGTCAACGCGCCTTCCGGCGCATCCATGATCGTGCGCACCAGGTAATTGACTGCGTGCTCGCTCTGCAGCGGTGTGACGGGTTCGGGCAGATCGGCGCCGTCGAGGCCCGTTTCGCCGTGAACATACTCGGCCGTGATCAGCTTGCGCACCATCGGCGCCGGGCAGCCGGCATAGACCGGCACATCGGGTCGTCCGGCAAGTTCCACGACCTTGAGCGCATTCTTCGACGTTAGGGCAAGCGGCACGTTGCCGCCGACTGTCGTGATGCCGACTACCTCGAGTTCGGCTGGCGAGCCTAGCGCGAAAAGGATCGCGAACGCGTCATCCTGACCTGGGTCGGTGTCGATGATTATCTTGCGTGGTGCCATTGTGCCGCGTTTTTCCCGTTGCGCTCGAAAGCCTATTGCTGAGGCGATTTGGATGTGTAGAAATACAGTACTGTATCTTATGTTCAAGAGAAGGTGTTCGAATGGACGCACGCGGCGACTTTTCCGAAATTCCGATCATCGATGTGTCGGCGCTCTATGGCGATGACCAGGAAGCGATCGCCGCGACGGCGGCGACACTGCGCCGCCATCTCGAGACGATCGGCTTCCTCTATGTCGTCGGGCATCCGATCCCGCGTGCCGACGTCGAAGCGGTTCGCGAAGCCAGCAAGCGCTTCTTCGCTCTGCCCGAGGAGCAGAAACTGGCGCTGAAGATCGACAGGAATTTCCGCGGCTACCTGCCCTTTGCCGGCTCGACGATCGTGACGTCGTCGGTGGCGACAGTAAGCAAGCCGAACCAGAGCGAATCGATCTTCTTCATGCACGAGGTCGAGGCCGACGACCCCAGGACATTGGCCGACAAGCCGCTGCAGGGTCCCAACCAGTGGCCGGACGAGGCAACGCTTGCTGGCTTCAGGCCAACGATTGAACGCTATGTCGATGAGATGAGCACACTGGCCCGCAAAATGGTCGGCGCCATCGCTCTTTCGCTTGGACTTCCGACCGACAGTCTCGACCGTTATTTCGATCAGCCGACAACCTTCCTGCGGTTGCTGCACTACCCGACGCAGCCGCATGAGGAGGGGCTATTCGGTTCGGCCCCTCACACCGATTACGGCTTCATTACACTGCTGGCGCAGGACAATGTCGGCGGCCTGGAAGTCAAGAACAAGGCGGGCGAATGGGTTCCCGCGCCTCCGGTCCCGGACTCCTTCGTGATGAATGTCGGCGACATCCTGGCGCGCTGGTCGAACGACCAGTTCGTCTCGACGCCGCATCGCGTCATCAACCGGTCGGGGCGCGAGCGCTATTCCCAGCCCTTCTTCTTCGACCCGTCCATGGATGAAACGATCGAGGCGCTGCCGGTCTGCGTGCCGGCCGGTAGCCAGCCGAAATATGAGCCGGTGCTCTACGGCGACTATCTGATGGAGCGCATCGACAAGAACTACCATTACCGCAAGAAAAAGGCTGCGGAAGCAGCCGGTACATAGACGGATCAATGCTTGGCTGCGGCGATGAGGACGCGAGGCCCTGATTGGAGAGCAGACTGCAGGAAACGTTGTAATCAAAAAAGGGGAACGAAAATGAGAGCACATTTACAGATGGCAGGTTTGGCGCTGGCCGCACTTGCCATAGTCTGGAGCGGACCTTCAGGCGCCGCCAAGGTGACGAAATCGGCCGAGGTTCAGCAGACCGGCATGCTGACCGTCGCCAACACGCTGGACTATGCGCCTTTCGAGTATCTCGACGCCGACGGCAAACAGACCGGGATTATCATAGAACTGGCCGGTGAGGTGGCCAAGCTGGTCGGCGCCAAGCTGGACGTGGCGCGCACACCTTTCCCCTCGATGATACCGGGCCTGGCGGCCGGCCGTTTCAAGGTCGCTTGGGAGACTTTCTCCGCCACGCCGGAGCGGCTCAAGCAGGTCGATTTCGTCATGTTCCTGAAGGCCGGCCTGGCTGTTTCGACGTCGCCGGACAAGAAGGCGAGTTTCAGCGGCGACACCCCGCTCTGCGGCAAGCGGATCGGCGTTTCGGCAGGCAGCGCATCGGATTTCCTGGTCGACAAGCTGAGCACGGATTGCACCGGCAAGGGCCAGGCAGCCATCGAAAAATCGGTCTTCAACTCGTCGACGGATATCGTCCAGGCGGTGCTGTCCGACCGCGTCGACGCCCGCATGGACGATGCGACCGCCTCGAGCTATTTCGAGGTCACCAGCAAGGGCCAGCTCGTGGTGCTGCCGACCCTCTATGAAGTCGCGCCGCTCGGCATGGCGATCGCCAAGGACGACAAGGAGACCGCCGATATGATGGTGGGCGCACTCTCCGAGCTGTTCAAGAACGGCACCTACAAGGCTATTCTCGACAAATACGGCATGGGCGCCTACGCGATCAAGGAGCCCTATTTCGTCGGCAGCATGGAGGCGTTGCGCGCCGACTGACAAAGTTTTGTCCAGTCGGACGCACTTTGTTCTAAAACTTTGATCATGCTTTCCGAAATCATTTGGGGCTGATGCGATAGCGGTTGTCGGCGTCCGGTCTCGTGCCGGGCGCCGCTTCCGGATCAAGACCAGGAGAAGCAGCGATGGGCGCGGCCCACCCAAACGAGATACGCATCGAGCCGGGCGTCGCCGAGGCGGTTTCGCGCCTGACCGTCATGCCGCAGCGCCGCTACGGCATCTGGGTCGGCACGGCGCTGGCCCTGCTGGTGGCATTCCTGATCATCCGGGCCTTCGCCAGCAACCCTGCCTTTGCCTGGCCTACGGTGGTGAGTTACCTCCTGCATCCCTCTGTCATGCGCGGCCTTGGCAACACCTTGATGCTCACCGCGGTGATCATGATATTGGCGATCGTTGTCGGCACGGTCATCGCCATCATGCGCGTGTCGCCAAGCCCGGTGCTGCGTGCCTTCGCGGGTCTGTACGTCTGGTTTTTCCGTGGCGTACCGGCCCTGATACAGCTGATCTTCTGGTTCAACCTGTCGCTGCTGGTGCGCGAAGTCTCGTTGACCATCCCCTTTGTCGGCACGCTGTTTTCCGTGCGCACCAATGATTTCATGACTCCGTTCTTCTCTGCCGTCGTCGCCCTTTCCCTGTGCGAGGCGGGCTACATGGCCGAGATCATCCGGGCCGGCATCAAGTCGGTGCCGTCGGGCCAGGCTGAGGCGGCGAGCGCGCTTGGCATGCCGTACCGCATGATCCTGAAGCGCATCACGCTGCCGCAGGCGATGCGCTTCGTACTGCCGCCAACCGGCAATGAGGCCATTAACCTCCTGAAGATGACGTCGCTGGTGACATTCATCGCCGTCGACGACCTGTTCTATTCGGCGCAGAGCATCTATGCGCGCACCTTCGAGACGATCCCGCTTCTGATCGTGGTCGCCTTCTGGTATCTCGCGGTAGTCAGCATCATGTCGGTGGGACAGCATTTCCTCGAGCGACATTTCGGTCGCAGCGATACGCGCCGCGATGCCGTGACGATGCGCTTCCTGCGCAACATCATCAGCCTGCGTGGCATTTCCCGATGAGCGACGTGAAGGACGAAAATCGCGCCCGCTTCGGCGTCCCAGCCGACTCCATGGTTTTCGCGCGCGGCGTGCGCAAATCCTATGGTCCGCTCGAGGTTCTCAAGGGTGTCGATCTCGACGTACCCGTCGGATCGGTCGCCTGCATCATCGGCCCTTCGGGTTCCGGCAAGAGCACATTCCTGCGCTGCATCAACCATCTCGAGAAGCTCAGCGCCGGCATCCTGCTCGTCGACAGTCAGTTCGTCGGCTACGACCTTAGGGACGACAAGCTCTACGAGGTCAAGGACGACCTGCTTTGCCGGCGGCGCGCCGAGACCGGCATGCTGTTTCAGTCGTTCAACCTGTTCTCCCACATGACCGTGATGGAGAATTTGATTGAGGCGCCGACGCAGGTTCGGCGCATCCCCCCGGACGAGGCAAAGGCCGAAGCGGAGATTCTGCTTCGGCGCGTCGGTCTCCTGGACAAGGTCGACCGGTATCCGAGGGAACTGTCCGGCGGCCAGCAGCAGCGTGTCGCCATCGCGCGCGCGATGGCGATGAAGCCGAAAGTCCTGCTCTTCGATGAGCCGACATCGGCGCTCGACCCCGAACTCGTTGGCGAGGTGCTGCAGGTCATGCGCGATCTGGCCGAAAGCGGCATGACGATGGTCGTGGTCACCCACGAGGTAGGCTTCGCCCGCGAGATCGGCGATCAGCTGGTTTTCATGGATGGCGGTGTGATCATCGAACGCGGCGCTCCGCGCGAGATGATTGCCAATCCGGTATCGCCCCGAACCCGCGAGTTCCTGTCGCGGGTGCTTTGACGGCAAGAGAATCCACCCAAGAGAAGATCCACAAAAAAAGCGCGGGCCATGGCCCGCGCCTTCGCATATTCAGCCTTCCAAAGAGCTCAGTCCTTCTCGAAGATGCGCGCCTTGGCGACGACGCCGGCAATGGCGCCGCCGATCAACGGTGCCACGATGAACAGCCAGAGCTGGCCGATCGCCGCAGTTCCCGAAAACAGCGCCGGACCGATCGAGCGGGCCGGGTTGAGCGACGTGCCGGTCACCGGGATGATGGCGAAGTGCAGCCCTGCCAGCGTCAGGCCGATGACCAGTCCGGCGAACGCCGTCGAGTGCTTTTCGGCCGTGACGCCAAGGATCACGGTGACGAAGGTGAAGGTGCCGATCACTTCCCACAGGAAGGCCGAACTGACACCCCATTTCGTCACATCCCAGCCATTGGCGCCGAAGCCGGTGGTGTGTCCGCCAACCTGGCCGGAGACGATGATCCACAACGCCAGTGAAGCAAGGACGCCGCCGATGACCTGCGCGATCCAGTAGGGGATGACGTCCTTGGCCGGCAGGCGGCCGGCAAGGAAGACGCCGAGCGTCACCGCCGGGTTGAGATGCGCGCCCGAAATGGGGCCGATCGCATAGGCCGCGGCGATGAGGCCGATGCCGAACGCCAGACCGATCCCTTCCTGGCCAAGCGGCAGCGCGCCGCCGAAGCCGCCCGTCACCACAGAAGCCGTACCGATGAACACCAATAGAAATGTGCCTAGAACTTCCGCCAGATAAGTCTTCATTGCCCTCTCCTCGTGTCGATCCGCCGGTTCACCTTTTCGCGCCGCGAATCACAATCGGAAGAGTATTCGCAACCAGAAAAGTTGGAAAGCAGAGCGGTTGTGCCGGCCGACCTGCTTGTGCGCGCCGGTTGCGCGCTCTAGAGCAGGGCCGGAATAATTTTCTGCGTGACGGAACAAGACAATGCGACTGGGCGGAAGGCTGGCTGCGGCCATCGAAGTGCTGGAAGACATCGGCCGGCGCCACCGGCCGGTGGCGGACGCGCTGAAGGATTGGGGCCTGTCGCATCGCTTCGCCGGCGGCGGCGACCGTGCGGCCATCGGCAACATCGTCTATGACGCCTTGCGCCACAAGCGTTCCGCGGGCTGGCTGCTGGGGCAGGACACGCCGCGCGCCATTGGCTTCGGCGCCCTGCTGCTCGAATGGGGGCAGACGGCCCAGTCGCTCAACGAGGCGCTGGATGGTGACAAGTTCGCACCGCCGCTGCTGACCGCCGCCGAGCTTCAGGCCATCGCCGACGGTCGGCTCGCCGATGCGCCGGACGCGGTGCGGGCGGATGTTCCCGACTGGTGCGCGCCGCTTTTCGAGCGAGCCTTCGGCCCGAGCTGGGCCGACGAGGGCGCCGCGCTGGCAACGCGCCCGCCGCTCGACCTCAGGGTCAACACCTTGCAGGCCAACCGCGACAAGGTGCTGGCCGAACTGACGGGAACCGGCGCCAAACCCGCGGCAATCGCCCCGCACGGCATCCGCATTCCACCGATCGACGGCGATGGCCGGCACCCGAATGTGCAGGCCGAACCGGCCTTCCAGAAGGGTTGGTTCGAGGTCCAGGACGAAGGCTCGCAGATCGCGGCCGCCCTTGCCGGGGCCGAAGCCGGCATGCAGGTGCTGGATTTCTGCGCCGGCGCCGGCGGCAAGACGCTGGCACTGTCGGCTTCGATGGAAAATCGTGGCCAGATCTTTGCCCATGATGCGGAGAAAGCACGGCTGGCGCCGATCTTCGACCGCATCCGTCGTTCGGAAAACCGCAATGTGCAGGTGGTCACCAAGCCCACGGAACTCGCGCCGCTCGGCAACCACATGGACATCGTGCTGGTCGACGCGCCCTGCACCGGCAGCGGCACCTGGCGGCGCCGCCCCGACGCCAAATGGCGGCTGACGCAGAGGCAGCTCGATACCCGCAAGGGCGAACAGTCGGCGATCCTCGATGCGGCCAAAGCCTATGTCAAACCGGGCGGCCTGCTGGTCTACATCACCTGCTCGGTGTTTGATGAGGAGAATGGCGAGCAGATCGCGGCCTTTCGGGACCGTAACAGCGGCTTTGTTCCCGTCGACCACCGCCAGCTCTGGGACAGCCGTTTTCCCGGCCATCCGGCAGCCGCGCGCATCGGCGCCAAAGGCGACATCTCGCTGTCGCCGGCGCTGAGCGGCACCGACGGGTTTTACTTCTGTGCGTTGCGCAGGTCGGCCTGAATCCGATCGGATGTCGCCAATTCCTGACGGATGCGTGGCGCCAGCAGGCAGGCCAGGTCGATTGTGCAGTGCAGCAAAAGCATTTGCCTGCCGTCCATGCCTCTGCAATAAGCTTATCCGCATAAAGGAAGGCAGCGGCCATGGCAGCAAAGATCGTACCCGCCCCGGACTATGAGGATCGCGTCAGGACCTCCTTCGCACGCCAGAAGGCGATGGCCACGATCGGCGCCGAACTGACGCTGGTGACGCCCGGCATCATCGAGATCGAGATGCCCTATTCGGCGGCACTCACCCAGCAGCACGGCTTCCTCCATGCCGGCGTCATTTCGACCGCGCTGGACTCGGCCTGCGGCTATGCCGCTTTTTCGCTGATGCCGGAAAATTCCGGCGTGCTGACCATCGAGTTCAAGGTCAACCTGCTGGCGCCGGGCAGGGGCGAGCGCTTCCTGTTCCGCGGCTCGGTGACCAAGCCAGGCCGCACCATCATCGTCGCCGACGGCCAGGCCTACGCCTTTGCCGCCGACGGCGAGGCCAAGCTGATCGCCACCATGACCGGAACGATGATGACGGTGGTCGGGCGTGATGGGATAGAAGGGTGAGTGGCCGGTTCGCCGCAGGCGAATTCATCGTGCCGGTGGCACGATGAAAGGCCACGGACGCCGGGAGCTGCCGGAGGCAGCGGGTCCCGGCGAGCGGCGGCGCAGATAAGCAGGTGATCGGGCGGAGAGGAGCAAATCATCATGACCGATAAAATTCGCCGCCTGTCGGGCAAGGACGTCCTCTTCGTCATGGCGGCGCAGGCCGAATACGGTCCGCATCTCAAGCAGCTGTTCACGCCATTGATGACAGGTGTCGGTCCGGTCGAGGCCGGCGTCAGGCTAGGCGCTGAACTCTCCTGGCTGAAGTCGCAAAAAACCCTGCCCGACCTCGTCGTGTCGCTCGGCTCAGCCGGCAGCCGGACGCTGGAGCAGACGGGAATCTACCAGGCGGTTTCGGTCAGCTACCGTGACATCGACGCTTCGCCGCTCGGCTTCGAGAAGGGTGCCACACCCTTCCTCGACCTGCCGGTGACCGTGCCATTGCCCTTCAAGATACCTGATATCAAGCAGGCGACGCTATCGACCGGCGGCGCGATCATCACCGGTGCGGCCTATGATGCTGTTAACGCCGACATGGTCGACATGGAGACCTTCGCCTGCCTGCGCGCCTGCCAGTTGTTCGACATTCCGCTGATCGGGCTGCGCGGCATTTCCGACGGGGCGGCGGATCTCAGGCATGTCGGCGACTGGACCGAATATCTTGAAGTCATCGATGAGAAGCTGGCGGAGGCCGTCATGCGGCTCGAACAGGCCATCGGTTCGGGCACGCTTCTGAAAGATTCGCCGCATGAAGACGCCAGACCGCTCTGAAACTCGCAACCCATTGCGTCGACTCATTTCTTTCTCTAAACGCTCGCCATGAAAACAGCCAATCATCCCGATACCGTCCTGATTGTCGATTTCGGCAGCCAGTTCACCCAGCTCATCGCCCGCCGCATCCGCGAGGCCGGCGTGTTTTCCGAGATCGTGCCGTTCCAGTCGGCCGAAGCGGCATTCAAGCGCATCAATCCGAAAGCCGTGATCCTGTCCGGCGGCCCGGCTTCGACCGGCGATATCGGCAGTCCGCGCGCGCCGCAGATCGTCTTCGACGCCGGCGTGCCGGTGCTCGGCATCTGTTACGGCCAGATGGCCATGTGCGTGCAGATGGGCGGCGTCGCCGAAAGCTCCGACCATCGCGAATTCGGCCGCGCCTTCGTCGAGATCCAGAAGGACAGCCCGCTGTTTGAGGGCCTGTGGGCGCCCGGCCAGCGCCACCAGGTGTGGATGAGCCATGGCGACCGCGTCATCTCCTTGCCCACCGGCTTCGAGGTGTTCGGCAAATCGGAGGGCTCGCCCTTCGCCATCTTCGGCAACATCGAGCGCAAGATGTACGGCATCATGTTCCACCCCGAGGTGGTGCATACGCCCGACGGTGCCCGGCTGCTCAGGAACTTCGTCCACAACATCGCCGGCATCGAGGGCGACTGGACCATGCGCGCCTACCGCGAGCACGCGGTCGAGGCGATCCGCAAGCAGGTCGGCAAGGGCAAGGTCATCTGCGCGCTGTCGGGCGGCGTCGATTCCTCCGTTGCCGCGCTGTTGATCCACGAAGCGGTCGGCGACCAGCTGACCTGCATCCTTGTCGACCACGGCCTGATGCGCAAGGACGAGGCCGCGGGCGTGGTGGCGATGTTCCGTGAGCACTACAATTTGCCGCTCATTCTGGTCAACGCGTCGGACCGTTTCATCGACGCCCTCGAGGGCGAGTCGGATCCGGAGAAAAAACGCAAGACCATAGGCCGGCTGTTCATCGAGGTGTTCGAGGAAGAGGCCAAGAAACTCGGCGGCGCCGAATTCCTGGCGCAAGGCACGCTCTATCCCGACGTGATCGAAAGTGTCTCCTTCACCGGCGGCCCGTCGGTGACGATCAAGTCGCACCACAATGTCGGCGGCCTGCCGGCGCGCATGAACATGCAGCTGGTCGAGCCGCTGCGCGAGCTGTTCAAGGACGAGGTCAGGGCGCTGGGCAAGGAGCTTGGCCTGCCCGAGAGTTTCATCGGACGCCATCCATTCCCCGGCCCGGGCCTCGCCATCCGCTGCCCCGGCGGCATCACCCGCGAAAAGCTGGAGATCCTGCGCGAAGCCGACGCCATCTATCTTGACGAGATCCGCAAAGCCGGCCTCTACGATGCCATCTGGCAGGCATTCGCCGTGCTGCTGCCGGTGCAGACGGTCGGCGTGATGGGCGACGGCCGCACCTACGAGTTCGTCTGCGCGCTGCGCGCCGTCACCTCGGTCGACGGCATGACGGCGGATTTCTACCACTACGACATGGCCTTCCTGGGGGCTGCTGCCACCCGCATCATCAACGAAGTCCGCGGCATCAACCGCGTCGTCTACGACGTGACGTCGAAGCCGCCTGGAACAATCGAGTGGGAGTAGGGGGATTAGGCGGCGATGGTGTGTTGTCGCCTCCGCTGGAGTTAGCGCTGATTGCCTGACAGCACTCAAACGTGATCGGGCACGAATGTAAAGCATCGTCGGAGCCGTTTAGAGCCTTGGCATATGACGTGCAATACGCGGGTTTGAGCGAGCGACGATGGCTCGGCTGAAAGTTGGCTCGAACGTACTTTGCGGACCGCAAGGGGCGATAACTTCTGGCAACCGATTCGGCATCGGGCAGCGCGTTGGCTGTTTCCAGGAACATCCTTGACTGGATTGCGTTTCCTATTCCGGACCTTTCCAAAACAGGGAGAACGGTGTCATGGACTGGAACCGCGTGGAAGGAAACTGGAAACAGGTGAAAGGCAAGGTCAAGGAGCAGTGGGGCAAACTCACCGATGATGACCTTGACCGCATCGCCGGCAAGCGCGATCAACTCGAAGGCAAGATCCAGGAGCGTTACGGCATCGAAAAGGACCGCGTGCGGCGCGATGTCGACGATTGGTACGGGCGGCAGGGTTGGTAGGCATGTGAGCCCCGGCTGTGGCCATTCCAGGACGCGGCCCAACAGTCCGGCAGGACCATGCGGGCGCTGAGCCTTGTCGTCGGTTGAGTTTTGCAGCAAGGATTTCGTACTGTGGCTGAAAATATCTCTCGCAAGCAGGAGCAACGGGGGACAAGAAGAATTGTCACGTGGGCGATCGCAGTTATCGCCGTGATTTTTCTTGCTCTACTGGCTATATTCGTGTTCGGCCCGTTGCTATGACTTTCATGGCGATGATTGAGCTGTCTCCGATCCGGGGATGATCGGGCACTGGTCGGGGACGCGGGCAGCGGCCACCAGTGAGCAACTATGCTTCAGGCGAGGGCATGCGGCCAGCGCTGCTTCCGCGGCCGGACGACGCCAAGGCGGCGCACCTATATCGACCGCCGTCGCGCGGCTAGCCCGTCTGCAGTGCCGGCACAAAAACCTGTTTCACAAGAATTTTGCTGAACACGATTTCGCCGGGAACATATCAGGAAAGGATTGGTTTGGTGGCGGTACACCCAACCAGGAGATCCACCATGATCGTCAAACTTCTGTCCGCCGCTGTGCTCGCGCTCACATTGGCCACATCGGCAGTGGCACAGTCGAACAGTTCCGGCTCCAACAGCGGTTCGGGCTCGAACGACGGCACCGGGGCTACGTCTGGAAATACCGGCGGCAACAGCGGCACCGGCTCTGGAACATCCGTGAATCCTTCCGATCCGAGCACTACAAATTCGACAAATTCCACAACGAAATCAGGTGGCATGACTGACCGCTGCAAAGATTCGGCAGGCAACGACATCGACAACAACACCGCGACCGGCACGACAACATCGAATGTGCAGAACTGTAATAAATGACCCGGCTCCTCAATCCGTTGCCGGACCAGTGCTTCGGCAGCGCATTGAGCGCTGAGAGCGGTAAGCGCAGATGAACCGGCAGGCCGCCAAGCAAGCGCCGCCCCAATTCTGGTGGTTGGCAGGAGCATCGGCGGCTGTCGTCATCGGTTTTGCCGTCTTCGCCAGCGGATCGGTTCGCAGCAACAGTCTGCGAGAAACCACGCTTGTGCAGGCGATCGGCGGCGACCCTCAACGAGCCATCCCGGCCATGATCCGCAACGGCTGTGGCGGATGTCACGAAATCCCGGGGGTGCCCGGCGCCCGTGGTACCGTCGGTCCCTCCCTGCGGGGCGTCGTCGAAAGAGGATATATCGGGGCATCGCGAGCCAGCCCGGATGCGATGATGCGCTGGATCAGCAGAGCGCGGGACGTAGACCCGAACACGGCCATGCCCAATACAAATCTGTCGCCTCAAGAGGCGCGCGACATCACCGCCTATCTCTATGCGCGGACATGAGGCGCACTGAACTGGTCCGACGGCGCAGGCGCCTTGCCAGCAGAAGCAGCAGCCCAAGCATCAACACGGCGGCGCACGCCACAAGTGATTGAGCCGCCAGAACCATGATTGTCTGGCCTGTTGTCGAGCCGGCCCGCATCTGGCGTATATCGGCCGCGGTAACGCTGACGTCGGGATTTCCGAACCGAGCGGTGACGTAATTTGCAAGGGCTGCCACCTGGCCATCGTCCAGCCAGCCGCCGAAGGCCGCCATCGACTTACGCCCCGCCACGTCGCCAGCTTTGACGCCTTCAAGGATGGTCATGGCGACATCCTCGGGTGTGGCCGCGCCGGGGGTGCTGTTGCGGGTCAAGGACGGATAGGATCCGTCTGACGATCCGCCTCCGTTCGCCCCATGGCATGTCGAACAGAGCGATCGATAGAGATCATCGCCGGCTGCGGTCCCGCTGCCTTGCGTCATCCCTTCGGTTCCAGCATCGCCGTCGGCCGTGGCCGCGTTACCCCATGAGAAACGCGGCTGCTTTTCGTCTCCCGATTGGGCGGGCACGTCCCTGAGATAAGCGACGATGGCCTGGATATCGTCATCGGAAAGATGTTGCAGGCTGTTCATGACCGTTTCCGCCATCGGCCCGCCCGCATAAGCCTTCCCGGGAACGGCGCCGGTTTTGAGAAATCGAGACAGCTCTTCGTTGCTCCAGTCGCCGACGCCTGCGATCTTGTCGCTGGTAATGTTGAAGGCCTGCCAGATGCCGGCGGTGCCGCCGGCAAGCTTGTGGTCTTCATCCATGCCGAACGTTGCATTCCTTGGCGTGTGGCAGGCACCGCAGTGGCCGAGCACCTCGACCAGGTAGGCTCCCCTGTTCCATGCGGCGGTCCGGTTCCGATCGGGCGTGAAACTGCCGGTATGCAGGTTCGCGAGCTTCCACAGCGCAACTGTCCAGCGCTGGTTGAATGGAAAAGGCAGGATGTTTCGCGGCTGCGGCTGCGAGATCGGCGGCTGCGCCAGGAGGTAGGTCCGGATCGCAAGCACGTCCTCGCGGCTCATCGCGGCGAAGCTGTCATAGGGCATGGCGGGATAGAGATCGGCTCCATCGCGCCTGATACCTTTCCGCACGGCCCGCACGAACTCGTCCGCGGAGTAGCGTCCAATGCCCGTGTCAGGATCAGGTGTGATGTTGGTCGAGTATACGTCGCCGAAGGGTGTCGGCACGCGATAGCCTCCAGCGAACGGGCGGCTCGGATTGGACGTGTGGCAGCCGATGCAGTCGGCCGCTCGGGTAAGGTATTCACCCTTCTGGATTTCGCTCGCCCGCAGCTCAGTGCAAAGCGGCAACGATGCCAAGACGAGCGCGACCGCCCGGGAGGTGACGGCCGGGAATGGAATGCCCGCGGCAGGCCAAGGCGGGCACCGGCGGACGGCCAATCTCCGGGTCTTTGACCTCGTCACAGTTCGCACCCGCTGAAGATCAGCCCTGCCATCAGCTGCGCCAGCAAGATGAGCGTGAACAGCGCCCCGATGCCCACGGAAGTCCTTGCAAGGAATGCGCGCGTGCGCGCCTTCCGGGGCGGAACCGTACCATGTCCGCGGTCATGAACGGCGTGCCACGACAGCAGCGCGCCTGCCAGGGCGACCGCGGCGCCTATCAACGAGAACAAGGCAGTGGGACGAAAGCCGGCATGGCATTGCCAGGATGCAATCGAATAATCGAGCTGCAGCGTTATTGCCCACGCAACTGGTCCGCTGACCAGGCCTGCCCAGGAAACGCCGGTACGGATCGCCTGCATCTCACATCCTCGGAGCCCAATAGATAACAAGATAGAGCACGACCCATGAGACGACGACGAAGTCCCAGTAGAAGGCGTTGTCCGAGACGTCGCTGAAGCGGCGGCCTGCCTTGCCTTTTTGCGTGAACATGAGAACCGCCAGGACGATCGTGTCGCCGACATCGGTAAGGAGATGCGTCGTATGCAGCCCGAGCAGGAACCAGACGATCGATCCGTAAGCGTTCTGATCCCAGGAAATCCGCAGAGCCGGAAATTCCCAGATGCGAACGATCAGCGGAAGAATGCCGACGATCGACATGACGACCATGCCAAGGCGAACTTTCGCCAGGTCCTGGCGACGTGCCCAAACCTCGATCATGTGGTTGGGCACGACGCTCGCAACCAGAATAACCAGTACTGCCGTCCCCGGCAGCAGATCTGGCGCAGGGGCCCCAATGGGCCAATGCCGGGCCAGCACGGCCAGATAGAAGTAAGTGCCTATCGCCAAGGCAAAACCGGTTGCCTCGAGGGCAATGAAGGCAAGGGTTCCCCACCACATCGGGCTCGCTGACCCGAAATCGTATGTGGGCAGGTGACTGACGTCGGCGACGGGGCGGTGCCTCATTCCTCGTCCTCCGGTTCGCCTTTCGGCCAGAACCAGCAGATAAAGCCGATCGAAACCGGGATCGCTCCCCAGACCACCGCCCACGGCGTGTATATCGAACCGAGAAATGCGCCGCCGACTGCGATGGCCGACAGCAACGGCCAGATCGAGTTGTCAGCCGATGGTACCCTTACTTGCGGCATCGCATCGGCGACCGTACCGGCGAGCACCTCGCGGGCGTCGACACGCAGACCTTCGACCACTGGGAGCACATCGGGCTCGGCCCAAAGCGGTTCGCGGTGAGTTACCACGGGCAGCCGCGAAAAATCGTAGGAGGGCGGCGGCGACGTCGTCGCCCATTCGAGCGTGCTCGCGCCCCAGGGATTGTCTCCTGCAATGCGGCCGTTGCGGAGGCTGAGAAAGAGATTCAGGAAGAAAAGCGCGAAGCCCGCGAACACCACCAGCGAAGAGAGGCTGATGAAGAGGTTCATCTCGCCCCAGCCGCTCGCCGGCGGATACGTATAAACGCGGCGCGGCATGCCTTGCAGACCGAGAATATGCATGGGGAAGAAGGTGAGATTGAACCCGAGGAAGACCAGCCAGAAATTCCAGCGGCCGAGCCTCTCGGACAGCATGCGTCCGGTGATCTTGGGAAACCAGTAATAAACGGCGCCGAGCAGGGGGAAGACGGCGCCCCCGACCAGCACATAATGGAAATGGGCAACCACGAAATAGGTGTCGTGCACCTGCAGGTCGAGCGGCACCGAGGCGACCATGACGCCGGTCAGGCCGCCGATCACAAAGGTGAAGATGAAGCCGAGAACGAAAAGCATGGGCGTGGCGAAGATCGGCCGGCCGCCCCAGATCGTCGCAATCCAGCAGAAGATCTGAACGCCGCTCGGAATGGCGATCATCATCGAGGAAGCGGTGAAGAAGCTCTCGCCGAGTTGCGGCAGGCCGGTAGCGAACATGTGGTGCACCCACAGGCCGAAGGAAAGAAAACCGATCGCGATCAACGACAGCACGATCCCGAGATAGCCGAACACCGGGCGGCGAACGAAGGTCGGCAGGATCGCGGAAACGAAGCCGGTCGCCGGAATGAAGATGATATAGACCTCGGGATGGCCGAAGAACCAGAACAGATGCTGCCACAGCAGTGCATCGCCGCCTGCTACGGGGTCGAAAAATTTTGTGCCGACCAGGCGGTCGAGGATCAGCATTGTGCTCGAGACCATCACGGCCGGCATGGCGAACAGGATGACGAAAGCCGTAACGAGGACGGACCAGACATAGAGCGGGATGCGGTCGAGCGACATGCCGGGGGCACGTTGTTTGAAAACTGTCGCGATGATCTCGACCGCTACCGCGAGGGCGGACACTTCGGTGTAGGTCACCATCTGCGCCCAGAAATCGGGGCGCTTGCCGACGCCATATTCGGGTCCGGCGAGCGGCACATAGGAAAACCAGCCGGCATCCGCACCGGTTTCGAAGGCGAAGGCGATCCAGATCATCAGCCCGCCGGAAAGATAGACCCAGTAGCTGAATGCATTGAGCCGCGGAAAGGCGACATTGCGAGTGCCGATCATCAGCGGCACCAGGTAAATGGCGAAAGCTTCCATCACCGGCACGGCAAACAGAAACATCATCGTCGTGCCGTGCATGGTGAACAGCTGGTTGTAGAGATCGGGACCGATATGGCCGGCCTCAGGCTGGGCAAGCTGGAAGCGCATGGCGAGCGCTGACAGACCCGCAAGGATGAGAAACAGGAAAGCCGTCACGATATAGCGCCGTCCGATCAGCTTGTGATCGACCGTGACCAGCCAGCCGTAGAAGCCTTTCGGCGTTCGCCAGGCATGCGCCAGAAAGGCGCGCAGTCTCACCTCTTCGAGACCGGTGTCACGGATGCCTTTCAGGGCCTCCTGAGTGTGCTCGGCCGGCTTTCCCGCAAGGCCACTCATTCGAGGCTTCCGAGATAGGTGACGACCGCGTTGAGATCGTCGGCGCTAAGGGCAATGCGCGGCATCTTGGCGCCGGGCTTTATCGACTGTGGATCGGCGATCCAGGCGGCGAGCGCGCCAGGGGTCATGGCGAGCGTATCCGCGGCCAGTGCGCGTCGGCTGGCGAGATGAGTTAGGTCAGGTCCCACCGTTCCGCTGGCAGGCGTGCCTCTTATCGTGTGGCAGAGCGCACAGCCGGTGGACAGAAATGCCTGTTGGCCGCGGCGCTCTTCGTCGCCGCCAGGCGCGGATGCGACGGCGTTTTGCCTGGATTGCCATGCTTCGAACGCTTCGCGGCTTTCCGCGATGACGGTGATGGCCATATGGGCGTGCTGATAGCCGCAGAATTCGGCACACTGGCCACGATAGATGCCGGGCTTATCGGCGACGAGTGTGAGCTCACTCGGCCGGCCCGGAATGAGATCGCGCTTGCCGGCAAGGTTCGGCACCCAGAAGCTATGAATGACATCGAGCGAATCGAGTTCGACCTTGACCGGTTCGCCAACCGGGACATGGATTTCATTTGCCGTGACGATCGATTGGGACCGATCATCTCCGGGATACCGGACCTCCCACCACCATTGGTGCCCGGTGATGCGCACGGCAAGCGTTTCCGTTCCACTCAGCGAAGCAATGGATTTGCCGGCGAAAAAACTCGCTATCGTCATCATGACGAGCACCAGAACGGTCAACGCAATGGCGCTGCCGACAGCGCGGGTAAATCGGCGCTCCTGACGAGAATCGATCTCGAGCGGCGAGCGCGTTGTCTCGGACAGGCGACGACGCAAAAGCGCTGCCGCCAGGATCAACATGACAAGCAGCCACGTGGCCACTGCGATTGCGCTGAAAGACCAGATCAGATCAAGGATTCTCCGGGCATTCGCACCGTGTGCATGGAGGGCCGATTGCTTGTCGCCGCATCCTGCCAAGGCCAATATCGGCGCTGCGCTGATCGCCCTCAAACGCCGTTGCGCGGCCGTTCCCTGAACGGTGCCAGGCAAGATTTGCCTAGGACATGTGGGGGCAAGCGACATTCGCGGTCGTGTCAGCCTGCGAGAGCTGGCCAACGGACTCATGCACCTCGCCATGAAGGATCCACCATCGTTGCCAAGGCCATAACGCGGCTGACTGAAAAAGGATGCTTGGCAACACCCCCCGGCTGAAAACCGACGCGAAGCGGTGCGGGTTAGACGATGCGCAACTGCTGGAAAGCCTGTTGCCGCGGACTGCTCGTTTGAATCCAGAAAGCGACCAGGAGCAGTGCGGCTCCGCCATAGATCAGGCCGGCGGGAATCCACATGATCAAGCCTGCAAGTTGCTGGTCCTCGAGCGGGTTGAGCCCCCATAAATCCGAGCCGATCGCATTATCCGGATACCACAGCCTGGGCGAGACGACGAGCAACACCCCGAGCAGCCCGGTGTGGAGGGAGGTGAAGAAAAGATGCATCACGGCATTGCCGCAAGCCTGCTCGCGGCCAAGGCGAGGCAGCAGCACCCACCAGAACAAAAGCCCGCTACCGAGGAAACTCGCGTGCTGGGCATAGTGCAGGAAGCCCTGCTGGAGGGCAGCCTCGAACAGCGCCGGGACATGCCAGATCCATATCGCGGCTCCGTGCAGGACGGTCGCGACCACAGGACGGCTGATGAACGCCCAGACCGCCCGAAGCGCATTTGCATGTCCAGCCACTCCGAATATCTGGCGCAGCTGTACCGGCAGGGCCCACATCATCGCCGCCGTCGGGCGGGAGGCAACCAGCAGAGGCGCTGCGACCGCCATCAGCAATTCGTGCTCGATCATGTGCGCCGCAAACACATGTTCGCTCAATGCATGGATCGGGCTTACAAAGGCGAACGCCAGGACGGACCAGCCGGCAGCAAACAGCAAGGCCTGCCGCGATCGCAAGCGACGTCCACGTCCGCTCCGTCGCCACAGCCGGCCAGCGCCGGCAACATACAGCAAAAGGATTGCCGCCAGTGGCAATGTGATGGGTAGCGCCAGAGTCCAACCAGCCTGCGGAGCGCCGTTGCCATAGCAAATCGAGGTCGAAAAGAGCGCGTCGAAGCTCATGATCCGCATCCGTCACCCGGAAGAGCGCGGGTTCATCTGGAAAGATTCAGAATGAAGCCACTGAGGCGCGCTGTTCCACCTCCCTGCGCCGCCTCTAGGCATCCATCATCGATTTCGCCGGCTCACGGGCGATATTTTCTTCTATGCGTTCGTGTCCCGGCGTCCGCGGCAGGGCCTGGCGGAAGTTCTTGGCGTAGTCTGCCGGCATTTTGGGCGGCATCAGCGGCTCATAGGCATCTACCAGCGCTTCGATCACGACAGGGCCTTGCGTGGCGAAAGCCTGGTCGAGAACCGTCTCGATCTGATCGGCCCGCTCGATGCGAAAACCCTTTGCGCCCATTGCTTCTGCCGCCTTGGCAAAATCGATCGGCTGCAATTCGCAACCGAATTGCGGGTTGCCCAGAAACATCATCTGCTCCCAGGCGATCTGATTGAGCATGTTGTTCTTGATCACCAGAACCTTGAGCGGGATCTTGTAGCGCACCGCCGTCGAGAATTCGCCGAGCTGCATGGCAAAGCCGCCATCGCCGACGATGGCGGCAATCGGTCGACCGGGAAACGCTATGCCGGCAGCGATGGCGTAGGCCAGACCGCAAGCCATCGACGCCAGCGATCCGGACACCCCAAATGCCTGGCCGCTGCGAAGATCGACATGGCGGGCGGCCAGCTCCGTATTCTGACCGGAATCCGTGGCCAGCACTGTGTCGTCCGCCAATCTTTGTCCGAACGCCCGGGCAATCGCTTGTGGCTTCAATGGTTGCGCCTGCATGTCTTCCGACTGCCGCATCATCTCGCGCCATTTTCTCATGGTCTCCTGGGAACGGCGCAGGAATTCATCGGAGGGCTTTTGCGTCAGGCGCTGGTTGAGCGCGCGCAATGTCTCGGCCGCGTCGCCGACGAGGCCGGCCTCGACCGGAAAGCGCAAGCCGATCCGTTGCGCATCGCAGTCGATCTGGACGCCACGGGCCTGTCCGGGCTGCGGGTAGTATTCGATGTAGGGGAAGGTCGAACCGACAATCAGCACCGCGTCACAGTTCTCCATCGCCTCTTGCGAAGCCAGGGTTCCAAGAATGCCGATCCCGCCGGTGGTGTAGGGATGGTCGTCCGGCAGCACCGCCTTGCCCAGCAAAGCCTTCGCGACAGGCGCCTGCAGCAGGCGCGCCGTGTGTTCGAGTTCGGCGGCCGCGCCGATGGCGCCGCGCCCGGCCAAGATCGCAACCCGCGAAGCGTCATTGAGAATGGCGGCGGCTTTGTCGAGCTCAACGTCCAGCGGTACGCTGTGACCGGCGAACATATCCTGCGGCGTGTGCGCCGGGCGATTGCGCTTGGAGCGCTTCGACGGATCACGCTCCTGCTCCTGGATGTCGCTGGCAATCGAAAGATGGGCGACGCCCTTGCGCGCCAGCGCCGTTCGGCAGGCAAGGCTGGCGACGTTTTCCATATGCGCGGCATCGGCAACATGGGCGTTATAAACGGAGACATCGTTGAACACGCGCGTCAGATCGACATCCTGTTGCGTGAACGTCTCGATCAGATCGTGGAACTGCATGCCCGTAATCGCCAGCACCGGAGCCTGGTCGAGCTTGGCGTCATAGAGGCCGGTCAGAAGATGTGTTCCGCCGGGGCCGGACGTCGCAAGGCACACGCCCAGCTTTCCTGTCCACTTGGCATATGCACATGCCATGAAGGCAGCCGACTCTTCATGCCGGACCTGAACGAAGGCAATTTTGTCGCGCCGCGTCCGCAACGCTTCCATGACCCCGTTTATGCCGTCTCCCGGCAAGCCGAACACCACCTCCACGTCCCAGGCGACGAGTGTGTCGATCAGAATTTCTGCTGCATTCGGCATGTCAGGGTAGCTCCGGGTGGATGGTGTCCGAACCGGTGAATCCCGAGTTGGTTCCTTCGTCGCAATAAATCGTGACAGGTTTCTGGGGCGATCTTCCTGGGGCGGTTTATTCGATCTGCTCGAACGTGCATTGCCGTGGCGCCTTGTCGGGGCGCCAGCGCAGCAGTTTGGTGCCATGGCGAAACCGATTGCCGGTGACGTGGTCGAAGCGGACCTCCACCACCAGTTCAGGTTCCAAAGGCTCCCATTGTCCGCTGCGCTCCGTGCTCCAGCGGCTCGGGCCGCCGGGCGCCTTGCCGGTGAATCCGGGCTCTGACCGCAGCCCTTCCAGCCGGCGCGTGAGCGCTCCTCTGTCGGTCCTGGCGATGGTCGACGTGAAGCCGACGTGATCGAGCTTGCCGTCGTCATTGTAGAGGCCGAGGAGCAGTGAGCCGACCTCACGGCTACCCGCGAGATAGCGGAAACCGCCGACAACGCAATCGGCGGTGCGCCTCGGCTTTACCTTCACCATCGCACGTTCGCCGCACAGATAATGCTCGTCGAGCACTTTGGCCACGATGCCGTCGGTCGATGCATGGCCGGCCCCGTTCAGCCATCGAGCCGCCGTCGCTGCATCATAAGTGCACTTCGACAGGCGAAGATCCGGACTGTTCGAGGAGGTCACGAAGTCCTCGATCGCTCGCCGCCTTTCGACAAGTGGTTTGCCGGTGATGACCTCGCCGCCCGGCCTGGCAAGCATGTCGAAGAGGATCAGACTGGCAGGCGTCTGCGAACTCAGTTTGCGGATTCTGCTTTGTGCCGGGTGAAGACGCATCTGCAGCGCCTCGAAGGAAAGCTCACCGTCCACCTCGATGACAATCTCGCCGTCGATGACGAAATGCCCGCGCTTGAGGTCACGCAGGATCTCCGTGATTTCCGGAAAATAGCGGCCGAGCGGCTTGCCGGATTTGGCGCGCAGGTCAACGGTGTCGTCGCTCTTGAAAGCAAGGCAGCGGAATCCGTCCCATTTAGGCTCGTACTGCCAGCGGTTCCCATCCCTTGGGATTGCATCGGCAAGCCTGGCCTCCATCGGAGACGTATCCAGCGGGAGCGGGAAGGCGTTTATCGGTTCATGCACGGATCAGGCCTCCAAAACCGGTTCAGGAACGGCTCCGGCTTTTCAACTTCCAGGACTGCACCGCGTTCCATCTGACGGGTTCATGGAGGTTCTTCACGATGGACATTTTCATTTGCCGCCGGAACCCGGTGACGGCTGGCCGCTTTGATGTCATCGGCGGCGCGAAAGGAGATGCCCATCGACCTCTCATTGTGGACAGCTTTTGTCGGAACCGTCATTCTGATGCAGGTGCCGCCAGGCCCCGACAGCATGCTGGTGATGGCCCGCGGCATCGGACACGGGCGCGGCGTGGCGTTGTTCACGGTACTCGGCATGACGCTGGGCGCCGGACTGGTGCAGCTTCCGCTGATTGCATTCGGCCTGTCTTCGCTTGTCCACGCCTCGCCGGTGGCGTTCAATCTGCTTCGATGGGCCGGGGCGGCCTATATCATGTGGCTGGGTTTCCGGCTGCTGCTTTCAGCCTCGGCAACCATTCCCACAGGTGACATCAAGGCCCTGCGGCCGCTCGCCGCCGCCCGGGAAGGAATGATCGCCAATCTGAGCAATCCCTAGCCTTTGATGTTCATGGTTGCGTTCCTGCCGCAATTTGTCGACCCGCATAGGGGCTCCGTCACGTTGCAACTGGTGCTGCTTGGCGCAACACAGAAGATAACCGGTGTGCTGGTGCTGGGAGCCTACGCCTTGGCATCGGGCGCGGTCGGCGCATGGGTCATGCGGCACCCTCGCGCAAGGCTTTGGCAGCAGCGGCTCGCCGGCTGTCTCATTATCGGCCTCGGCGTGCGGATGGTGATCGGCGGCAGTACGAGCCGCTGACTTGAAGAAATAGCTTGCCACGTCGCCTGAAGGATTGGCTTCGACACAAGCATTGTCTTCTTCAGGGGGACGGAGCATTCGCTTTGACGTTCGGCTCCGCCGCCGTTGCGGGCCGGGACCGTGTCCAGGAACAAAAAACCTGACCGGAGGTTCGAACCTCGATCTCAATGCAGCTGCAACGCTTCATCGCCATCCGATTGGAATGTTCGTCATGATTTCTTGCGTGGCCTCGGTAAAGACGCGCCTTCAATGAACAAGCCGCCTGAGAATGCTGGCCAAAGGGAAAGCAGGCGAAAAGGGGGCGACGTCGTTCGGGCTCTTGGGCTTGGCCTGATCACCGGCGCGGCCGATGACGACTGCTCGGCCATCGGTACCTACGCCAGCGCCGGAGCGCGGTTCGGCCCCGACCTGCTGTGGACGGCACCTGTCACGCTGCCGATGATGTATCTCGTCGTCTACCTTTCATCCAAACTTGGCCAGGTTTCGGGTCGCGGGCTTTTCCAGGTCATATCGGACCTCTATCCGCGTTGGCTGCTATGGTCCGTGCTGGTGGGCGTGCTGATTGGCAACACGATCGAGGCAGCCGCCGACCTTGGCGCCATGTCGGCGGCTATTGTGCTGTTCGTTCCGCTGCCTGCTCCGTTGGTCGTCACTGCCGTTGCGGTCGTCATTTTTGCCCTGCAGGTGCTCGGATCGTACAAATTGATCCGAAATGTGTTCCGGTGGCTGGCTCTGGCTCTGCTTGCCTATGTGGTCTCCGCGGTGCTTGCCAAACCGGATGCCGCTTCCATCCTGCGTGGCACGCTGTTGCCACAAATCGAGTTCAGCCGAGAGTACCTGTCCATCCTCGTCGCCATCGTCGGGACCACTCTCTCCGCATACCTTTACACGTGGCAGTCCAATCAGGAGGTGGAGGAGGAGATCGCCAAGGGTCGAACGAGCCTCGAAGAGCGCAAAGGCGCCACCGAGGGTGAACTGCGCCGATCCCGCCGCGATATCCTAATCGGCATGACGTTCTCCAATCTGATCATGTATTTTATCATCCTTTCGACCGGGTCGACGCTCTACAAGGCCGGACACACGCAGATCGAGACAGCGGCACAGGCGGCCGAAGCGCTGCGGCCGCTTGCCGGCGACGCTGCCGGCATTCTCTTTGCGGCCGGTGTAATTGGCGTCGGCTTCCTGGCCGTGCCGATCATGACCGCTGGCGCTGCTTTCGATTTCGCCCAGGCGATGGGATGGAAGAATAGCCTGCATGCCAAACCCCGGCAGGCTCCCAAATTCTACATCGCGATCGGGGTCATAACGCTGGTGGCGGTGGGTCTCAATTTCTTCGGCTTCAACCCGATGAAAGCTCTCGTCTGGTCCGGCATCGTGCAAGGATTTTCAACGCCGCCGCTGCTGCTTCTCATCCTCATCATGACCAACAATCGCAAGATCATGGGCGACAAGGTCAACAGCACAAGCACGAACATCCTGGGCGGCGTGACGACCTTGGCGATTTTTGCGGCGTCGGCGGGATTGGTGGCAAGCTGGTTCCTGTAGCTCGCATGGCATGACAGATGTTCAGGCACGGTGGAACATCGGCGGTCAAATCCCGTTGAGACGCTTGTGGGAGAAAGGAGGTTGTCCATGTCAAAGTTGCAGGCCGCAACTCCGGACCGTTTAAGGCAACTCAGGCTTGAAGCTTCAGCACATTTCGCTCCGTTGATGCTGAACGAAGCCCTGTTGCGCCTTTCCCATGCCTGCGGAGGCGACAGCCTCGACCGCTTCGAGAAAGCCATGGTTGATCAAATCGAGGCTGCCAAGGACGATCGGGCCGATTTCGAAACGATCAAGGAACTCGCGATCGAGCAGCTTTACGCCCTGGTCCGGAACGCCAACGATTCGCCGAAAAAGAAACAGTCGCTGGAGAAGATCGACACGCGCAGAACGCCCGGCCGGTCCGAAGAACCACGCACGCTCGAGGACCAACTGCAGGCGGGGTTGGAGGATTCCTTTCCCGCGAGCGATCCGCCTTCGGTGGTGTCCACGACCATTTCAGGCGGAGCAAAGAAGCTGGTTGGGACCGACGAGGTTCTGGAGAAGCAGCGGCGACAAGCGTCCAGCAAGGAAGATCGCTCGTAGACCGCGGTGCCGGCTGGGTTGGCGGCAAACCAAAGAGTGCGGACGCGCCAACGGAAACAGCTGACGCCATCGCATCAAAGTTTGACAGCCGCCTCCCGCGCCCAGAGCCGCAGTTTGCGGCATGACTGCACAAACGCAGCTACCGAAGCTGCCGAATCCAGCCGCCTCAGCCCCTCATCGGCATCGGGAGCGACGCCTGCTTTGATCAGGAGCGGCTCGGCCCCGGAGGTGAAGCCGATGAACTTGCAATGCGCAAACGCATCAGACACGAAATCCTTCGCAGCGGCCTCCGTGACCAGTAGCTCGGCGCCCGCCTCGGAGAGGAGCAGCACCACCGCGTCGAACAAAACGGATGGACCGCCGTCGATCATGTGCCTTGCCTCGATGTGGGTGCCGTCGGCGGCTTCGACGCCGCCCACCTTGGGCGCAACCACCTCCATCACCGCGCCTTCCGCTTCGATGGCGGAACGAAGTTCCTCGAACAGCGCGACATCGGCTCCATCGCTGAGCATGACACCGACTTTGCGGCCTTCGAAACTGTCGGGCCCGTTTTGGATGATGCTGAGCGCCGGCGACGGCGGCAAGTCATCGCGCGGTGGAACGGCGGCTTCGGCAGGTTCGGGCATGTCACGGATGCCGAGCTTGTCGGCGACCGTGGTCGCCAGCGTTTCATCGATGTTCAACAAATGCGAAACCATGCGTTCGCGGATCGCCGGTGCCTGGACCTTGCTCAGTTCAAACGTCAGCGCCATCGCGATGTGACGCTGCTCCGGTGGTGTCTGGCTGTTGAAGAATTGCCGGGCCTGGCTGTAGTGATCGGCGAAGCTCTCCGCGCGCAGACGTACTTTCTGCCCTTGTTCGGCATCGGAGAAAGAACGGAAGCCACGCTGCGGATCCTCGCGCGGTCCCAGTCCCCATGAGTTAGGTTCATAGTTGGCGCGACCGGCCGGATTGCGCATGGCCATGTGCCCGTCCTGTTGAAAATGGGCGAACGGGCACTTCGGCGCATTGACCGGCAGATGGGTAAAGTTCGGACTGCCCAGCCGCTTCAATTGGGTATCGAGATAGGAGAAGTTGCGGCCCTGCAGAAGCGGATCGTTGGAGAAATCGATTCCGGGCGGCACATTCTGCGTCATGAATGCAACCTGCTCGGTCTCGGCGAAGAAATTATCCGGCATCCGGTCGAGCACCAGCCGACCGACCGGAATTGGTTCGAGAACCTCTTCGGGAATGATCTTCGTTGCGTCCAGGATATCGAAGTCAAAACTGTCGGCAAACGCCTGATCGAACAGTTGCACCGTCAACTCCCATTCCGGGAAATTGCCGGCCTGTATGGCCTCCCACAGATCGCGGCGATGGAAGTCGGGATCGGCGCCGTTGATCTTGACCGCCTCGTTCCAGACCACCGATTGCATGCCGAGCTTGGGTTTCCAGATGAACTTGACGAAGGTGGATTCGTCCTTGGCGTTGACGAGGCGGAACGTATGCACACCGAAGCCTTGCATGAAGCGGAAGGAACGCGGGATGGCGCGATCCGACATGATCCACATCACCATGTGCATCGATTCCGGCATCAGGCTGATGAAGTCCCAGAAATTGTCGTGCGCCGTCTGTGCCTGCGGAAAAGCACGGTCGGGCTCCTGTTTGGCGGCGTGGATCAGATCGGGAAACTTGATGGCGTCCTGGATGAAGAAGACCGGAATGTTGTTGCCGACCAAATCCCAATTGCCTTCCTTGGTGTAGAGCTTGACCGCAAAGCCGCGCACGTCGCGGGCGAGATCGAACGAGCCCTTGTTGCCGGCAACCGTCGAGAAACGAACGAATGCCGGCGTCTTTTCACCAGCTCGCTGGAAAATGTCGGCACGTGTGTATTTGGCCAGTGAGTCGTAGGTCTCGAAATAACCATGCGCGCCATAGCCGCGGGCATGGACGACCCGTTCCGGGATGCGTTCGTGGTCGAAGTGGAAAATCTTCTCGCGAAAGTGAAAGTCTTCGATCAGCGATGGTCCGCGTTCACCGATCCGCAATGTGTTTTGGTCGTCGGAGACAGGCGTTCCGAGCGCCGTGGTAAGGACAGGCGTGTCGTCTCCCGCGACCTGGTGCAACTCGCCGCCATTTCCGCGCGCGCTATTCTGATCCAGTCCACTTGCCGATTGGCGAGCGGAGGGGCGAGCGGATTTGGCCATGACAGGTCCTCGATCGATACTGGAAGGTTAAAGTGGCAAGCCATCAAACTGCCGGTGAACGGCTTTGTTCCCGTAAAAAAGCGGACGCTGTAGATACCACTGTCGAAGGAGGCGTCGCTGCTGCGGTGATGGTATGCGCCGATCGCATGACAGATATCTCCGCCCGCGAAGAATTATGAAGAGTTGTCTCCAGCAAGAGGAACGAACCAAACTTCCATGCATTTAGCTGAGGCTGCGTTCACACACTCTTTCTGCTGGGAGCTGGACCATTGTCATCCGGAGGCTGCCTTTTGGCCGACCAGGAAACCAATGAAGTTTCCATCGTTGACCTGATACCCGCCCTGCGGGCATTCGCCCGCACCTTCTGCCGCGTCCCCGACGATGCTGACGATCTCGTGCAGGAGACACTGACCAAGGGTCTCGCCAACATCGACAAGTTCGAACCCGGTACGCGAATGAAGTCGTGGCTCTTCACCATCATGCGCAACACCTATTATACCCGGGTCAAGATCGCTGCCCGGGAGGCGCCAGGCCTGCTCGACTGCGCCTCTTCGAGACCAATTTCGGAAGCCACCCAGGAATGGACCGTTCAGAGCAGGGAAGTTCACGGCGCCATTCAAAGACTGCCTGAACACCAACGCGAGGTGCTGATGCTGATCGGCGTTTTGGGAGTGAGCTACGAGGAAACCGCCGACATATGCGGTTGCGCGGTCGGGACGGTCAAAAGCCGCCTGAACCGTGCGCGCGCCAACATCCTTGAACTCCTAGGGGAGAGTTCGCTGGAGACATTGATGGAGAGGAGAAACCAGCTGTCGGACGGTCAGCTCGACGTCGAGGTCGACAGCCGCAGATAGTCAGTTGTTCACGTCGCGCCGACGCTTCTCGACGAGCGCGTTCTGCAATTCGATCGCCAGCTTGGTGAGGCGGTCCGGAATCTTTTCCTGCTCTATGGCTGCCAGCAGGGAGGCAATCTCCCGATCCACCGCCATCTCGACATGCGGATCCGCGGTATCGTCGCTCGAACGAGACATCACATTCTCTTGATAGCGGTCCCTTGATCGTAGTGTGGTGATAAGCGCCCGGCATTACAAGCCTGTGTCCACCGCCGAGAAGCTGACCGGCGGACCCTTGCACAGGTTTATTTCCTTGCTCCTTGGTCGCCCCGCGGACCACAGGCCCGCGCGGTGGCGTTCAGTCCTTCGGCAATCGATTAGCGGCGTAATCCTTCGGACTTGATCCGATTGCCGTCCAGCCCGCGCTCCTCCTTCGAATCGAGGACACTCGTTGGTGCCCTTTGCTCGACATCCGAACTGGCATCGTGCTGTAATGTTCCGTCTCACCGAGCGAGCAAAAAAGCGTTGCCATCCCATGATCGAAACGGCTTCTCACCGTCGATGAGGACCCGCAATTGATGAGCTTGCGCCAGACGGCCGATATCGTCGCGGTCTGAGAAAAGCGATCCGCGATAGGAATAGTTCAGCAAGGCGAGCCAGCCCGGCCGTTTCAGAACGCGCGCAATTTCTTCGAAATGCCGCTCTGCCATGCCGGCCAGAACCAGATAGGGAAAGCTGTCGACCGCCAGCACGCAATCGAAACTGGCATCGTCGAAATCGGCCAGATCGAGACCGGAGGTTTGTCGTAACTCGACATTGCCGAGTGCGGCGCATTGCTCTGAGGCGATGGAGATCATTCGCGACGATATATCGATACCGACCATCCGCTTGAAGGATCTGCACAGCGCACGCTCGAAACGGCCGATGCCGCAACCGATGTCGAGAATGCTCCGTTCCCTTCCGGTGAATTCTCGGGCTTCCAGCCATGCGACGATTTCGTTGGTCGTGGCTGTGAGCCTTTCCACATCGCCGAGGGATGCCAGTTGGACACTCGCGGCTCCCGAAATCGCTGCCGCGGCATCGAAGCTGGACGCCAGCCGCATGACGACAGCGGCATTCGTCTCGTCCTCATTGCGCTCATGGCGAACGGCGCCGCCCGTCGCTCGCAACATGGCAAAGACGTCTGGTTTGCAGCGCAGCAGTCCGGCGACCTTCCGCAATCTTGCCGCGTCGCCGGTATCCGCCGGACGGACTTTCAGCACGACCTCCGCCAATTCCGCTGCCCCAATTGTGGGCGGCAGGTGGAGCGCCAGCCTGACGAGAACACCTTCGGCGCAAATACCGTCGGCCATGCAGTCTTCAACCGCCAGCCTGACCGATGTCCGGCGCTGGGCGCCTTTCGGTGCGGTTACACTCATGGGTCAACTCCGCGTCCAGACCCTGCGCATCGTCCACCTGTCGGCGGCGCCCCAGCCATATTTGTAGGCCTCCTGGCCGCGCAGGAAATCGAACTCGCGCGCATCTTCACGGATCGACTCCACGATTGCGTGGCCAATCAGGATCGCGCCCGGGCTCTCCTCGGCATAAGCAGGGTCGAACCCACCCAGATAAGCGTAGGCACGGCCGCGGTGGTGAAATCCGTAATAGGCACCGATGGTCCTGTCATCGATCGCGAGCAGCCAGCATCGCACCAGACCATGAGCATCGAGCAAGGGAAGCGAGAGCCGATGGAATTGCTCGACGGCGGGGTTGGCCAACACACCCCCTCCGTGTTCGGCCCATCGCACATTGTGCAGGCGGATCAATTGATCGAGGAAGGTTTGCGGACTGCCGTTTGCCGATGACAGCGCAATCCGGCCGCATCTTGATGCCGCCTGGCGCGCCCGACGCAACTGGCGTCTGCGTCTTGCGGGGACGCAGCCTGCCAGCGTTTCGTCGCCGGCGATGGCGAGCACGGGGCAGGCGGCATGGGCGGTCGGCCGATCCATCTCGGGATGCTTCATCGCAAGGGCGACGCTGTCCTGCGGCAAGTCCGACAAGATCCATTGCGCCCACCCGATCGAGAAGATCGACTCGCTGATAATGCCGACAACCTCGGCTTCGATCCCAGGGACAGCCAGGATGTCCAGATAGTCGCTGAGCGAAATGCCGACCGGAAGCAGCTTCGAACCGGCCGTCCCGTGCTCGAGATAGAGCGGCGCCAGCCCGACCAGATCGCCGCCGCGCCAGACCGCGACTGTCGCCAGTTCACCGGGTGCGAATGCGTGCCACCATGGCACCAGCCAGGCGGGAGATTGAAACGGCGTCGCCGAGGGACTCTGCTGCCACAGTTTCCACCAGTGCGGCGTCAAGGCGTCGAACTGCGCGGGGTCACCGATGATTTCGCAGCGCAGCACCGCTTTGCTCACGGCGTCGCAGCCAAGCGCCGGCGACCAGTGCCAAGCTGTGCCAGCGCCTGATAGGCATCCATGTAAGACGAGATCATCCGTTCCAGCGAAAATCGCCGTCGCGCCTCCGCCCTGCATGTCTCGGCATCCAAGCTGGGCGCCGCAAGAATGGCTTGGGCCATCTCGTCGACCGTGTCGACGAGAAAGCCCGTCCTGCCGTGCTCTATGACGTCGGGAAGCGCACCATTTGGAAAGGCGACTACCGGGGTCCCGCAGGCGAGGGCCTCCATGGCCACAAGCGAGCTGGTCTCGGCTGCGAGGCTCGGAATGACCAGACAGCGCGCTGCGTTGAGAAAGCGTCGCTTGGCGGTGAAGCCGAGCGGGCCAAGGAAGCGGCGGCGGCCATCGAGGCGAGATTGGACCTCGTCGCGAAAGTACCGCGTATGCGTTTCGTAGGGATAGACCTTACCGCCGACGACCAGCGGAACGCCTGCTAGTTTGGCTGCATCGAGCGCCAGGTGAATGCCCTTCTCCGGGCAAACCCGGCTCAGAACCAGGGCAAAGTCGCGCTTCGGCTGCGGCAGGTTCAGTGCTTGGATGTCGACGCCGTTCGGAATCGGTGCCGTCAGCCTGGCGCCTGATGGCGCGGTTTTCTGCTGGCTGGGTGAGACCGCATGAAGCCAGAGGTCGCCACGCGTCGGGCGCAATGCCGCGGCCGGATACCAATCCAACGGCAGGTGGAGGGTCACCAAGGTCGGACCATCGTCGGGCAGATAAGCGTCGAAATCGATGCCGTGCAGATGAA
This sequence comes from Mesorhizobium sp. Primo-A, assembly GCF_003997175.1. Classification (NCBI taxonomy): domain Bacteria; kingdom Pseudomonadati; phylum Pseudomonadota; class Alphaproteobacteria; order Hyphomicrobiales; family Phyllobacteriaceae; genus Mesorhizobium; species Mesorhizobium sp. Primo-A. The sequence goes on from NZ_RZTG01000007.1 coordinate 164,803, forward strand.
CCACATCGATGGGCCATCGGGCGCGGGCAGCGGCGATCGCTTTGCGATGGGCCTCTTGCGCGCGGCGCTTCGCCGCCTCGTCGAGCATGCCGTTTTCGGCCGGTATTTCCACAAGCGTGCCGCTCGTGCTGGAGCCACGGCAAGCAATGACGATAGATCGATGGCCGGCGTGAACCAACGCCCGATCGAGCATCGACAGAACCTGTTCGGCACCGCCGACAGCGTCGGGTCCGACGGGCGCGAGAGGGTAGGCGACATTGAGGACGGTGAGTGTCGCGGCCGGTTGCGTCCCGGTGCCCTGCGCCGCATCCCCACCTGTCAGTGGTGTTGCGAAGTCCGGCATCTGATGCATGGGCAGCATGACGATTTCACGCGGCCGAGGCCCGCCGCGTGGGGAGCGAGGCGGATGTCATGCCAGGCGCATAGCGGCGGATCATGGTTGAGCAGAATTCCGCGAACTCCTCCGGCACCAGTGGCGGGCTGGTGTGGTGGGGCATCATTCCGCGATGCTGAGGTGTGAAGCAGAAGGTGACCGTCACGTCGAAATCGGCGAGTGCTTCCATCTGCCGGTCGAACCAGTCCAGCGCATTCGGCCGAAAACTGTCCGCCCAGGAAAGCCCGGTACGCATATTGGTGACACCCAGCCGCTTCAGCCAGGCGACAGCGTCGTCCAGCCGCGGATCTTCGAAATGAAACCACTGCACCAGTCCCATTGCGGGTGTATAGCGCAGGAATTCCTCCAGCGCGGGCTTTGGCGTGCCGTCCTGGCGCAGCAGCCCCATATGGAAATGACGGTAATAAGAGGAGCCTTCGGCTTCGCGGTGACGCGTCGTTGCTTCCCATTCACGCGGAAGATCGTAGAGGCTGTACCACTGGACGCGTGGTGCATTGCCGAGCAGCAATTCAGCTGTTCGCTTGAGCCCCCAGACCTGGATTTCCTCGGCGCCGAAGGTCGATACGCCGACTTCGCTGACCCAGATGGGAAGGTCGGTGACGGTCGCGATCTCGCCGATCTTCTGCGGCCATTCCTGGATTTGCCACAGGTTCCAGTCGAGCGGAAAGCCGTGCACGGCGACGGCGTCGACATGATCCAGCACGCCGAATTCCTTCATGCGGGTGATGAATCCCGGGTCTATCGGCGAGATGCCACCGAGCACTTTGGTCAAAGCCGGGTTTTCAGATGCGATTGCGTCCGCCGCCAGGATTGCCATCCTGGCGAAGCGGCTCCAGTCGGGGTCGAGCTCGGGATCCCAATGCGATTTGTTGTTGGGCTCGTTCCAGATCATCGCGGCTTCAATCATGGCGCTGTCCTTTCGAGGGGTAGACGGGACCGCCACTGGCCGGGTCGCCTGCGGCCCGGCAGAAATAGACCTCCTGCTCAGGGTGCAGAACGATCTCGAAACCGGCGCTGCGCAGCATCGCTTCGGTGCAGGCTCGATTGGGTATCCACCAGTTGGTCGGGTCGTCGGCATAGCGGTGCTCGATGAAATGGAGCTTGGGAAATTCCGGCCGGTCGAACAGGTCATGCGTCCAGAAATGATAGTTCTCTTCCATCTCGGGAAGATCGGTGCTGCCGCGCTGCATGGACTGGAAGATCATCAGATCACCGGCGACATGCTCACGGATAAGGTCGAGCGCAAGCAACGGGTGGCGCAAGTGATAAAGCACCCCCATGAACAGCACGATATCGAATGTTTCGCGCAGGGCGCCGACGTCGTAGACCGACAGTTTCTGGAATTCGATCTCGCAATTGGCGATCTCGGCGGCAAAGCGGGCCTGCGCCAGATAAGCCTCATCGAAATCAATGCCGAGGACACGGGCAGCACCTCGCCGTTTCATCTCGATGGAATAGAAGCCGGCATTGCAGCCGATATCCAACACCGTCTTGCCTGTCAGATCCGCGGGAATGGCCTCGGCGAATTTGCGCCATTTGATCAGCGGGTAATTGCCGAGAAAATGGTTGGGAGCGGTTTCGACACCGGCCAGTTCCATGTTGTGGAACCATGGGCCGAGAGCATCGATACGGCGGCGGATTTCGGCATGGGAATGCAGCATGGTCAGGCTCCTTCGCCGGGAACGACAGGCACATGCGGGTGTGCTCCACCCACAAGCATGGCGGTTTGGCGTTGTTCGGATGCGACGCCCTCTTCGAGCAGCCGAAGAGCCGTGCGATAGCCGTTGAAGGTGCCGACATCGACGTAGGAGACTCCGGCCCTGACACCGTAGGCTTCACCGCCGGCAGCCAGATAGGCATTGATCAGGGTGCCGATATATTCGTCACGCCGGTCCCGTTCACGCCAGAGTGCAGCGAGTTGGTGCAAGATCCGGCCCGGCATCTTGAACGCCCCCCAGATCCAGTTCGTGGCAGCGTCTTGCCGCTTGACCAGAATTTCCTTCACCCGATCTCCCTCGTCGAGAACCACGGCATCGAAAAATTCCGGGCGGTCCACCGGGAAGAGCAGAAACGATAGGGAACTATCCGGCAGGCAGGAGAAGCCGTCCTCGGGGAACCAGATCGTATCGGGCAAACCAATCAAAACCGTCTCGTCGGGCGCGACGAGAGGCGCTGCCCGAAAAATCGCATCGCAAAGTCCAACAGGGTTGGGCTGCACCACGAACAGAGCCGCAGCGTCACCATAGCCGGCGGCGTAATATTCGAGAATGTCGGATTTGCCCGATCCGATGATGAAACAGATCTTGTCGACGCCGGCGCGCACCATCCGCCGCACCAGGTACTCGCTCACCGCGCAGGGACGCTCCGTCTGTCCATCGATCCGACTGCCTACCGGCAGCAGCTCTTTCGAGAAGCCGAGCGGTTGAATGCGGCTGCCGCGCCCGGCAGCGGGCACAATGCCCAACATCAGACTGCTTCCATCATCGGTTCGCGGGGAGATCTTTGAAAGGCGTCGTTTAGAATGTGGTCCAGCTCCGCCGCGCGCCGGGCAGAAGTGTGTTCATCCAGAACCCGTTCGCGCGCACGGGTTTTGATGGCATCGAGTTCATCTGCCGGCAAGGCGAGCGCCGCGACCACGTCATCGGTGTCGTGGGCCAGCAGGATCTCGCTGCCGGGTTCGAAGAAGCTGCTCAGGCCAGGCCAGGTGTCGGTTATGATCGGCACCCCGCATGCCGCCGCTTCGAACAACCGGCCCGAAGGACACCAGCCTTTTTGCACCATCGCCTCGCGGGTGACATTCAGCGTCAGTCGGGAGGATGAGAAAAACGCCGGATGATCGGCCGGTGGCAGATGCCTGACGAAGAAGATGTTGTCGCCCCACGGGAATTCCTGCGGATACTGTGCGCCGCCGATGATGAAGCGCTGATCCGGTAGACGCGCGGCGGTGCGGACCAGCAGCTTTTCGACGCCGGCCTGGCGATCCGCCGCGTAGGTCCCGAGATAGGACAGATCACCGGCGAATTCGGCCCGCTTCTCTGCCGGCCGGTGTTGGTCGGGATCGACGTGCCCATAGAGCGGCACCACATGGCGCGCACCCAGAACCGTCTTCAGCGCGTCGACCGCCGAGCCGCCGGTGTAACTCAGGACGAGGTCGAAATCGGCAAGACCCTCAGGGCCGAAATAGGGTGGACGCTCACCTTGTTCGATGCGGGCAAGCGTGACCGGAGTGTCCAGATCGTAGAACACACGCAGTCCGCGGCCTGCCTGCTGCGCCAGCCGCGAGGCGTCCACGGCGTCGGGACAATAAGAGGTGACAATAACGACATCCGATTGTTTGACTGTTTGCTCCGCGACCCGGCGGATGTCCTCCCAGTCCGGGTAGAGCACGACGTTGCCGCCGTCCAGGCGATCAAGATCGCGCGCTCCGGCATAGTAGGGCGTGTCGCGTTCGAAGAAGGTAACGGACCAGCCGCGCCGGGCGAGGGCTCGGATCAGTCCCCTCCATAAGGTGGCATGGCCGTTGCCCCATGAAGACGTGACGGTAAGACCGAAAATGACCATCTGCATCCGGCAAATCCTCGTCAGGCAACTTCGTTCAATCGGATCAGCTTCGCCCCCCAGTCCCCCGATACGATCGTCGTGATCGAAGCGGGATCGATGTCGAAGCGAAAGCAGTCGCCGGCCGGCAAGCCAAGGACCTTGCAGACGGCGGCCTTGATCACATCGGCGTGGCTGACCAGGGCGACACACTGATTCGGATGCTGCTCGTGGACAGCATTCATCACCGCGACGACGCGCTGCTGGACATCGTGCATGGTCTCGCCACTCGGTGTCCTTGCCACTTGCCGCTGATCATTCCAGGCTCGCCAGCTGGCGTCGCCATTCAGCTCATCGAAAGTCTTTCCCGACCAGTCGCCGAAGTCGATCTCGTCAAGTTCGGCGCAGATCGCGATTTCTCCGACACCGCAGGCGAGCGCAATTGGCAGCGCCGTCTCTCGGGTACGCTCGCGCGGGCTGCACAAGATCGCGACGATGGGCTCCCGGGCCATGCGGCAGCCAAGCTGCGTTGCCTGCGCCTTACCGGCATCGCCGAGGCAAACGCCGTCCATACGGCCTGCCAGATAGGAGCCGACATTTTCGTGTGCCGCATGGCGGATCAGAAAGAAGGTCGTCGTCATTCTGCGGCATCGAGCAAAGGCTCGTCCTTGCCTGCGATAAAAGCGAGCGTGCGCTGCCGCGCTTCGGCGTCGGTGAACTGTTCCGGAGGCGACTTCATGAAATAGCTGCAGGGACCGGTCAGCGCGCCGGCTATGCCGCGATCGAGCGCCAGCTTGGCGCAGCGTACCGCATCGATCACCACGCCGGCCGAGTTGGGCGAATCCCAGACCTCCAGCTTGAGCTCGGCATTGAGCGGCACGCCGCCGAAGGTCGTGCCTTCGACCCTTATATAGGCCCACTTGCGATCGGTGAGCCAAGGCACATGGTCGCTCGGGCCGACATGGATGTTGCCCGGCTCCAGGGGAACATCGAACTGGCTGGCCACGGACTGTGTCTTGGAGATTTTCTTCGATTCCAGCCGCTCGCGTTCCAGCATGTTGAGAAAATCGGTGTTGCCGCCGAAATTCAGTTGATAGGTGCGGTCGATGCGTACGCCGCGTTCACGGAAGAGATTGGCTAGCAACCGATGCACGATGGTCGCGCCGACCTGGCTCTTGATGTCGTCGCCGACCAGCGGCAGCCCGCGCTGCTCAAAGCGCCGTCGCCATTCCGGACGTGAGGCGATAAAGACCGGTATGCAATTGACGAAGGCGCAGCCGGCCTCGAGTGCGCATTCGGCATAGAAGCAGGTCGCCTCCTCGGAACCCACCGGCAGGTAGGAAACCAGCACGTCAGCGCTGCTGTCACGCAGGATCTCGGTGACATTGGCAACCGGCTCGGGAGCTTCTTCAATCTCGTCGCGCAAATATTTGCCGATCCCGTCCAGCGTCGGTCCGCGCTCGACGCGAACGCCGGTTGTCATGGCGTCGGCAAAGCGGAACGTGTTGTTGGGGGCGGCGTAGATCGCTTCCGCGACGTCGAGGCCAACCTTGCTCTTGGCGACATCGAATGCGCAGACAATCTCGATGTCGTCGACGTGGTAACCGCCGAGGTCGGCATGCATCAGCCCAGGGATTGGTTCGTTGCTTTTAGCGTGACGATAGAACGAGAGGCCCTGCACCAGGGAGGATGCGCAATTGCCGACCCCAACGATACCAACACGAACCTTTTTCGATCCCACGAAACCGCCACCCTATGTTGTTCAAAGGTAAGTTCCTGGCGCCGAACCATCAGCTTGCCGGAATGTTCCTCCACCCATCGAAAAATTGCGCGAGACAGCATGGATCGAAGCCGCATCCGATGCGTTCCCGCACGGCAAGCATTGGAAACCGATCGATGATCGTCTACGGCGACCACAAGCGGACGCAGGACGCACAACAGCTTCGCGAAGCAGCAGGCGAAATGGCCGTAAGACTTGATCGGATGTCTCATGGCATCCGACGCCATGCTGCATTGGTCGGACTGTTCATCAGCGTGTCGGAGCTGGTTCAGGCGCTTGCCGACGTCGATTTCGGAACCTGCGGCATCGACATTTTTTCGCCACGGCAACAGCAAGGCGCCAGGCTGCTGGTCGGGCTTGCGGCAGAGGTAGCGAAGTCGTGGCGAAGCGGTTTCAACGTTGGCGGTGGCATCGATCCGGGACTTCTCAAGCTGCTGGCCGGGCTCGACTGTCAGGCCGAGGTTCTGACCGGCTCCGCTGAGGGTTATGCGCATTATGCGCTTTATCCCGAAAGCTATTTGGACGCGGCGCAGAAGTCGGGGCTCGATGCGAACACATGCGTTATCGGTGTCCGCAGCATTGGCCTTGGGCTCGCAGCTATGGTGGCGGCCTCGATTGGCGCGCCTGCGCCATTCAGCGTTCGTCCGATCGGCCATCCCTTCCACAGGCACATCAACGCCGATCCGCGGTCGATCACCGCTTGGAAGAACAATCCATCGGCGCGTTTCGCCGTTGTCGACGAGGGTCCCGGCCTGTCCGGCAGTTCGATGCATGCCGTTGTCGTTTGGCTGCGTGAACTGGATGTCGATACGGACCGCATTCACCTGTTTCCCAGCCATTCAGGCGGCCCGGGCAGCGAAGCGTCGCCGGAGGCTCGGGAAACGTGGTCGCGCTGTCCGAAACATGTGGCGACGGCGTTTGAATGCACCTTCTCCGAAAGCTCGAAAATTCCCACGCTGCGCGATTGGGTGGCCGAGGCGGTCGGCAGGCCGGAATTAAACCTGACCGAACTATCTGGTGGCGAGTGGCGGGCCGCCCACTATGCCGACGAAGGACGCTGGCCGCCGAGCCCACGCGGTACCGAGCGGCGTAAATTCCTGGCGTCCGCAGGGCGTGACCGCTGGCTCGTCAAATTCGCCGGCCTCGGCGAAACCGGACTCCGCAAGAAACGAGCCGCGGCGATGTTGCATGAAGCCGGGTTCGGATCGCAAGTTGTCGCGCTTTGCCATGGCTTTCTGGTTGAACGGTGGATTGATGGCAGCACGATGGATCAGGCGCCGCTGCCCAGGGAAAAACTGATCGCGGAGCTCACAAACTACCTGACCTGGCGTGCGCTCAATCTTCGAACTTGCGAACCGGGTGCATCATTGCTTGCTCTCGCGGAGATGGCTGTTTCCAATGCGTCGGAAGCCTTGGACGAGAAACGCGCAGCGACGTTGCGCGGTTGGCTCTCGAAACCGACCTCCGCGCATGTGCTGCAGCGCGTTGAAATCGACGGAAAGCTTCAACCGTGGGAGTTTCTCGTTCGTGCAGATGGCACGGTGCTCAAGACAGATGCTGTTGACCACTGCCGGGCACATGATTTGATCGGCTGCCAACCGATCGAGTGGGACATTGCCGGCGCCCGCGTCGAGTATGGACTGTCCGACAGCGATGTGAGGACCTTGGTCGAGGGAATGGAACTTGCCATCGACCATGACCACATCGGCTTTTTCGAACCATGCTATTTGGCATTCCAACTCGGGCTCTGGAGCACGGCTGCGCAATCCGAGGACGGCGGGGAAAAAACAAGGTTGGCCGAGATGGCAGACCGATATAGGATGCCGCTGATACGGTTCCTGGACGAATGCCGGATATGATCGTTTCCGATCAGTCCAGCCTTCGCAGCATGTCTGCTTCCTGCTCGAGAATAGTGGCCACTTCCTCGCGCTGCAGATGCGTCATCATCAGGCTGACGCAGCACTCGAGATAGGTAATCGAGGCGCGCCGCAGATAGGCAGCGGTCTCGCGTTCGGCCATCTGGTCGATATCCCTCGAGGGGCGCTTGGGTTGCATGAGGGTGATCCTCCATATCGGGTCCTTCTGCCAAACCACAAGCCTGGGCGGATGTTCCGCACGATCTCGGGAAAGGTTCGGCGCCATCTCGCATCACGCCGGAAGGTTCTGCAGCCCTCCGGGTGCGGGCCTCGCTCTTTTGGCAAAGCCCGTCATCTGATCGCCGATGCGGCTGCCTTCGAGAGCTGCGAAATAATCGATCGTCAGCTTGAGCCCTTCGTTGAGGGGCACCTTCGGCGTCCAGCCGAGCAGCGCTTTTGCACGCGAAATATCGGGCTGCCTGCGCCGAGGATCGTCTTGCGGCAGCGGTAGAAATCTCAGATCCGATTTGGTACCCGTCATCGCCTTCACCAACGCAGCCAGTCGCACGATGGTGAATTCTCCGGGATTGCCCAGATTGACCGGCTTGCCTGGATTGGGATCGATATCCATCAGGCGCCTCAATCCATCGATCTGATCGGAGACATAGCAGAAGGATCGCGTCTGCAAGCCGTCGCCGAAGATCGTCAGGGGACGTTTCTCGAGCGCCTGCATGATCAGGTTCGAGACGATGCGGCCGTCCGCCGGATCCATTCTCGGACCGTAGGTGTTGAAGATGCGCGCGACGCGCACGTCGGCTTTGCCGGCTCTCAGATAGTCGAAGCAAAGCGTTTCGGCGGTGCGTTTGCCCTCGTCGTAGCAGGCGCGCGGACCGGTGCAGTTCACGTGGCCGACATAATCCTCCCTCTGGGGATGCTGTTCCGGATCGCCATACACTTCGCTCGTCGAGGCCTGTAGCAGCCGCGCGTCATATCGGACAGCGAGTTCGAGCAGGTTGAGCGTTCCAATCACGCAGGTTCGCGTGGTGTGGATAGGGTCGGCCTGGTAACGCGGCGGCGAGGCAGCGCATGCCAGGTTGAAGATACGCTCCACGGGCTCGCCGAGATCCAATGGCCGGCAGATATCCTGCTCGATCAACCGGAAACCCGGATGGTCCATGATCGAGATGATGTTCTCCATGCGCCCAGTCAGAAAATTGTCGGCGCAGATCACGCGCCAGCCGTTGCGGAGCAATGTTTCGCAAAGATGCGAACCGAGGAATCCCGCACCGCCGGCAACAAGCACTGCCTTTGCCCTTCGCGCGTTTCGTGTTTGTCGCATCGCCGTTTTCTCCTGTCTGCTGGTCATGCTGCGCTTCCGATGTCGAAATCGAGGGCCGCCGCCCTTGGCTGTGTCAACGCCGCCACGAATTCGCGGGCCCTGGCCGCACCGGTGTGGGATGCGAGGACGCGTTCGCGGGCCCGGCGGGCCATGGCGAGGCGTGTGCGCTCGGACTCGCCGAACAGGATCTCGACGACATCGTCCGTTTCCCCGGCGGTGTGGATCGCCGATGCAGGAAAGAAGCTGTCGAGCCCTGGCCAGCGATCGCTGATGATGGGCGTGCCGCAAGCAGCCGCTTCGAACAGGCGCACACTGGGCGACCATCCGGCAGCTATCATGGAACTGCGTGTGACGTTCAGCGTGTAACGCTGACGGCTGTAGAACGCGGCATGATCGGCGGGCGGCAGATGTTCGATACGTTCAACATTGTCCGGCCAGATGATGTCGGATGGGTATTGCGAGCCGGCCACGACGAAACGCCGGTCCGGCATATGCCGTGCGGGCTCGAGCAGCAGCGCATTCAGCATTGTCTGCCGGTCGGCACTGTAGGTGCCGAGATAGCCGAGATCCCAGCGGATCGGATCGCCAGTCCGGTGGTGCCGTTCCGGGTCGACCGAGCAGTAGAGCGGCTCGGCGCGGCGCGCGCCGAAGTCCTCCACCAGACGGCCAAGCATCGGCCCGCCGGTGAACGAGAAGTAGACGTCGAAGTAAGGAATCTGCCGCCAGCTCAGATAATCGCAATCGTCGGCTGAAAGCTGCGCCACGGTCACCGGCGTGTCGATGTCGTAAAAGCAGAAGCGCCCTTTGCAAAGTGAAGCGACGATGTCGATGACCACGCGCCCTTCCGGCACGAACGAGCCGATGACGACGATGTCGGCCTGCTCCAGGCACCGGGCGTAGTCGCGTTGTAACTCCGCGGTGGTTTCGTAGTAGCGCAAGGCGCAGAAATCCGGATCGCGCAGATCGCGGTGGTTTGCGTACCACGGCACCTCGCGCTCCAGAAAGGTCACGCGGTGGCCGAGTTCGTGCAGACCTTTCAGCAGGCCTCGAAACGTCGTGGCGTGGCCGTTTCCCCAGGATGAGGACAGCGACAGGCCAAGAAAGACGATGTCCAATTGCTTGGTCATTCCGCTGCCTCCACGGTCCCCTGCTCGAAGTGACGTTTGAAGACTGCATCGGCCACGTCCGCCCGCAACGCGTAGGTGTGATCGGCCAGCACGCGGCAAAGTGCGGCCTGGCCGATTGCCTTTGCCCGACTGGAGGTCAGCGAGCACATGATCTCGGCGACATCGCCGCCGTCGCGCGCCACCAGGATCTCCTCGCCTGGTTTCAGGAACAGTTCCACGCCCAGCCACGCATCGGTGATGAGGCAGGCGCCGGCGCCGGCCGCCTCGAAGACACGCGTGGCCGGTGAAAAACCGTTTACGGCCATGCTGTCGCGGCTGATGTTCAGAACCGCCTTGGGTGTGACGTTGAAGGCATTGTGATCGCGGGTGCCGACGTGACCGAGCCAGCCGACATTGGCGGGAAGCGGCTTGTCCCCCCAGCCCGATCCACCGAGGAGAAAACGCTGTTTCGGCAGCTGGCATGCGGGATCGAGGAAAAACGCTTCGACCCGTGCCTCACGATCCGGCAGCCTGTTGCCAAGGAACGCCAGATCGCAAGCGAAACGCGCATTGCTGGTGACCGGATAATGCGTTTGGGGATCGAGCGCATTGTAGATCGGCACGCATTCGTTCGCCCCCATGGCACGGTAGGCCCATACCACGGGGTCGCCGCCTCCATAGGTCAGCACAAGGTCGATTTCTTGCAGGGCGCTATGGAGCGGATGGTCCGGTTCGTCGCGCAACTGGGCAAGGGTTGCCGGAGCGTCCACGTCCCAGAATACCACCAGCGCGTCGCTGCGGGCGTGGTCGAGAACGGCGCGCAGCAGCGCCTCGTCCTCGAAACCGACGCCACTCGCCTTGACGACGATGTCGGCGCTGGCGGCACGTGCCGCGACCTGCATCAGCGCGTGCTGGGTCGCTTCATAAACGACGACAGTGCACCAGTCAGGCGCCTCGATGTCGCGATTCTTCTGCCGGTCGTAGACGTCGGGTTCATAGAAGGTGATTTCGTAGCCCAATTGGGAAAGCGCCTTCAGCAACCCGCGATAGTAAGTCGCGGCACCGTTCCAGTAGGACGACAAAAGACTCGATCCGTAGAATGCCATCTTCATGCGGCGGCTTCCTTTGCGGTGGTGTTGTTGATGGTATGTTCGGTCGTGCATGCCGTGAGCACGCGGAACAGCTCGTCAACGCGGTGCTGGCAGGTATGCCGGGAGCGAATGGTCTCGAGGCCCGAAGTCACCAGGGAAGCCGCGAAATCCGCATCGGCCAATACCGCCCGCAAGTGTTGCCGCATCTGAGAGCCGTTCTCCGCAAACAGGAAGTCGACGCCGGGCCTGAACAACTGCTCGACATCGGACCAGGGTGCTGAAATCAGCGGAATGCCGCAGGCGAGCGCCTCGAACATCCGGATCGTCGGAATTCCAGGCAATCCCTCACGATAGGGGCGCCGTGGGATGTGAACGGTGACACGATGCGCGGCGAACGCCTTCGGCACATCGGCATTGGCGATCCACCCATCATAGCGCAGTCCGGCGGCGGCCAGGTCCGCAAGTGCGGGCTTGGGATAGCGTACGCCGTGAACAGTGGCCTCGAGACCGAGATCGTGTACTGGCTCGATCAGAAATTCCTTGAGTTCGGCAGTCCGCTCATCGTCGCCCCAGTTTCCAATCCAGACCAGATCGGACATGGGATGGATCTCTGGGTGCGGCTTGAACAGGCGATCGTCCGCGGCTTCATGCCAGGTGAAGACGCGCTTGCCCCAGCCGGCGCGCAGATAGCTCTCGCGCAAGGTCTCGCCAAAGGCGAGGACGCCGTCATAGTGCTCCAACCGTAGCGCCGAGATTGCCTCGGTCGCCGATACGGCCCGGTGATGGGTGTCATGAAACAGAAGGATGAAGTTGCCGCCAGCGGCCCGGGCACGGCCGATGCGTGCGACAAGCTCCGGATCCGTCCACTCATGAACGATCACAACGTCGGCCTCGGCGATCCAGGCCTCGTGATCGAACCCGGCATTGTAGGTCACCGGCATCAACTCTGGGAAATCCTTGCGGAAGCGTTCGATGGCGAAGGATCCCTTCTCGGCCAACAGGTTCGAACGGCTCCAGCCGTCGGACGGCTCCAGCGCGACTGCCTGGTGCTGGCGCGCGATCAGATCCCGCATGATACCGCGCAGGAAATGGGCATTGCCGTGGTTCCAGTCGGATAGGACCGAGTGGGTGTAGAACAAAAAGCGCATGGTCAACGCCCCGCCATAGCCAGGGCCGCCTTGTCGTAGACGCCTCGCATGGCTGCCGCTTGCCTGGCCAGTGTAAACCGGCGGCTCCGTCGCATCGCTGCCTGGCCGAGCTCTCGCCTGAGTTCGGCATCGCTGGAAAGACGATTGAGGCCGGCAGCGAGGTCGTGCGGATTGCGCGCGTCAAAGAACATCGCAGCCCCGTCCCATAGTTCGCGATAGGTTGCGATGTCGGAAAGCACCAGGGGCGTCGCCGACATGGCAGCTTCCAGCGCGGCCAGACCGAATGGCTCATAGATCGACGGCGACACGAAAATGCCGGCGCGCGCCATCAAGGAGCGCACCTCGTGAGACGGCAGTGCTCCCAGAGGAACAGCATAGCTGAAGCTGGTACGCCCGCCGTTCGGACCGTGCATCGAACCGGCGGCAAAGACGGGCCATCGCGTCAGCGACGCGGCCTGGTCGATCACCGCCGCATTCTTCCCCTCGTCCCACCAGCGGGCAGCGGCGAAGACGAGCGGTTGGCGCTTTTCGGCCTTCGGCACCGGACTGGCACTATTTCCCACCACACTCAGACGCGCGATCGGGCCGTAGCAGGTCTCAAGCATGTCGGCGTGGCTGCGGCTCGGCACGATGACTGCGTCGGCCCGATTGAAGCCACGCCTGTTGCGCTCCTTCTGCCAGGCCCACGCGCCATCCACTGCCTGTTTCCTGACGGCGTGGAACCATGTCGTCACGCAGGAATGGGAGACCGCCACGGCTGGGCACGGCGCATCGAATCCCGCCGCCTGCGTCGGCGCGTTGAAATGGACTAGGTCGATGGCGTGGTCGCGCATGGGCGCAAGCAATTCTCGCGGTAGCGCATCCAGGTCGCCGCCGTTGTGGGTCATCCAATCCGGCGGCGTGTTCAACCAGATCAGCGTGGTGAAAGCCTCTGCCTCCGCAGCCTGCTGCCTCGTCGGCTGGGGACCGAGCCCGGCAAGCACCACGCTGTCGCCGCCGTTCACAAGTTCCCTTGCCAGATCAAGCGCATAGCGCCATACGCCGCCCACGGCATCGACGGTCATCAGGATGCGCCACGAGCGCGGCGTCAGTGTCCGCAACATGTCGCCTCCAGTTCCGCCAGCGGCCGGGGCCGCTTCTCCTGGATGTCACTGAATTTCTGGAAGGATGCGAGATAGTGGTCATGGGCGCGCTCCCAGGCAAGGTCGTCGGGTTCGCCCCAAAGCTCGCGATAGCTGGGCGAACTCGGATACGGATAAAGCGGAACAGGTTCATTGGCCCATACGCCGTGGTCGATCAGGTGGGTTCGCCAGCGCTCGACCAGGGCGGGATCATCCTCGACCACGCCGATCAGATTGGCTTGAACGAATGGAACGTGACGTCTAGCATCGACGAGCAGCGCGGCAAGTTCCTCGGTGCCCAGCCGGCAGCGCTTGGCCAGCATCGCCCGGCCTTCAACCGTCAGGCTTTCGAGCCCTGCTTCAATGGAGACGCAGCCTGCGGCGCCCAGCAATTCCAGCAGCTCGGGCTTCCACAGATCGATGCGGGTCTGCACGCCGAATTTCACATTGCGATCGACCAAGGCTTCCAGCAACGCTTTTTGCGGCAGGAAGATTTCGTCGATGAAGTAGATGTAGCCGACACCTTGGGCAATCAGCCGATCGATCTCCGCGACCACCGCTTCGTGGTTTCGACGGCGATAGGCATCACGGAAATCGATCTTGGCGCAGAAGCTGCAATTGTAGGGACAGCCGCGCGATGCCTCGACTTCCGCGCCGAACCCGACCTGATTGTCATCGAACCTGTGATGGTGGTGCGAATGGGCTGCGATCCAGTCCGCAGGCCATTCGAGGGGTGGATGATCGACAAACGAGCTGGCGTGGACGCCGCCGTTCGAAACCACCCTGGCATCCCGCAGATAAGCGGTTGAGGGCACTGCGCTCCAATCGTCGCGCCGGGCAAGTTGCTCGACGACTTCTTCGCATTCGCCGCGCACGACGATGTCGACGCCGAGCTTGCGCAAGGTTGGCGCCGGCGTGGCCGAGCCGTGCGGGCCGACGGCGACCGTGCGTCCACCGCGCCCGGCGAGAAGGTTGAGGAAATCGGCCGGCACGCGCAATTCCGGCGGTGCGCAGCGCCAGAACAGATAGGTCGGCGCGGTACTGACGACAGTCATTGCCGGGGCGAAATCGGCCACCCGCTCGCAAAGACCGGAATTGTCGAGCTTCTGCAACTGACCATCCAGCATCAGCACCTCATGTCCGGCGGCTTCGAGCAGGGCCTTCGAATAGCCGAGTTCCAGCGGCAGATGTGGTTGGCGGCAGCCGAAATAGATGCTGTCGTCGTAGGTCCAGAATGGGTTTACCAGAGCGATTTTCATGCGACGTACCTCACGGCTTCGGGGTGAGGCTCGAGCCGGTGGCGCTGCAGCCAGTCGGCTAGGTCGCGGACGCCTTCGCGCCATGAAACCTGGGCCATCCAGCCAAGCGCGGTTTTGATCTTGCGGGTGTCGGCGACGAAGAAGGGCTGGTCGCCGGTGCGTTCGCCATCATGGCGGATTGAAAGCTCATGGCCGGTCAGGCCACGGATCTCGCTCAACAGCGTGCGCAGGCTGAGCGCATTTTCCGGGCCGCCGCCAAGATTGAATGCCTGGCCTTTGGTCGTCTCGATGTGGTCGAGTACGGCCCTGTAGGCGGCGACGGCATCGGAAACATGTAGGATATCGCGCACTTGCCTGCCGTCACCGTAAATGGTGATGGGGCGTCCCGTCAGCGCGCTGAGCAGGAAGTGCGCGACCCAGCCCTGGTCCTCGGTTCCGAACTGGCGCGGTCCATAGATGCAGCTCATCCGCAGCACCGCCGTCGGCATGCCGTAGGATTTGGCGTAGTCGAGCACATACTGGTCCGCCGCGCCCTTGGAGCAACCGTAGGGCGTGCAGAAGTCCAGGCCCCGAGCCTCATCGATGCCGTTCGCCTGGATGACGCTGTCGCAAGGCACATAGCGGTCGCCGTCCTCGCGGACCGCGACGTCGGGCAGGCTGCCATAGACCTTGTTGGTGCTGGCGAAGACAACAGGAATACACTCACCGCTCAGTCGCGCCGCCTCCAGTACGTTGAATGTTCCGCGAAGGTTGATGTCGAAATCCTCGCCCGGCTGGACCAGGCTTGTGGTGACGGCGGTTTGCGCGGCCAGATGGAAAATTGCCTTTGAACCCGTCAGAGCCGGCGCCAAGGCGTTGGCGTCCCGCACGTCGATGGTCTCCACCGTGAGGCGACTGGCGTGTTTTTGCGCCAGCCATTCAAGGTTCTGCTGGACGCCCGGACGGCTGAGATTGTCGATCACCAGCACCGGTTCGCCATCCGACAACAGGCTGTCGGCGAGGTTCGATCCTATGAAGCCGCTGCCGCCGACGATGGCGACCGGCGCGTCGCTTCGATTGCGTGTGTTCATGACACCAGCCCGCGTTCTTCGAGCTCGCGTTTCATGTCGGCGCCGCGGTCGACGGCGGACGTGTTACGCACCCAGGAAACGAAATCGCCGAGCGAATTCTCCAGTTGCCGCACCGGCTCGAAACCGAGCAGCTCACGGGCCTTGGAAATATCGGCGAAGCAGTTGCGGATATCGCCGGAGCGCGCTTTGCCGAGCAGTTCGGGCGAGCGGTTCGGTGTCCCCATGGCCTCGGCCAGCAATCGTGCGACTTCGCTGATCGCGTAGGCTCGGCCGCTGCCGATGTTGATGACATGACCCTTTGCCTGGCGTTGCTGCAGTGCAAGGCGAAAGGCGCGGGCGACGTCATGCACATGGACGAAATCGCGCTTCTGTTCGCCATCCTCGAAGATCATTGGCCGTTGGCCGTTGGCGAGACGCGAAGCGAAGTTGGCCAGCACGCCGGTATAGGGGTTCGACAATGCCTGGCCGGCGCCGAAGACATTGAACAGGCGCAACGCGACAGCATCGATGCCATAGGCTTCGCCGAAGATCAGCACAGCGCGTTCTTGTGCGTATTTTGTCAGCGCATAGATTGAGGCGAGATCGACCGGCTTTTCTTCGTCCGTCGGCAGCGGCGAGAGGGGGGCTCCCTCTGGCGACAGCGGATTCCATTGCCCGCTTTTGATGTCGCTCGCCTTGCGCCGGGCATTGTCGATGCGCCGGCCGTCTGGCGTTGCATAGAGCCCTTCGCCATAGACGCTCATCGACGAGGCGACGACGATCCGTTCGACCGGGTGCTTGATCAGTGCTTCAAGTAGCGTTGCGGTGCCGAGATCATTGGCGCCGACATAGCGCGCGATCTCGTACATCGATTGTCCGACGCCGACTTCCGCCGCCAGATGAATGACCGCGTCAACACCTTCCAGCGCACTGGCGACCGCCTCCCGGTCTCGGACATCACCTTTGATCAGTTCGGTCCCGGCGGGAAGCGCGACGGCTTCGCCCGCATGCACCTGCTCCAGCAGCGCATCGAGGATGCGAACCGAATAATCCTGCTCGACGAGTTCCTGTGCGACATGCCGGCCGATGAAGCCGCAGCCTCCTGTAACCAATATGCGTTTCACGACGACTCCTCAGACAAGTAACCTCGGCGCCCCGAACTTTTCGGCAAAAGGTTTGTTCCCTTGCTTCAACAAAGTTCCTTTGGCGGACTTCGTTGGGCCGGCATCGCGATCACGGCGCGGTGCTGGAACATTGACGCCCTTGTGCTGTTAGGACGCCCGACAGCCCGCGTGTCCCATGGAGCAACGCCGATCAAAGGAGATTTCAATGTCTCAGTCGCAAACGACCACCGACCACGACGAAATTCGCAAGTGGGCCGAGGAGCGGGACGGCCGGCCGGCAGTGGTACGCACAAAAGGCGAGGGCGGCATCCTGCGGATCGACTTCGGTGAGCCTGAGGAAGCATTCGAGCCCATCGAATGGGACGAGTTCTTCCGGATATTCGACGAGAACGATCTGGCCTTTCTGTATCAGGCCAAGACTGGGGAGGGGAAAGCCAGCCGTTTCAACAAATTCGTCGAGCGCGATCAGAAGGGCTGATGACGCAAGCCAAGCGGCTGATCTGTACGGCCCAGTTGTCGAGATGTGGTCAACAATGACGGCCCCGCGGCTTAGCACTTCAGCCTGAGAGGGAGGGTAAAATTAATGCATCAGGTTTGCGCCGCGGGTTTTCGCCATCTCTCGCATGATGCCGTTGAGCCAGTTTTCAGTGGATTGACCAGGCTGTCTGCGGTCGACATCCCGGATCGCTTGCTCGAGCGTCCTCTCGACGAGCCGATCCGATGCGTCGACGTCTCCCAGCAAAAGGCGCGCCGCAAGTCGCAGTTTGGGCAAAAGCGCGAAGACGTCGTCGGACGGGTCCGGTCCGGGGGGCGCCCGCCCCGATTCCTGCGGGGGAAAGAGTGCGTTGAACACCGCCTGGCTGCCCGAGGATTTCCGCAGATTGCTGGCATAGCGGAGATGGTCGGGAATGGCGATGTCGTCATCGCCACTGAAGAACACGAAGGGGACACCCCGGCGCATCAACTCATCGGCGATTGGAAACACGCGTCGGCCATTGAGATTGACGTCGAGGATTGCAGCTTCGGCCGTCCCGGTGTGTTTGGAAGCCTGTTCGACGGTTGCAGCGGGACCAAGGATTATGGCGCCCATATTGCTGAAAAACCGCGCAAGATCTCCCGCCATCGTCCATTCGTCTTCAACTATCAGAATATGCAGCCCCCGCAGGTCGCGCACGTCGTCATCCTTTCTTGCAACGGAGGTTAGAATGCAGAGGATTTGCTTTCCGAATTCTGTCATCCAAGGCCGCCTGCAACCGCTTCGCAAGCATCAGCATGCGATCCGGGACGGGCCCCGCATCGGAATCTGCTAGCGATCCAGGCGCCCCTGACACCACTGGCGCTCGGAGTTTTATGTCAGCAGAGCGTTTCGTCATTGAACCACCATTGATATCGGGTTCAACGTCATCCCTGACGTCTTGTTCCATACCTCTTGCGCGCTATATGGTTGTGTCCTGTTCGATCCGGCCTTGAGGAGACTTCATGTCGGGTCGGCGAAAGGGGGACATGCCGTGACTGCCCGATCGACTAGATTTCCCATCGTTGGCATCGGCGCGTCCGCGGGTGGCATTCCCGCGATGGAAGGCTTGTTCAAAGGCGTTACCAGCCAGCCCGGCATGGCGTTCATCATCATCACGCATCTCAGCCCGAAGCGAGAAAGTCTGTTGCATGAAGTTGTCAGCCGCTACACCGAGATGCCTGTCGTTGTGGCCGAGGATGGCATAGCTGTTGTACCTGACCACGTCTACGTGATGCCACAAAACGTCACTCTGGCGATCGCCAACGGTGTGCTGCGCCTGCGGCGGCCCAACGGGCTTACCCAAGAGCGCAAACCCGTCGACATCTTCTTTAGTGCGCTCGCTGAAGACCAGGGCGAATATGCCGTGGGCGTCATTCTGTCGGGCGGTGATTCCGATGGAACGCTGGGCGCCAAGGCGATCAAGGAGCGGGGTGGCCTCACTGTCGCGCAAGCGCACGACGGCTACGGGCCGCGCAATCCCGATATGCCACAGAGCGCTATTGCCAGCGGGCTCGTCGACGTCGCTGTGCCCGCCGAGGAGATCGGGGCGAAGCTGGAGGCTTTCGCCCGCGGCTTCGACACGCTGGAAGGGCTGGCGGAAGAAGATGGCGACCATACGGCCGACATCGATAAGGTGCGAGAACAGATATACGCCATTCTGCGCAGCCACTCCGGCCACGACTTCTCGGGCTACAAGACCAAGACATTTCTGCGCCGCGTGAAGCGACGCATGCAGATCGCCCAGGTCCATTCCATCAGCGCCTATATAGACTGGCTGAAGAAAGATGCTCGCGAGGTGATGAACCTTTTTCGCGATCTGCTGATCAATGTCACCAACTTCTTTCGCGACCCCGATGCCTTCGAGTTGCTCGAGCGAAAGATCATACCGCAGTTGTTCGAAGGCAAGACCGCCAGCGACACCGTCAGGGTCTGGGTTCCCGGATGCGCCACGGGCGAGGAGGTGTTCTCTATCGGCATCCTGCTGCGCGAACACATGGAGAAGCTTACGGTCGTTCCGCGCGTCCAGATATTTGCCACCGACATCGACGAGCCTGCGCTGGCGGTGGCCCGGGCGGCACGCTATCCCGAAGCCTTGCTGCAAGGGCTTTCACCCGAACGCCGACAGCGGTTCTTCAACGGCGACGGAGAGAGCTATGTCATTAGCAACGAGATACGGGAACTGTGCATCTTCTCGCCGCACAGCGTCATTCGCGATCCGCCTTTCTCGCGCATGGATCTGGTCTCCTGCCGCAATCTGCTGATCTATTTCGGCCCGAGCATCCAGAGCCGTGTCATCCCTGTCTTTCACTATGCATTGAAGCCCGGCGGTTACCTGTTCCTCGGCACCTCCGAAAGCGTTGGGCAGCACGACAATCTGTTTGCCACTGTCGACAAGAAACATCGTCTCTTCCAGGCGCGCGAGCATGCCTCGCCGCATATCAGGCTGCCCGCCTTGATCGGTGAGAGCCGTTCCGGCGTCTTTCCCTCTGAAAGCGCCGGCTTAAGGAAGGGAGCCGCCGGTTATCCGCTGCGCCAGGCTGTCGAGGCGCAGGTGCTGGAGCGCTTCGCTCCGCCGCATGTCCTGGTCAACGCCGAGGGCGATGTCGTCTATTATTCGGCCAGGACCGGCAGATATCTCGAAGCGCCGCAAGGGATTCCCAGCCGGCAGTTGCTGACGATGGCTAGGCGTGGGCTGCGACTGGACCTCCGCGCCGCGTTGCGGGAAGCGACGACGACGCGCCGCACAGTGGTGCGGGAAAACCTCATCGTAGAGGAAGACGACGAACGGGTCCAGCCGATCAAGCTCACGATCGAACCGCTCACCGAACGTGGCAATGGCGAGCCGCTTTATCTCGTCCTGTTCGAACCGTCGGGGCCGACCCAGGCCCGCTCAGAGGAAGACGGCGGCGGCCGTGACAGTGACAGCACCGCCGATCTCGAGCGGGAGCTGCGCGACACCAGGGAGCGCCTGCAATCGACGATCGAGGAATACGAGACCGCGCTGGAGGAGGTCAAATCGTCGAACGAGGAACTCGTCTCCGTCAATGAGGAGGCGCAGTCCACCAATGAGGAACTCGAAGCCTCGAAGGAGGAGATGCAGTCGCTCAACGAGGAGCTCAACACGATCAACGCCGAGTTGACGGCCAAGATAGAGGAGCTCGACCACGTCAACGGCGATCTGCGCAACCTGTTCGAAAGCACCGACATCGCGACCATTTTCCTCGACCGCAGCCTTGTGGTCCGTACCTTCACGCCGGCGGCGTCATCCTTCTTCAGCCTGCGTCCCTCCGATGTCGGCCGGCCGCTGACGGATCTGTCTAGCCAGCTCGACTACCCCGAGCTGAAGCAGCACATCGACAAGGTTTTCGAGACAGGCGAGATCCTGAATCACCATCTGGCACGCGATGCCAGGGGCCTGTTCCACATGGTCCGCATCAATCCCTATCGCGACAAGGGCAACAGGATCCAGGGCGTGGTGGTGACACTTGTCGATGTCACCACTCTGGCACAGGCGGAAGAGCATCAGCAGGTGCTCATCTCTGAACTCAACCACCGGGTCAAGAATATGCTTGCGGTGATCGCCAGCATTGCAAGCCGCACGCGGGAAAGTTCTGATACGAAGGAGGAGTTCGCGGATGCGCTGATCGGTCGCCTGCATGCCATGTCGCGGGCCTACGGCCTGCTGACCCGGGAGAGATGGAAGGAAGCCTCGGTCAGGGAACTGCTCCAGCAGGAGCTCGAACCATTCGGCATCGAGCGGATCGAACTCGATGGCGAGGATGTCAAACTAGGTCCGCAACAGGGGCTTTCCCTCAGCATGGCCATTCATGAACTGGCCACCAACGCGGCCAAGTACGGCGCTTTGTCAAAAACCGACGGCAAGGTCAGTGTGCAATGGTCGATCGAGGAGGACAGTTTCACATTTGGCTGGCGCGAAAAGGACGGCCCTGTTGTCAAGGCGCCCTTGGACAATGGTTTTGGCCTGACACTGCTGCAGGGAGAAATTGGTTACAGGCTCGGCGGCCATGTCGAGACCGCGTTCCACAAGGACGGCCTCAGCGTCCAGATCGCGTTTCCAGCAAACCACAAGGAGGCGCCGTGAGCGACGACAGGCCGCGCGTTCTGGTGGTCGAGGACGAATGGCTGATCGCCGAAGACGTCGCGTCTCGCCTGCGTGCGGCGGGTTATCCCGTGATCGGCCCGGTCTCGTCGGTCGCCGCGGCTCGTCAACTTATCGATGCAGGCAAAGTCGACGTGGCGCTGCTCGACATTCAATTGAACGGTGAAACGAGTCTGCCCGTAGCCGAAACATTGCTGGCTCGCGGCGTCCCCTTCGCCTTCATGACCGGATTTGGGCCGCGTGATGTTCCCCAACCCTTCCGAAGCTGCAAATTCGTGCCAAAGCCGGCAGGCGACGCTGCCCTTCTCAACACCCTGGCCGACCTGGCATTGCTTCGTCCCGACACGCACTCGTCGTGATTTCAACAGCCGGTTTCGATCAGTCCAGGGGCTTGTCCGTCGGCCGAGGCGTGGTGCTCGCCTGACGCGGCCGCCCGGCGTTGCGATTGGCAACCGGATTGTCAAGCGGCGCGGTCGACGGCCGGGATGTGCCTGCGGTTTTCGGCGTCTCCGGCTTGCCACCGGCATCCGTGTCACTGGCGTCCCGTCTCGGGTGCGGCAGACCATCGGCGTTCGGAGACCGGACGCTGGGTTTCGATGTGGAACTCTCATTGCTCATGGCAGCACCTTTCTTTGCATCGGGTGGGGCACGGTAGTCCCGCCGCTGTGAAGTCTGCAGGTCAAACCGTCGCCGCGATCGAAGGTTCCAGGTGCCAACGGGTCCATTGCGATCCACGGCCGCCGACTTACTCAGGGCAGACCTGGTGCGAGAGCCCGACACCTCAACCATGCGGCCGCATCACCACCTTGATGCAGCCATCCTGCTTGTCACGGAACGTCTTGTAGAGATCCGGCCCGGCTCCGAGATCCGCCCGGTGCGTGATCACGAAGGAGGGATCGATGTCGCCCTTCTGGACTATGTCCAGGAGCGGTTCGAGGTAACGCTGAGTATGGGTCTGACCCATCCGGAAGGTCAGGCCCTTGTTCATGGCGGCGCCGAACGGAATATGATCGACGAGACCGATATAGACGCCGGGCACCGAGATGGTGCCGCCTTTGCGGCAGGAGTAGATTGCTTCGCGCAGTACATGCGGCCTGTCGGTGCCGAGGTAGACGGCGGCCTTGACCTTGTCGAGCATGGCGTCGGCACTGGCGCCGGGATCCGACTCGGTACCGACACAGTCGATGCAGCGATCAGGACCGCGGCCATCGGTCATCGCCATCAAGGCGTCGTAAATATCGGAGTTGCTGAAGTCGAGCGTCTCGGCCTTGCCGTGCTCGCGAGCCATCGCCAGCCGCTCCGGCACCTTGTCTATGGCAATAACGCGGCCGGCGCCGAGCATCCATGCGCTTTGGATGGCGAACTGGCCGACCGGACCGCAGCCCCAGATAGCGACGGTATCGCCTGGCTCGATGCCGGCATTTTCAGCCGCCATGTAGCCAGTCGGGAAGATGTCTGAGAGGAACAGCACCTGTTCGTCGTCCATTCCTTCGGGCACCTTTATCGGACCGACATCGGCGAAAGGGACTCGCAGATATTCGGCTTGCCCTCCCCAATAGCCGCCGACCAGATGCGAATAGCCGAACAGGCCCGCCGGGGATTGTCCCATCACTTCGGCGGCCTGTTTGGCATTGGGATTGGACCTGTCGCAAAGCGAGAACAGCCCCTTCTGGCAAAACCAGCATTCGCCGCATGAGATGTTGAACGGCACCACGATGCGGTCACCCTTCCTGAATTTCGAATGGCCGCGGCCGACTTCCACGACCTCGCCCATGGTCTCGTGTCCAAGCACGTCGCCCGATTCCATGGTCGGCATATATCCGTTCATCAGATGCAGGTCCGAGCCGCATATGGCGCAGCAGATGACCTTGATGATGACGTCGCGATCATCCTCTATAGCGGGATCAGCCACCTGGTCGCATCGGATGTCGCCTTTGCCGTGCCATGTGAGCGCTTTCATGAGGTTGCTCCTTGTTGGAAGAAGGTTGGAAGGCAAATCGTGTAAAAGGCACCGTCTGAGCGTCTGCAGCAATCCGTCGATATACAGGTCAACACATAGGAGTTGCTGCCGTGATGCCCGATTGTTCAGTCTTTGGATGCGGAACCCGGCTCGGCCATCTTGCGGTGCTGTTCAGCCAGCGTGCCTGCCGGCATCACATGCGCCGCGGCGACCTGCAGCTTGTTCTCCAACTGCTGATGACTTGTTCCTCGCCGGCCATCTCGCCTCGTAACCGGCTATGACTACATCGGTGGGATTGTCCTTCTCATCGGTGCCGACCTTGCCCTCACCACGGCCAACTTTTCATTCGTCATAACGTCCTCCGAATTTCGCTTCGGCCGAACCACCATCGAGGCTGATTGTTCCGTACGGATAGGATTGAATGGGCGGCTTTATGCCGGCCATGAAAAGCGATTTTGTTCTGGGCACATTCGACTGTGAACAACTCATGATGGCGGTGGAACAACTCAAGTTTGTGCGAGTTCGGTAGCCGTGCAGCGTCATCGCTCCCCTTGTTTGATGCTGCACGGTCGGGTTCCCTCAGCCTGATCAGCCCGCGCGCCCTCGCGGCAGCGCGGGCTTTCTATGGGCAGGGCGCCATGTTTTAAATCTTTGGAACAACGTACCCGTTCAGCAGTTCGGCGTGCAGGAGGAACAAAATGCAATTCGCGGAAGAAATCGCGCTCAGGCGCGTAAAGATGCTGGTCGAACAATATGTTGTCGCCAGGAGCAGGAGATATGATTTCGTCTCGACCGAACTCGCCTGTAAGGCCATCCGCCAGGTCGTACGAAGCCCGATCGAGGACGCCGAACTGGACCATCTGCTGGCCAGAAGCGCCGTCAAACAAGGGCTGTCGGTGCGGTTCGACCGGATAGGTCATTGGCAGGCGGCTTCGCCCGAACTCAGCCAGGAGAAATCAGCATGAGGGCAGTGCTTTTGATGTCGGCCGCATTGCTCGCCTTGGCGGCGTGTAATGACAATGCCGATCCAGCCAAGTCCAAGACGGATACCACGAACAGCCAACCGGTCGACAAGAATCCCACGACGGACACCAACCCGACACCGCAGACCAGCACCGGCGGCGATCAGCAAGGTACGCAGCCAGCCCAGCCTGCATCTCCCAAGCCAAGTGGCGGCTAGGCCTATGGAGCGACGCAACGCGATAATCTCGCTGGTGATAGCCGCAGTCATCATTGTCGGTTTCGTCGTCGGCTTTTTCTACATTGATATGGGCTGGCAGACCTCGCCGCTGAAACGCGCGCCTGAACAGAACCAGGGTGGCAACGCCCCGGCGGATACCTCACCAGCCGCGGGCGTCCAGAAGAATCCCAAGGAAAACACCGAAATGCCTGGGCAGTGATCGACAGCTCGTCTCTGAGTAGACCTCGAACCAAGCCAGACGCGTTTATGCTGTCAGGTCCCACCGTGCTGATCCTTATGTACTTTCTGCTTCCCGTCTGGCTTGTCGCTGGCTTTGCAGACTGGCTTTGCCACCGCGCCTCACATATCGAGTCGACCACGGGCGCCAAGGAATCCTTGATCCATCTTCTGATGTTCGCCGAAGTAGGCGTGCCGTTGCTGGCAGCCATGTTCCTCGAGGTGAATGCCTTGGTCATCGCTGTCATGATCGTCACCTTCTTCATCCACGAGGCGACGGCGATGTGGGATGTACGCTATGCAACCACGGCGCGCAGGGTAACGCCGATCGAACAGCATGTGCACAGCTTTCTGGAAATGATCCCGCTGATGGGCCTGGTCAGCGTCGTCTCCCTCCATTGGACGCAGTTTCTTGCGTTGTTCGGGGCGGGGCCGGAAACCGCGCGCTTCGATATCGTCTGGAAATCGCAGCAGTTGCCACTGATCTATATCGTCTGCGTGATGGCCGTGATCGTACTTTTCGAGTTGCTTCCGTATGTGGAGGAATTCGTCAGGGGCTTACGGGCCAATGCCGGGAGGCTGATCCCGCCGAAAGCCAGGCGACGCGACCCGGGCCACACGACGTTGCGGTGATGGGGCGGTCTGAAACGATGCTTCCTTGACCACAAGTACTCAGCGGTCTGAGCGCCGTCTCGCGCGGAACATCTCTGCCGGACTGGTCATTAACAGAACGGGAGAGGACAGACATGGAGCGTGATGATGAGCATCCTTTCCGACCTCGACAAAAAGCTGACGGACAACATGTATGAACATGCCAGCGAACTCACGGATGCGGTGGCGGACCTGCCGCCGGAACTCGTTGAAAGCGTCGACCGGCTAATGCCTTTCATCCAGCCCGAAGCGCGCGAGACGGTGAGAAATCAGGTTTTCGGCCTGATCCACGAATACAGGATCGTGGCCCCTCGCAGCCCGGCCGATCAGGATTGACCTACCCGTTCTGGTCTATCGCGTGAGGCGCGGGTTGGCTGCCGCCATCGTTGCTTGCTCTATGGCCGCCGAACCACAGCCAAGCCGCGACGATCACGACTGCCACGATCACTATCCAGGATATGAGACGAGGCATTGCGGGATTCTCCGTGCCAGCAGTCCATTCACGTCGACGTGATGATCAGGACGGAATTGAAGTCGGCTCCGCCGCCTCCTTGTGCTCCTAATTCCGCACGCGATCCTTTGTTCCGCTTGAGTTGCGGTGGCCGGCTGAGATCTGTCGCGTCCACATGCCCTGCAGCCGCCCCGCCGGATGGGCTTTCGTTGACGCGCCCGCTGAACGCTCTAGGTCAATTCAAGCCGACCACCGCTCGTTCGGCACTAGGGGAGACTATTCTTGTGGCGCACCAAACGCCGAATTTGATCCTCAGCGGCCGTCATTTCCGGCTGGATTGTTTGTGCTTGCTGTTGCTGTTGTGCGTGTCGGCGGGATGCTCGTCTTCCGACGAGATCGAGCAGCAATCACGAACAGCGGCTTCCGCGGCACAGACCGCATCGATGTTGCTCGACGCTTGGATGGGCGGCGCGGCGCCGACCGCATACACGGTGGACACGCTGCAATCGATCGCCAAGACGCTCGTAGATACGGGGGCGCAAATCCGGTCCGCCGAAACCAGTGAACCCACCGAGCAAGCTTCTCTGACAAAAGCAGTCAATGATTTGTCGGTCGCGGTGACGCGTGCCGAGGCCGGACTGCAGGCAGATGACCGGCTGGAAGTCCAAGACGCGCAACAGGATTTACGGCTGGCGTCGCGTGCGCTCGCTGCCGCCTACGCCAAGTATTTCGCGCCGAAGCCATGAAAAAGCTCATGGAAATATCCCTCGGCGTCGTCACCAGCGTCGGCGGCTTCCTCGAAGTTGGGTCCATGGCGACGGCGGCGCAGGCAGGCGCGATGTTTGGCTTCCAGTTGATCTGGGCGGTGGTGCTTGGCACCGTCTGCATCATCTTCCTTGTCGAAATGTCCGGCCGGTTCGCGGCCGTGAGCCATCACACGATCTCCGACGGCATCCGCGAAAGGTTCGGTTTCAACGTCTTTCTATGGCCGTTGCTTGCCGCCTTGCTGGTCAATTTCCTGGTGCTGTCCGCCGAGATCGGCGGCGTTGCCATTGCGCTCGAACTTGCCACGGGCATAGGCTTCCAGTGGTGGGCACTGCCGGTGGCTTTGCTGGCGTGGCTGCTGCTCTGGAAAGGCACGTTCGGCGTCATCGAGAAGGGCGTGTCGTTTCTCGGTCTGGTGACGCTGTGTTTCGTCGTCGGAGCGGTGATGCTGAGACCTGATTGGACGGCAGTCGCAAGGGGCGCCGTGCCTTCGCTGCCGGTCCACGATGCCGCCAATTACTGGTTCATGGCGGTCAGCATTCTGGGCGCCTCGATATCGCCCTACCTGTTCATGTTCTATTCCTCGGGGGCCATCGAGGACCGGTGGGACAAAAGCTATCTCGGCGCCAATCGGGCCATAGCGGGGTTGGGCATGACCTTCGGGGGCACCATCTCGATCGGCGTGTTGATCGTGGCCGCTCTCGTGCTCGCCACGCATGGCGTCACCCAGGTGGACGACTATCACCAACTGCCGTTGATGCTGATCCCCATATTCGGCTTCTGGGGCTTCGTGCTGTTTGTTGCTTCTCTCGCCATCGCCTGCTTCGGCGCTGCGCTCGAGGTCGGGTTGCAACAGGCCTATCTTGTGGCCCAAGGGTTCGGCTGGAATTGGGGCGAGGATCGCAAGCCGCGCGACGATCCGGGTTTCAGCGCCATCTACACGATATCATTACTGTTGGCGGCTATTCCCATCGCGCTTGGTCTTGACCCGCTGAGGCTCACCATCTTTTCCATGGCGCTGACGGCTGCCAGCCTTCCGCTGACCGTCGTTCCGTTCCTGTTTCTGCTGAACGACAAACGTTATGTCGGCGAGCATCGCAACGGCATTTTGTCAAATGCCGCCGTCATCTTCATCATCGCGCTTGGCTTCGTACTGGCGGTGGTGACCATCCCGCTGCAGATATTCGGAGGCACATGATGAAGTTGCTGCGTGATCTCCTGGACAAGCAGGTGGTCGACCGCGAGCAGGTCAAGGTCGGTAAGGTCGACGGTTTGGTGGCGCAGTTGCGGCCTGGCAAGCCGCCTCGGATCATTGCCATCGAGCTCGGCTCCATCACCCTGGCGCGTCGCCTCGGCGCACGGCCCGGGCGCTGGATGGCGCGGCTCGCGGTCAAGCTGGGCGGCACGCAGCATGGCGAACCTCATCGGATCGCTTGGCGCAAGGTGAAAGATATCGGCATCGATATCGAGTTCGACATCGATGTGCGAGAAACGTCGATCTTCGCCTGGCAGGACTGGTTGCGCGACCATATCATCGGGCGCATTCCGGGAGCTTGATGATGATTACGGTCAATCTCGAGCATCTGGCGGGGCGGCGCGTACTCTCGCAGCGCGGCAAGAATGTCGGTTATATCGAGGAGATCCGCGCCGAACGGGATGGTGACGATTTCGTCGTCACCGAATTCCACGTCGGGGTCTACGCTGCTTTCGAGCGTCTTTCGGCCTCGGCCATAGGCGTGGCGGTGCTGGATCTTTTCCGATTACGCCGCCGCGACGGTCTATACCGCATTCCTTGGGACAAGCTCGACATCTCCGATCCCGCGCGACCGCGGCTGCTGTGCCCAATGACTGAACTCTCAGGCATGAAGGACGCGCCGGACCTCCAGGAATAGGTCGTGGGTGCTGCATCGTCGGGATTAGTCTCAGCGCAGCATGCTTGCCGCCAGGAAGACCACGGCTGCTGTCAAAACGACAGCTGCAATCACCAACACCGGCCAGTT
This sequence comes from Mesorhizobium sp. Primo-A, assembly GCF_003997175.1. Classification (NCBI taxonomy): domain Bacteria; kingdom Pseudomonadati; phylum Pseudomonadota; class Alphaproteobacteria; order Hyphomicrobiales; family Phyllobacteriaceae; genus Mesorhizobium; species Mesorhizobium sp. Primo-A. Next base: position 193,488 of record NZ_RZTG01000007.1, read on the forward strand.
GCCGCCAGGCCGCAGTTCCGGCTCGCCTTCGACCGGACGCATGGCATTGGCAAAGCTGGCATCGTTTTCGAATTTTGGACGAGTGCGCGGCGGACTTGTCTCAGCGACCGGATTTTGTGTGTCCGCGGCCTCTGCGTCTGTCTCAAGCGGGGCAATGGCGGGATCGAACCCCGGCGTCTTGTCGTGCGTTGCTCCTGCCTGAACTTCGCCTCTGGCCGCGGCAGCCGTGAGACCTGTAACCTTAGCCATAATCTCTCCCCTTCGAACCGATCTCGGCAGTATCGCACTTGCAGGCGCCGGCGGAACCAAGCTTGCATGCGCTGAGGCGACCCACCACGGTCAGACTTGCTCGCTCAGCAGAATCCTGGCGTCCTTGGCCGCAACGATGAACGCCTGTCGTGCCGCCCTTGTCGGCTTTTCGCCTCGCATGACGGCAAGGCACGCTCTGATCGCGGCAAGACGCCTCTCGGATGTCGGCTTTGGCCAGTCCCGCAGCAGCACTTCGGCTGCGTCCGACACCGAAACCACAACCCTGTCGCGGTCTATCCGGCCAGGTTGAATGACAATCGGCTTTCTGAAATGTCCAGTACGCACATGCCTCTCCAGCGGGATGCACTCTATTCGACACGCCGCTGCAAGACTGCGCGTCGCGACGCGCTTTAACTCCGCAACCGTCGATTTGTTCCAGAGCACCTGGCGTTTGAAACAACTAGCCGTTGGCCGTCCGTGCGCGCCCGTCCCAAGACTTACAACAGGTCCTTGCGAAGGAAGATGCGTGCGTGCCCTGGAATTCCGAATTCGACTTTGCCGAATTCCTCGAACCCATGCTGCATGTAGAATAGCGGCGCCTGGAAACTGCTTGTCTCGACCACGGCTTTTTTGCAGCCACGCTGGTTCATGGTGCCGGCGTTCCTGTCGCCTGTCACTTCTCCACATTTTCCGTCGATGTGGCAGATCTCACGCGAGATAGTCCGGCAGCCTCATGCGTGGATCGTGGTGCTGCCGGGCCTGCAGGCATGTCGTCTGGGTATCGGAACAAAGCGCATCTTGGCCTGTTAGGGCGACGCATCCCAGGCAAGGACAAAGCCGATGAAAACACGACAATTTTTCGCATCGCTCGCCGCTGCTTCCATTTTTCTCGCCGTGCCTGCTTTTGCTGCCGACAGCGCCCAGGCCTTCGTCGACAAGGCTGCCATCGGCGGCAAGTTCGAAGTCGACTCGAGCCAGATTGCCTTGGGCAAGGTTCAGGACCAGAGCATCAAGGACTTCGCCCAGATGATGATCCGCGATCACGGCGCGGCCAATGCCAAGCTGGCAACGGTGGCCGGCGAACAAAAATTGAAAGTGCCGCCGGCGCTTGATGCCCAGCACCAGGGCGATCTCGACAAGCTCAAGAATGCGCAGGCTCCGATCGATCCAGCCTATGTCGACATGCAGCGCAAGGCGCATGCCGACGCCGTCAAGCTGTTCGAAACCTATGCCAGCGGCGGCGACAACGCCGGGCTCAAGACATTCGCCCAGCAAACGGTCGATACGCTGAAGACGCACCAGCAGATGATCGAAAAGATCGCAGCCGGGCAGGACGCCATCACGGGAGCGACAACACCGGCGGTGAAGACCGACAATACCCCCAATGCCGCCGCTCTCGTTCCCGGCGCAAACAGCTTCACCGAAGCCCAGGCCAAGAGCCGCATCGAGGGTGCAGGCTATACCAACGTGTCGAAGCTTACCAAGGACGACCAGGGCATCTGGCGGGGCCATGCCACCAAGGCAGGCGAAAGCCTCGCCGTCGGCCTGGACTATCAGGGCAACGTCGTTGCCGCCAGCAAGTGAGCACGGATCAGGAGAAATCAATGAAAACGGTAACTGGACTGTTCGACAACTATGACGACGCGGCCGACGCGGTCCGCGAACTGGAAGCCACGGGCGTCCCGCATGCGAACATCAGCATCGTCGCCAACAACTCGGATGACTGGTACGAGGGCGACCGTTCGGAGGCTGCCGAGGATGCCGGGGCTGGCGCGGGGATTGGAGCCGTGATCGGCGGTGCCGGCGGATTGCTGACAGGGCTGGGGGTCATGGCCATCCCGGGCGTCGGACCTGTGGTCGCGGCGGGTTGGCTCGCCGCCACCGCGACAGGTGTCGTTGCCGGGGCGGTGGCAGGCGGTGCGGTCGGAGGCATTGTCGGCGCTCTGACGGAGTCCGGCGTGCCCGAGAACGATGCCCACGTGTATGCGGAGGGCGTACGCCGCGGCGGCACGTTGGTCACGGCCAGGGTGGACGATGAACTCATTGCAAATGCCGAGGAAATTCTGGGGCAATCCAGATCGGTCGATCTTGCCGAACGCCGCAGGGCTTACGAGGCTGGCGGCTGGACCGGCTTCGATGCCAATGCCGGCGAATATATCCCTGACGAGACCGATCGCGACAGCGCTCGGGCGATCAATCGGCCTTGAACGAGGAGGTGTGGTCGCACGTACCGAACGACGAGGTTTCACGAAGTGCTACGGAGCGTGTGGGACAGATGTTCGAGTTGCCCGGCTTCAAGATCTCCGTGAGCAAGGCATGAAGCTTCCCGGCTGTCCGGCGCGTTAAGTGATCTCAGTTGAATCCCCGACCGTTCAAGCGAACTGGCTGGCTGTCGGGTTGGCGTGCTGCACGAAAAGTACTCAGCGATCAAGGTGCGGTGTTGGTATGGTGGTGCGCTGGCGGGCTCTGGTCACGCTGAGCCGCACGTCTGCCGCCTGGCTCATATCGGGCGTGCGCCTGTTCGATCTCACAACTCGATTCTAGTGACTGTGGCTCCCCTTATGTTCGACTATTAACTGTTCGGCCAAGTTGGGCGTTGACGCTTCCTCTCTATAAGAGTTAATAATCTCCTAATATAAGAAGCATCTAAAGTTCGTGGTCGAAAGCCACGAGTTTGACGATGTAGGTTGGGTAGGGAACGTAGCGTGACGACCAGTCGTCGCGTCCAGCAGCATCGGGTCAATATCCGTCCGTGAATGGCCAGCTTGAGGCGGCTGTTCCAGGCGCGGCGGTGTGCCTGGATGAGGGCGAAAATTCATGCCTGCCTGGATTCGCGCGGTTTTTCTTCGGCTGGAAGCAGCCGGTCGTTCAGTACTGTCGATAAAACAGAAAAACAGATGAGGCGTCTGTTCTTAAAAGGGGGGTTGAAAAATGGCTACTCAGGTCACCGGTGCCGGCGGCACCACGACGTCTTTCTCCAACACGCCGCAGGCGAAGGATGACCTGTTTACCTATGATAGTTTCCAATCCGTCTTCCTGAACGTGATGGCCAACGATCTCGGCGGGAATGCCAAGACCCTCTGGTCAGTCGACAATGGCATCAACAACACAGGCGCAATGAATGGATACACCGCCGCTGATTTGTTGACCCAAGACTTAGCACGCACTGAATCCCCCACCTCCGAGACAAGTTATAACGGCGCGAAGATCTGGATTACGTCCGACGGACTCGTGGGATACGACGCGACTACCTTGTCAGCGGCGTTCAAGGCACAGTTACAGGGCTTGAATGCGGGACAGTACCTGACTGACAGCTTCATCTACTCGGTCCGGCTCGGCAATGGAACGCTCAGCTGGGCAACCGCGACGGTACATTTCGCCGGCACCAACGACGCCGCGGTGATTTCCGGCGTCTCTACGGGCGCGGTCGTCGAGGCTGGCGGTGTCGCCAATGCCATCACCGGGACGCCGACGGTGAGCGGCACGCTGACAGATACCGACGTCGACAACACGCCCAATACGTTCCAGGCGGTCGCGCCCGGAACCGCGGGCGATCATGGGTATGGGACCTACCAGATGACCGCGGGTGGTGTCTGGACCTTCACCCTCAACAACAACAATGCGGCAGTGCAGGGTCTCAACGTCGGCCAGCATCTCACCGAGACGTTTACCGTCCACACACAGGACGGCACGGCCCAAGTAGTAACGGTCACGATCAACGGCACCAATGACGCGGCTGTAATCTCCGGCACCATTGCCGGCACGGTCGTCGAGGCCGGCGGCGCTATCAATGGCACCCCGAGTGTCAGCGGCACGCTGACGGATACCGACGTCGACAATCTGGCGAACACGTTCCAGGCGGTTGGTGCCGGCGGGGCAACTGACCACGGCTACGGCACCTTTGCGATGAACGCGGCGGGCACCTGGACCTATACGCTCGACAACACGAATAGTGCGGTCCAGGAACTCAACGCGGGCGATCATTTGATCGACACATTCACGGTTCGGACTGCGGACGGGACAGCGCAGGTAGTAACGGTCACGATCAATGGAATTACTGATAACGCGACGGTCAACCTGAGCGCCTCGACGGTCGCCGAGGGCGCGGTCGCCAACTACGTGTTCACGGCGACGCTGTCGGACGCCTCGCATGGCGTCACCACGATCACCACCGACAAGGGCGACATCACCATCGCCGATGGCCAGACCACCGGCACGCTGACGATCGCCTCGGGCAATGGCGAGGACGTCTACAACGACGCATCGAGCCTGACCGCCAACATCACCGCCACCGCGGGCGGCAACTTCGAGCACCTGGTGATCGGCACCGGCACGGCGACGGCCAACGTCACCGACACCACCACCGACGCGACGGTCAACCTGAGCGCCTCGACGGTCGCCGAGGGCGCGGTCGCCAACTACGTGTTCACGGCGACGCTGTCGGACGCCTCGCATGGCGTCACCACGATCACCACCGACAAGGGCGACATCACCATCGCCGATGGCCAGACCACCGGCACGCTGACGATCGCCTCGGGCAATGGCGAGGACGTCTACAACGACGCATCGAGCCTGACCGCCAACATCACCGCCACCGCGGGCGGCAACTTCGAGCACCTGGTGATCGGCACCGGCACGGCGACGGCCAACGTCACCGACACCACCACCGACGCGACGGTGAATCTCAGCACGTCGAACGTTACGGATCACGATACCAACGTCACCTTCACGGCGACGTTGAGCAACGCCTCGCAAGGCGTCACCACGGTCCACACCGACCATGGCGACATCACCATCGCTAACGGCCAGACCGTTGGCACACTGGTGATCGCAACCCCCAACGCATCAAGCCTGTCCGCGACCATCACCGGCACCTTGGGCGGCAACTTTGAACACCTGGTGGTCGGCACCGGCACGGCGACGGCGCAGATCATCGACGCAACTGCGCCGACCGTGACGATTACCGACGACGAGCCGGCGGCGACGGCCAACATTGCCGGTGGCAATGTCCTCTACACCTTCACCTTCAGCGAGCCTGTCACCGGATTTGTTACATCAGATATCGTTGTGGGAGGCGGTACCAAGGGTACGTTCACCGCGGTGAGCAGCACGGTTTACACCTTGGATGTGATCCCAACCGCGAATACGCAGGCCGGTATCATCACCGTAGATGTGGCGGCAGGCGCGGCCAACGATGCAGCCAGCAACGGCAACACGGTGGCGATCCAGGCGACGCAAGCTTACGACACCAAGGCGCCGACGGTTATCATCACCGACGACGAGCCGGCGGCGACGGCCAACATTGCCGGTGGCAGTGTCCTCTACACCTTCACCACCAGCGAGAGCGTTGGCAGCACGCTGACCATTGCGGACGTGACGGTAACGGGCGGCACGGTCGGTGCGCTGACGCAAGTCGGCACCAGCAACGTATATAACCTGACCGTGACCCCGACGGCCAACGTCGATGCCGGCACGATCAGTGTAACAGTGAACCAGGTTGGCATCACCGATACGGCGGGCAATTCGGGGACCGGCACTGTCAATGCCACCCAGGCCTACGATACCAAGGCGCCGACCGTTTCGGTCGACATCATCGCCCCAGACCTGCCGGCAGGCGGGACATCACAGGTAAAGTTTGTCTTCAGCGAAGTCCCTACCGGTTTCACGGCGGCCGACATCATTGTGACGTCAGGCAGCGGCTCGATCACCAGCGGGCCGACCATAGACGCCACAGATCCAACCGGCAAAACCTATGTCGCAACGTTCACCGCATCTTCGACTTTTGTCGGAAACGCGACCGTTTCAGTGAGCTCGGGAAGCTATACGGATGCAGCTCTGAACACAGGCTCCGGAGGCAACGACACGGTATTCGAGGGCTTTACCTTTGACGCAGCGACGAAGGAAAACGGGCAAAGCGGCAATTTCACTCTTTCCGGGCACTATAATACCGGTGTGACGATACGCGCGTACTGGGACGTCGACAATCCGACCCACGCAGTTGCCGTGACGCTGAATGGCGATGGCACCTGGAGCGGGGCTAAGACCAACCTGGGCAACAACACCGGAGCCCACACCTTCTTTGTGGTCGCTACGACAGGCAGCAGTACCATTGTCCAATCCATCGGTGTCACAGCGCCCGCCGGCATTGCCGGAGAGGCTGTGAACTTGGGACTTACCGATCCAGCCGGCCACGATGGCGCGATTACGCTCACGATTAGTGACGTCCCCGACGGATGGACGATCGATGGGGGCACCCGCAACGCGGACGGCTCTTGGACCGCAACAACCACGAATGTTTCCGCCCTGACCGTCACGACGCCGGTCACCTATACCGGTGCACACGTGCTCAACGTGACCGGGACCTGGAGTAACGAGGACGGGACCACCGGGACCATGACCATCGCGGACAACGTGGAAATCTATGCCAAGGGTTCGCCCATCTTTGCTTTGTCTGGAAACGACTACCTGACCGGGTCCAGCGGCAACGACCTCTTCGTCTTCTCGCAGCCGATCGGTGCCGACACGGTGCACAATTTCGACGCCGCGGCCGACCAGATCGACCTTATCGGCTACAACGGACTGGCGGACTTTGCCGACCTGCAGACCCATATCGCCGACGATGCCCACGGCAACGCGGTGATCACGCTGGGCGATGGGCAGTCGATCACGCTGGATGGCGTGCACTCGGGCGCGCTGACGGCAGGCAATTTCGTCTTCGACCAGACGCCGGTGGTCAACAATGCCGGCACCATGACGATCGGCGACGGCGCCTTGCTGCCGCTGAGCGGCATGATCAACAATAGCGGCCTCATCTCGCTGGACTCGACCGGCGGTGAAACGCTGCTGCAAATCATCCAGCATGGCGTGACCCTGCAGGGCGGCGGGCAGATACTGTTGTCCGACAGCGCCGCCAACGTGATCTCCGGCACGGGGCCGGACGTCACTCTGGTCAATGTCGACAACACGATATCGGGCGCCGGCCAGTTGGGCGGCGGGATGCTGAGCCTCGACAACCAGGGCACCATTATCGCCTCCGGCGCGAATGCGCTGGTCATCGATACGGGGGGCAGCGTCGTCACCAACTCCGGAACATTGGAGGCGACCGGTTCAGGTGGACTGACGATCACCGGCGGGCTGGCGAATTCCGGCATGCTGTTGGCCAATGGCGGCGACATAGTCATCCATGGCCAGGTCACCGGCGACGGCGATGCCACGATCGGCAACCTGTCGAAGCTTGAGTTCGGCAGCGCCTCGTCGACGGATGTCACCTTCGCGCACGATGCGGCCGGCACGCTGCAGCTCGACGATTCCTTCGATTTCAGCGGGCGGATCGGCGGCATCACCAATGACGACAGGCTTGAGCTCGAGGACATCCTGTTCGGCGCGGGAACGACGGCCGTCTACCAGGCAAACCAGGATGGCAGCGGCGGAACGCTGACCGTTTCGGACGGCACCCACGGTACCGCGCTGCATCTGGTCGGCAGCTACGATGCGAACGGCTTCAAGCTTGCCGATGACGGCCAAGGCCATACCGCCGTTTCGTACAATCCGGCGGAATTCACGCTGACGGGCGTTGGCAATGGAGCAATTTCAAGCGACTTCGTGGTGTGAACCAAAAGGCCGCCGCCAGCGGCGGCCCACCTGGCCTGATGCGTATCGAGTGGGGTTCTGGACGTGGATAGCAAATCTCGAATTGTGAAGGATGCGCTTCGGGCCTGCCGCCGCTATTTCCTGGTAGCGGCGGCGTTCAGCCTGGCCATCAATCTGCTCTATCTCGCGTCCCCACTCTACATGCTGCAGATCTACGACAGGGTCGTTACCAGCGGCAGCGAAACCACGCTGGTGATGCTGACCCTGGTGTTGCTGGCGGCCTTTCTTTCGCTGGCCGGCCTCGACCTGGTGCGCGCCTCCATCCTGACGCGTGCCAGTGCGCGGCTCGACCGGCTGCTGTCGGCAAAAGTCCTGGCCGCGTCGGTCGAGACCCCATCGCCCGGCTCGTCGCCGAGCCAGCCCATCCGAGACTTCGACACGTTCAGGCAGGTCATCACCGGCAGCGGCATCCACGCTTTGTTCGACCTGCCATGGTCGCCCATCTACATCGGCATCATCTTCCTGCTGCATCCCTGGCTCGGCTTCTTCGCGCTGGGCTGCTCGCTGCTTCTGGTCGCCATGGCGGTGCTAAACGAATATATCGTGCGTTCGCCGCTGAAGCAGGCCAACGACCTGGCGACGACCAACTATAATTTCACCGAGATGAGCCTCAGAAACGCCGAAGTCGTTCGCGCCATGGGGATGATCGACGGCCTCATCCGCCGCTGGGGACGCGACCGCAATTTGGCGCTGCGGCGCCAGGCGGAGGCAAGCGATCGCGCCGCACTGATGTCGGGTCTGATCCGTTTCCTGCGGCTCACCATGCAGTCGCTGATCCTCGGCCTCGGCGCCTATCTGGTGATCGAACGGCAGATCACCGGCGGCACCATGTTCGCCGCGAGCCTCTTGCTGGGCCGGGGGCTACAGCCGGTCGAGCAGATCGTCGGCCTTTGGCGCAGCCTGATCCTGGGGCGGGCGGCGTTGGCAAGGGTCGAGAAGCTGGTCGACGGGGGCGCGCAGAGCGAAAGATCGTTCAACCTGCCCAAGCCCACCGGCAAGATTTCGGTTGAGCAGGTCAGCTTTGCAATTGCAAGCCAGCAGAAAGTGCTTCTGCGGGACGTATCGTTCCGGCTGGAAGCAGGCGAGACGCTGGGAATCGTCGGCCCTTCCGGCGCCGGCAAGTCGACGCTGGCGCGTCATCTCGCGGGCGTCATGCAACCCAGCCGTGGTACCGTCAGGCTGGACGGCGCCGACCTGTCGCAATGGGGACACGACGCGCTCGGCGACCACATCGGCTATCTGCCGCAGGATATCGAACTCTTCTCCGATACCGTCGCCGCCAACATCGGCCGCTTCAAGACCAATGTCGACCAGGAGGTCATCGAGGCCGCGCGGCTCGCCGGCGTGCATGAGATGATCATCCGCCTGCCGCAAGGCTATGAGACGCAGATCGGCGAAGGCGGCGCAGTGCTGTCAGGAGGATATCGCCAACGGATTGCTCTTGCCCGCGCAGTGTTCGGAACTCCGAACCTGATCATTCTCGACGAGCCCAGCTCCAATCTCGATGCCGATGGCGACCGCGCGCTGAGCGACTGCGCGATCGAACTCAAGCGCCGCGGCAGTACGGTGATCATCGTCTCTCACCGGCCCTCGACCCTGGCGAATGTCGACAAGATCCTCCTGTTGCGCGATGGCGCCGTCGAGGCCTTTGGCATGAGAAACGAGATCGTGGCGCTCCTCAACCAGCGCGCGGCGCCAATGGCGGTGGCAACGCAATGAGCCGTGTTTGGAGAGAGCGATGAGCGACGGCGCGCTTACCTACCGGAGCCTGCCTGGCGACGCCGGTATTCTGGCCCCGGATTCGATCCGGGTGCCGGCCTATATAGGTCTGCTGATCATCGTTGCTTTCTTTGGCATCTTTGGCGGCTGGGCGGCCTTTGCCCCGCTGAACGGCGCCGTGCTTGCCGACGCCATCGTCAAGGTGGATGGCAATCGCAAAAGCGTACAGCACTTCGACGGCGGTACGGTGAAGGAGATCCGCGTCAAGGATGGCGACGTCGTCAGGAAGGGCGACATAATGCTGAAGCTGGACGACACCAGGATTCGGTCCGAGTTCAATCTTTATGCCCAGCAATATGCGCTGTTGCGCGCAACCGATGCCAGGATCCGAGCCGAACTGGACGGCAGCGAGGTTGTTGCCTTTCCCAAGGACATTCTCAAAGAGCACGAAGACTACCTTAGGGATGCAATGGCAAACCAGATCGCCGATCTGGAAAGCCAACGCGCCTCGATGGCCGGCGCCAGGCAGATCCTCGAGCGGCGCATTGCCGAACTCGAGGAGCAGATCCAGGGCAAGCAGTCTCGGGTCGAATCTTACCATGCCCAGTTGCAATCGACGATCAACGAGAAGGCCAGCCTGTCGAAGCTGCTCAAGGCCGGATTGACGACCCGCCCACGCATCCTGGAGCTGGAAAGATCCGCCTCGGATCTGCAGGGCCTGATCGATGAGAACCTCGGCGCGATCGGCGGCAGCCAACAGAGCAAAGCCGAACTCGAAAGCCAGATCGCACAATTGACAAATGAGCGCCGAGCCAAGCTGTCGGCCATGCTGATCGATACGCAATCGAGCCTTTCCGACCTCGTGCCCAAGATGTTTGCCGCCCAGGCTGCCATGGACCGAGCCGAGGTGCGCGCGCCGTATGACGGCCAGGTGATGGATCTCAGCGTCTTCTCGATAGGCGCGATCGTTTCGCCGGGCCAGACCATCCTCGATATCGTGCCGACCGAAAATTCGCTGATCGTCCAGGCCCAGATTCGCGTCGAGGACATATCGAACCTGCGACCCGATATGGCTGCCGAAGTTCGTTTCACATCCTACAAGCAGCGCTCAATACCCATAATTCATGGCCGCGTCTCCCGCATTTCGGCGGATCGCATTACCGACAGCAAGACCGGGTTTCCCTACTATCTTGCCGACGTAGCGGTCGATCCGGTGGAATTGGCAGCAGCCCCACAGATTGCGCTTTATCCGGGCATGCCAGCGTCAGTCATGATCGTCACCGAGGAACGCACCGCGCTCGACTACATTCTGGGCCCGCTGGTTGTGTCGTTCCACTCCGCCTTTCGCCAGAAATGACGGATTAGCCAAGCGACTTCGCTTTTGAGGTGATTCTGACGCAGAGCAGTCGGAGACAAGCCGACAACCAGTCGCTCATGGTCTGCATGTTCCCTGCCGACAGCCCCTCTGTTTCTTTGGTGCTGGATCTGATGATCCTAGATGTTTGATCCCGGGCTTTATGGAGCATCCTTGTCTCCCGAATGAAAGGATGCGCTATGGGCCAAGTTCTGCATGGGAGCGCCAAAACGACAGAGGCGGTCCGTCGAGCGATACAGCATAGTCAAGAGAACCTGAGGGGCTGGCCAAGCGCTACGGGATCAACCGGAAGACGGTTGCGAAGTGGAAGAGGCGAGCTTCGGTCGCCGATCTATCGACTGGTCCGAAGGAACCGAGATCGAGGGTGCTCTCGATTGAGGACGAGGCGGACATTGTCGCTTTCCGCCGCTACACGCTGCTGCCACTCTTCCGTACGCACGGAACTGCAGGACATCATTTCCGCCCACATCTGGAAGCCGACAACTTTTCCTGAATGAGTGTGCGAAAAGAATGCATGGTTCCAAGTCGGCTGGCGGTTTGCGCGCCAAGGCTGGTTTGATCAGCTGCACACTGATCGTGACGACAACTGCAACCGTCGCGAGCTCCGGTCCTGGGCCAACCGACCACATAAGTTTATTCGTTTTTGACCAATACGCGCCGGTGAATTCCTGTAATCTTCGGAACAACACCGGGACAACCGGGTCAACCAGAAAGGTCGGGGAATGAAATACGTCGTCGATACGATCGGCGGTCCCGCAGGCGGTGATGCCTGGCAAGCCGCTGTTACCGAAGCCTATTTTCCGCTCGACACCGAGTATCGGAACCGTCGCGAATTTTCAGGCACGCTGGAAACCTTCTCGCTTGGGCTCGTCAGCGTGTCTAAAATGCGCTGCGATGCCGTAAGCTATCGTCGCCACCGCCGCCACTTCCTCAACGAGCGTGACGCCAGCCTGCTCATCACGATCCCGGAGATGTCGGAGGTGAATTTCTCGCAAGGGTCGAGAACCGTCAATTGCAGGCCGGGGGGCTTTCTCGTCGAGCGGGGAGATGCGCCTTACGAATTCTGGCACGGCAAGCCAAACGCGCTGTGGGTCCTCAAGGTACCATCATCGAGCGTTCGGGCACGGATCGGATCCGCCGAACGGCTCAGTGCGCTCAGTTTCGACGCGACCCAAGGCATCGCCGCGCTCTTCCTCGACACGGTGCGAACCACGATCGGTCATCTCGATGAGATCACTGAAGTCGCTCGTGAGATGATGGGCAGGCACATCCTGGAAATGCTGTGCCTGTCGATCGTGAGCGACGATCGCGTGCTGGACAGCAGCATCTCGTCGATCCGGGCCGGCCATTTGCATCGTGCCGAGCAGTATATTCGCGACAATCTGAAGAATTCCGACCTCGGCCCGCAGGCGGTGGCTGATGCCTGCGGCATCTCCCTGCGTTACCTGCAGGTCCTTTTTCAGGACAGCAACCAGTCGATCAACGGCTTCATCCGCGACGCCCGGCTTGAACTTTGCGCCGAGGAGCTGATGTCGGTGACCAACATCAGCAGCGTAGCCGAGATCGCTTACCGCTGGGGCTTCGCCGACCAGTCCCAGTTCTGCAAGCACTACCGGACGCGGTTCGGCTGCGCACCGACGGATACCCGTCGCGAAGCAGCGAACCGGGCGGGCGGCTCTTCGGCCTCGCGAGAGCGCCACTAGTCCCGACGAAATCCGGGCCAATTCCACCATTCATGCAACGTCTCCCCGGCAAGGGGCGACGAAGGCGGGGCTTTGCCCGCAAGACCTTGCGAAGGAACTGTCATGAGCCGAATCAGAGTTGCCGTCGATGTCGGAGGGACTTTCACCGACATCTGCATCATGGACGAAGACAGCGGAGCGATCCGCATCGAAAAAACCGCCTCCACGCCTGACGATCCCATGCAGGCCATCATGAATGGCGTGGAGCAGGGGCGCATCGATCTTTCGGAGGTAACGATGTTCTCTCATGGTACGACGGTCGCCACCAATGCGCTGATCACCCGCCGTCTGCCGCGCACCGCAATGGTCTGCAGCGAGGGTTTTCGTGACGTTGTAGAGATCCGTCGCGCCAACAAGGAAGATCTCTGGGACACCTACAAAGATGTCGCCAAGCCCTATATCCCGCGCCGCGACCGGCTGACCGTCCGGGAACGGGTCAGTGCCGAGGGCACGATCCTGGAAGCGTTGGACGAAGAGGCCGCGCGCCGTGTCGCGGAGATTCTCAAGAAACGGCAGGTCAAGTCCATCGCCGTCTGCTTCATGAACTCCTATGTGAACGGCGCCAACGAGCGCCGCATGCGTGAGATCCTGAAGGAGGCAATGCCGGATCTGCCGGTCTCGATCTCCTCGGAGGTGATGCCGGAAATCTTCGAGCACGAACGTTTTTCCACCACCATGGCGAACGCCGTCTGCGCCCCGGTCGTCGTCGACTACGTGTCGCGTCTCGGAGAAAAGCTTGCCGACGCCGGATACAAGCGAGATCTCCTGTTGCTGCACAGCGGTGGCGGGGTCATGACGCCCGCGAGCGTCAAGGATTTCTCAGCCCGGCTCGCGGGATCCGGCATCGCCGCCGGCGCCATCGCAAGCCGCTTCATCGGAAATCTCTGTGGCTACCCGAACTCGATCGGCTTCGACATGGGCGGCACCAGCACCGACGTCTCGCTGGCCTGGAACGGGGAGTCGCGCATCACAAAGGACTGGTACATCGAATTCGGATATCCGATCCGCTTCCCCTCCATCGAGGTATTGACCATCGGTGCGGGCGGCGGGTCGTTGGCATGGCAGGACGAGGGCGGCAGCTTGCGCAACGGGCCGCAGTCCGCTGGCGCCTTTCCAGGTCCGGCCTGCTACAAGAATGGCAACCTCATTGCCACCAACACCGATGCCAATGTGGTGCTCGGCCGTCTCGGCACCAGCCTTGCGGGCGGCAAGATCACGCTCGACCCCGCTCTGGCCGCCGAGGCGGTTCAGGAGACGGTAGCGGAACCCTTCGGCATGGAACTCCACCAGGCGGCCGAGGCGATCATCGCCGTCGCCAACGCCAATATGGGCAATGCCGTCCGGCTTCTCTCCATCAGCCGAGGCTACGACCCGCGCGACTTTGCGCTGGTCGCATTCGGCGGTGCTGGCGCTTTGCACGGAGCGGCGGTGGCCAAGGAGCTTTCGATTCCAACCGTGATCGTACCGCCCAATCCCGGCGTTACCTCCGCGCTCGGTTGCCTTCTCGTCGACGTGCAGCACGATTTCTCCGAAAGCTTCATGGCCGATGCTTCGACTGTCTCGCCCGCCGAGATGCAGGCAGCCTTTGTTCTGATGGAAAAACAGGCGGTTGAGCGTCTGGGCCATGAGGGCGTGGCGCAGGAAGACATGGCGCTGCAGCGCACGGTCGAGATGATGTACCAGGGCCAATGGCGCTCGCTCGCGGTGTCAGCCCCGGCGCGGATCGAGAGCATCTGCCCGCTGATCGAGGCATTCCACAACGAACACGAACGCGAGTTCAACTACCGCCGCGAAGAGGCGCCGGTGTCGATCTTCCGCATCGCGGTCAAGGCGATCGGCATCGTCCCGAAAGCCGAGATACCGCGACACGAAGTCTTGCCTCATGTGCCCGAGCCGCTCGGCCGCCGCGGCGTCTGGTTCGACGGCGTATCTCATGATGCGGCTGTCTATGAACGCGACCAACTCAGCGCCGGCGCTGCCTTTGCGGGACCCGCCATCGTCGAACAGTTCGATTCCACCACCGTGGTTCCGCCGGGAATGAGCGCGACCGTCGATGGCTTCCTGAACATTCTCATCGTGACGAAAGGCTGAGACATGACAAAGCTGATTGAAACGGGCCCTGGCCTCGATCCGGTAACGTTCGAGGTGCTGAAGAACTCCTTCATCACCACCGTCGACCAGATGGCCGAACAGATGCTTCGCACCTGCTATTCCTTCGTCATCTACAACCGAGACTTTTCGAACGCCCTGCACGACGCCGATGGCAACTCCGTCGCCCAGGGCAACTACGACATCGCGGTCCATGTCGGCACACTGCACAACACGTGTAAGGAAGTGATCCGGGTCTTCGAAGGCGATATGGCACCCGGCGATGTCTACGCAATCAACGATCCTTATGCCGGCGGTACGCATTTCAGCGACGTTCGGCTCGTCCGGCCGATCTTCGATGAAGACAAACTGATCGGCTTCTCCCAGTCGAACGGACACTGGTCGGATCTCGGCGGCTCGGTGCCGGGCTCCTTCGACGTCACCGCCCGCGACATGTTCCGCGAAGGGCTGCGGATAACGCCGCTGCGCCTTTTCCAGCGCGGCCGCTTCTGCTCCGATGTTGCCAACATGATCGCGGCCAACACGCGCGATCCCGCATCGATCATTGGCGACATCCATTCCCAGGCGCAAGCGACGCAGGCGGCCGAGCGCGAACTGCTGCGGCTGGTCAAGAAGTACGGGCGCGGCCAGGTCATGCGCGGTATGGAGGAGGTTCAGGACTACGTCGAACGTGCCGTGCGAAAGCGTCTGGCGGAGCTGCCCGACGGCACCTGGGAGACGGTCGACTACATCGACCGGGATCTCGGTGCCGGCGAGGGCATGATCCCGATCCGCATCAAGATGACGATCAAGGGCGACACGATCCACTACGATTTTACGGGAAGCCACTCGACCATTGCCTCGATGTATAATTCCGCACCGGGCGCGACCTTCTCGGCCGTGGTCGCCGGCATGAAAACCTTCTTTCCGGACCTCCCGCTCAACAGCGGGTTTTACCGGATGATCGAGGTGACCGCGCCGAAGAACAGCATCGTCAGCGCGGAATGGCCGGTGGCGGTGACCGGGTTCCTGATGCCGTTTGAAAAGATCATGAACGCGATCTTCGAGATGTGGTCGAAGATCATGCCCGAACGCGCTATCGCCTGCGCCTTCAACCTCGAATATCTGCTGGCCGGGGGACGGGATGCGCGCAAACCCGAAAAGCCGATCTTCATGTTCTACGAATGGCTGCCTGGCGGCTGGGGCGGGCGCAACGGCAAGGATGGTGCCGATGTCACCACCGCCTGCTTCGGAACCGGGCTGATGTCGCAGCCGAACGAAGGCAACGAGCGGGTCAATCCCACTCGGACGCTCGAGTTCCAGATCAAGCAGGATTCAGCCGGGCCCGGCAAGTGGCGGGGCGGCGTCGGCGTGCAGAAGACCTCATTGCTGCTTGAGGCTGAAAATGCCGTCATGTCCTATATTTGCGACCGCGAGCGTGCTGTCGTCTGGGGTGTCGAAGGAGGCCTGCCGTCGATGCCCCACGGCTTGACCATGAAGCGCGCCGGAGAAGAGACCGAGATCTGGCTCGGCTCCGTATTCTCCGATTACTCCGTCCACACAGGCGACCAGTTCGCTCGTCCGACGGCCGGCGGCGGTGGTTTCGGCGATCCACTGCAGCGCGAGCCCCGCAAGGTGATGGAGGACGTGATCGACGACTACGTTTCCCTGGAGCGTGCCAGGACTGACTACGGTGTGGTGATCCGCGAAATCGACCGCGACCTGTGCCAGTACGAAATCGACGAGACGGCGACCGAAGCCTGCCGTACCGACATCCGGGCGAAACGGAAGGGCTGGGCACGCATGGATCCCGAGGAGGTCGCGCGCAAATACCGCTCCGGCGAGATCGATACGCTCGATGCGGTTCGGCACTATGCCGTGATCCTCGACTGGGAGACCGGCGAACTACTTCCCAAAACCACCGCCCAGTTCCGGGAGAGTTTTGAGAAACGGACCGTCACCCACTGGGTCTGAGCGCCAGCGAGCGCGCCGCAATCTTGCGGGCGCTCGCGGGATGCCAGAGTTATCTGTTTTTTCGATACCATATTCAAAGAATTACTATTTCACAGGAACCTAAAGCTGGAGCAACAATGTCGCAGCGCCGCGAAGGTTGGCTGCTCCGAGGGGTATGACAGATGGCACCAGGCGTGGGACGATCGTTCACCGCGGCCAGCACACTTGAAGAGGCAATGGCAGCACGCCGGCAGGGCGCGGTGGTGCTTGCAGGCGGCACCTGGATGATGCGTGATCCCCAACGCGGGGTCGACCTTCCCGACGCGGTGGTCGCACTCGACCGAATACCGGCCTTGTCCAAGGTCGAAATCGACTCGGACCATGTCGTGATCGGCGCAGCTGTTACCCACGCAGTCCTTGGCCGCGCATTGCATGGGGCAGCGGGCTTCGAAGGTCTGGTTGACGCGGCGGAGAACGCGGCCAATCCCGGTATCCGAAGGGTCGCCACCGTGGGCGGTAACCTTTGTGCCCTCGACTTTGCCGCCGCCGATCTCGCCCCTGCGCTTCTCGTCTGTGAGGCGACGGTGGAGCTGGAGACGTTCGAAGGCCCAAAACTCATCGGTATTTCGGATTTCCTCAAAGACAGGCATGCGCTGCTGGCAGAGGCGATTGTGACGAGAATTCATCTGCGCCGCGACCTTGTCGCAAGCGCGCATATCCGCCTGCCGCTTCGGAAGGCTGGCGACTATCCGGTCGCCGTCGTCTCGCTTGCGGTGGACAAGGACAAACGATGTCGCATCGCCGTCGGCTCGGTGGAGCCGGTAGCGCGGCGCTGGACGGCGCTCGAACAGGCGATGAGGGCAAGCCAGGCCTCCGCGCTCGATCCGGAGCGCGCTGCCGGGCTTGCACTAGAGCACAATGATTTTCAGGGCCGCGACGGCAGGGAAGCGGAGGGTTGGTACCGGCGCCAGGTTCTTCCGCCGCTGGTCAAGCGCGGTGTTGCCGCACTTCTCAAGACCGAGGGCCTGGCATGGTTGTGACATTCCAGCTGAATGGCGAGGACTGCAGCTTTCACGGCGATCCGATGACGCCGCTCGTCGACATCTTGCGGCGGGAACGATTCCTGACGGGGACCAAAGCCGTGTGCCGCGAAGGCTTCTGCGGCGCCTGCACGGTGCATGTCGACGACGAAGCGGTGCCGTCCTGCCTGAAGCCGATTGGCCTGGTCCAGGGGTGCGCGGTCACGACCATCGAGGGATTGAGCTCCGGAAACCAGGCGCTGCATCCGCTCCAGGCCAATCTAGAGGCCGCCGATGCCGTGCAATGCGGCATGTGTTTTCCAGGAATGGTTATGAGCCTTTCGGCGTTCGTGCGTGACAATCCGCATGCGAGCCGTCCCGACATCAAGGCCGCGATGGTCGGCAACATCTGCCGCTGCACCGGATATGAGCGGATCGTCGACACCGTGGCCGACTGCCTTGACCAAGCGCGGAAGGCTGGCCAGTCGGTGGGAGGCCTCCATGTCTGAGCTGTCCGCCACCGTGATGAATCTTCCCCGCCGCGATGCGCAGGACAAGCTGCGCGGGCGGACGAAATACACCAACGACCGGGTTCGCCCCGACATGTTGCATGCCGTGCTGCTGCGGTCGACCGTTTCCGCGGGGCGTATCCGCAAGCTCGACCTTTCGGCGGCACTTCGCTGTCCTGGCGTGCGCGCGGTGGCGACCGGCGCCGACGCGCCAGGCCTCTACGGCATCGGCATTGCCGACCATCCGCTCCTGGCCATCGACACCATCCGCTATCACGGCGAGCCGATCGCCGTCGTTGCCGCCGAAACGGAGAAGCAGGCGCGGGCGGCGCTTGCCGCCATCATGCTTGAGGTCGAGCCGCTGGTACCGGTGTCCACCATGGCCGAGGCACTCCAGCCCGCCGCCCGTCTCGTCCACGAGGGCTGGCGCGGCTATGAGGTGATCACCGAGGGCGGCGCACGTGCCGGCAACATCGCATGGGAGGCAAAATCCAGCCGCGGCGACGTCGATGCGGCCTTCGCCCGTCCCGACATACGCATTGTCGAGAGCAGCTTCACCGTCGGCCGGCAGAGCCATGTGCCTTTCGAACCGCGCGTTGCCATCGGCTCCTGGGAGGACGGCCGTGCTCACATCCAGACCTCGACGCAGGTGCCTTGGACAGTTCGCAACGTCACCGGAAGGGTCATGCAGCTTGCGCCCGGGCGTGTGCGGGTCACCGTGCCGCCTGTCGGAGGCGGGTTCGGCCTGAAATTCGATGCGTCCATCGAGCCGATCACGGCACTTCTGGCGCGGATGACCGGGCGCACGGTGGTCCTGGAAAACACCCGGCAGGAAGAGATGGCAACCTGCCTCTGCCGCGAGAATGCGGAAATCCGCATTCGCTCCGCTGTCACCGCCGAAGGATACATCGCCGGACGCGAGGCGGTCGTGCTGATGGACTGCGGCGCGTATGGCGGCGAACAGGTTTTCCTGACAACGATGACGGCGCACACGCTGGGCGGCAATTACAGGGTTGGCGCAACGCGGCTCGTCAGCCGCGCCGTATACACCAACACACCACCCAACGGCGCTTTCCGAGCTTGCAACGGCGTCTACAACACCTTCGCGTTGGAGCGACACACCGACGAAATCTGCGATGCGCTAGGCTTCGACCCAATGGAGTTCCGGAAGAAAAATGTCCTGGGAGATGGCGATCTCGGTGCCACGGGGCAGGTTTTCGAGGCCGACGTGCTGGGTCCGATGCTCGATCGCATGGAGACACTGCGCGCCAGCACCGGTACATCAGAGGCCGAGGCCGACGGCAGGCTCTATGGAATTGCGACCACGGTCGGCACATGGTTCGTTTTCGTCGGGCCTTCGGCGGCGACGGTGAATTTGAACGCCGACGGCAGCGCAACGCTGGTCACCTCGGGTGTGGAGATCGGATCCGGCACGATGGTGCAATCCCTGCCGCAGATCGTGGCTGGGCAGCTCGGGCTTGCTCCCGACCAGGTGATCGTGCGCGAAGCCGATACGGATGCCGCCGGTCTCGATGTCGGCGTTGGCGGTGGGCGCACCACCGTGTCCATTGGTGCCGCGAGCATCGCCGCCTGCGCGGAAGTGCGGGAGAAGCTGCTTCGGACCGCCGGCGAGATGCTCCAGACCCGACCGGAAGACCTGGTGCTGCGGGACGGTCGTGTCGAGATCACGGGACGTCCCGGTTCCGGCATGTCGATCCCCGCTGTCGTCGCCCATGCACAGGCAACCACTGGCCCGATCACCGGAAGCGGGGCCTTTGCCGCCAGGAACACTCCGGCAATGTCCGGCTGCGCGATGGGGCATTTCATCGATGCGCTCGACATTCCCGTCTTCGTCGTTCACGAGGCCGAGGTGGCGGTTGATCCGGACACCGGCCATGTCGAGGTGCTGGCCTATCGCGTAGTTCAAGATGTCGGCCGCGCGCTCAACCCGCGCGCCATCCTGGGCCAGATACAGGGCGGCGTGGTACAGGGGCTCGGCTATGCGTTGCACGAGGAGGTGACGCTCACCGCCGACGGATGCATCGCGCAGGACGATTTCGAGACTTATCGCCTGCCGCTGGCGCAGGATGTGGTTCCGGTCGCCGCCGACCTTTACGAGGGCGCGCCGTCGATGGGGCCTCTAGGCACCAAGGGTGCGGGCGAGGTCCCGATCCTGGCGGTGGGCGCGGCGATCGGCTGCGCTGTGGCACGCGCCATCGGCAAGCCGGTGCGGCAGCTGCCACTGACGCCGCCGCGCGTGCTTCGACTGCTGCATGAGCGCGAACCACCGCCGGAATTCCCGCACATCGCCCCCGGCTGGGCGTTGAACACTCTGGGCTGAGGCAAGTAAACCATGGTCACCCTGAACTGCGACATGGGC
The DNA here is from genome assembly GCF_003997175.1 of Mesorhizobium sp. Primo-A. Lineage (NCBI taxonomy): Bacteria > Pseudomonadati > Pseudomonadota > Alphaproteobacteria > Hyphomicrobiales > Phyllobacteriaceae > Mesorhizobium > Mesorhizobium sp. Primo-A. The sequence goes on from NZ_RZTG01000007.1 coordinate 214,172, forward strand.
GAAAGCTACGGCAACTGGCGCTTCGGTGACGATGCCGGCATCATGCCTCATATCGATTGCGCCAACATCGCCTGCGGCTTCCACGCCTCCGATCCATGGACGATGCTGAAGACCGTGCGGCTCGCCCTTTCGCATGGCAAGCGGGTCGGCGCGCATCCCTCCCTTCCCGATCGTGAGGGGTTCGGCCGGCGCGAAATGAGACTTCAGCCGGAGGAACTGACAGCTGCCTTCCTCTATCAAATCGGTGCTCTGACAGGGATGCTGGCCGCCGAGGGCGGGCAACTCAGCCATGTCAAGCCGCATGGCATCATTTACGGCATGGCCGCGCACGACGTCGACACTGCCCGGGCAATTGCCGCGGCGGTCAAGCCGTTCGGCGTCCCTCTCTTCGGCATGGCGGGAACCTGTCACGAGACGGCGGCAGCCGAACTCGGCGTTGCCTTCGTGGGCGAGTTCTTTCCCGATCTTGCCTACGCTCCCGGCGGCAGCCTGATCATCCCGCGCGTCCAGTCGGCCATCGACCTGACGCTTGCCGAGCACCGCATGATGGGGGCGCTTACTCGAGGCGAACTCGTCACGACAGACGGCACGATCCGCCCGGTCGACTTCGACACCGTCTGCATCCACTCCGATCCGCCGAATGCGCGCGACGTCGCCGCGCTGATGCGGCGGATCATCGACACTCATTCCAACGGCCTGCCATGATTCATTCTCCCGAATCGTGAAAGCTCCACGCAAGGGACTCGAGGACTATCTCGAACTCACTGCCCGAACCATTTCTCCAAGCCGCTGAGGACTTCCATGGATGCGCTTTCCAACTCTCTCGCCGCCGCCGACATCGCCACCACCATGCACCCCTACACCAACCTGCGTCAGCACGAAGAAACCGGGCCGCTGATCATCAGCCGCGGCGACGGCATCCGTGTGTATGACGAACGCGGCAAGGAATACATCGAAGGGCTGGCCGGGCTCTGGTCGGTGGGCGTCGGCTTTTCGGAAAAGCGGTTGGCCGACGCTGCCTATCAGCAAATGCTGAAGCTGCCCTACTACCACACCTTCTCCTCCAAGGCGCATGAGCCATCCATCCGGCTCGCGGAGAAACTCGTGGAGATGACGCCGGAAAACCTGACGCGTGTCTTCTTCACGTCGTCGGGCTCGGAAGCCAACGACACCATCGTCAAGATGATGTGGTTCATGAACAACGCGCTGGGCCGGCCAAAAAAGAAGAAATTCCTGGCACGGACCAAGGGCTATCACGGCATCACCGTCGCCTCCGGCAGCCTGACAGGCTTGCCGGTCAACCATCGCGACTTCGATCTGCCGGCCATTCCCGTTCGCCACCTGACCTGCCCGCACTTCTATCGCTTCGGCATGGCAGGCGAAGACGAAGCCGCCTTCACGGCGCGCCTGCTCGCCGAGCTGGAAGCGGTGATCGCCGAAGAAGGGGCTGACACCATCGCAGCCTTCATAGGAGAGCCGCTCATGGCAGCCGGCGGCGTTCTGCCACCGCCGGTCGGGTACTGGGAAGGCGTGGAGAAAATCTGCCGGGCAAATGATATCATTCTGATAGCGGACGAGGTGATCTGTGGTTTCGGGCGGCTTGGTACGCCCTTCGGCGCTCAGAAATACGGCTTCACGCCTGATATCATGACGGTCTCCAAGCAAATCACGTCGTCTTATATGCCGCTTGCCGCCGTCATTTTCTCCGATGCGATCTATCAGGCGATCGCCGACAACACCGCCACGATCGGCAATTTCGGCCACGGCTTCACGGCGTCAGGTCATCCGGTCGCGACGGCAGTGGGTCTCGAAAACCTGGCCATCTTCGAGGAGCGGGACCTGATCGGAAACGCGGCCCGCCTCGAGACGTCGTTCCAGGCCGGCATCCGCTCATTTGCCGATCACCCGCTTGTCGGCGAAGCGCGGGGCACCGGTCTTATCGGCGCCGTTGAGCTGGTGGCAGACAAGGCGACGAAACGCCCCTTCGTCAAGGTTGGGCGCGCAGGGGGTATCGCAGCAGGCTTCGGCCACGAGGAAGGCCTCATCTTCCGCGCCATCGGCGATCAGCTCGCGCTCTGCCCGCCGATGATCTCGACAGAAGACGATGTGAAAGAAATCATGACGCGCATGGGCCGGACGCTTGAGCGCCTGACCGGTGCGGTTGCCAAGGAGGGACTTGAATGACCCGCATGAAAGCCGAACCGGTCGTCCATATCGACGACGAACGCTTTCGGGTCACCGAATGGCGCTTTGCCGCCGGGGCCGAGACCGGCTGGCACATCCATGGCCATGACTACGTCATCGTGCCGCTTACGGACGGCAAGCTCGGTCTCGAAGGCCCGGACGGCGCGCAGTCGCAAGCCGCCCTCACTCAAGGGGTGCCCTATTCGCGGCGGACGGGTGTGGCCCACAACATCATCAATGCCGGCGATGCGCCGCTGGCCTTCCTGGAGGTCGAGGTCGTTGAGGCCGGCGATCTCGCAGCCAGGCGGCTCGCCGTGCTTGACCGGTTCCTCGCTGCCTGGAACGCTCGCGATGTGGGCGCGCTGATGGACTGCATGGCTGAGAATTGCGCTTTCCACGGCTCGGCCGGACCCGATGCCGAAGGGCGCAAGCATATGGGGCGTGACGCCGTGCGCGCCGCCTATGCAGCGCTGTTCGATGCTTTCCCGAAGGCCGCGTGGACCAGGGGACGGCACGTCGTGACGGGCGACACCGGGCTTTCATCATGGCGCTTCGTCGGCACCACGGCAGCGGGGCAGCAAATCGAAGTCGACGGCTGCGATATCTTCGCTTTCTCGGGGGAGCTCATAGCGCTCAAGGATTCCTACCGCAAAGCGCGAGGGTAGCGAAAATCTGAATTCATCGGGCGACGAAGGGCGGTCCAAGCGGGCCGCCCTCGTTTTTTGTCCAAAGGCAAGATCCTACGAAAGGGCCGGGCTTACCCGGCCCATCTTCTTACTTGAGCAAGGCTTCCATCGGTACCGGCTCGGAAATCGTCCAGTTGCCTACAACACCCGGCTTGCCGGCCTTGGTCTCGACGATCAGGTACCGCGTCTGGTTCTGGTGATGCAGTTCCGGCGTGAAGGTACGAGGCCCGAACAGCGTCGGCTCGTTCTTCATCTTCTCCAGTTCCGCGACGACGGCGTCGGCATCGGTCGTGCCTGCACGCTCCACCGCCTTGGCCCAGACGTCGACCATGACGTAACCCGGAAAGACATACTGGCTCGAGGGATCGGCGCCTGTCTTCGCCTTGTAGGTGGCATTGAACTTCAGCACTTCCGGATTGGGATCGTCGCCATAGATCGATCCCTGAACGGGGACGTAGAAGTTCGTCAGATCGGGCACAGCGGATAGCCAATAGCTACCGTCGACGCCCGAGCCATTCAGGATCATGGAGTTGATGCCCGCGGCACGAAGCTGCTTGATGGCCGAAACAGCGCCCGGCATCATTGTGCAAAGCATGATCGCATCCGGCTCCTTCGGCAGAGACTTGATGCGGGTGATCTGCGCGGCGATGGAGGCGTCCTCGTTCTTGAAGGTGTCTTCACCGACAAGCTTCGCGCCCTGGGCTTCGAGCTTCGGCATCATCCAGTCGAAGCCGTCGCAGATGCCCTTGTTGTAGGCCGTCCAGGTATCGAGCAGACGGTAGAAGTCCTTTGCGCCTTTTTCCTTGAATGCCCACTCGGCCATGGTCGCGCCCTGCACGGGCGCCAGCACCGACGCGGAGAAGCTGTGCGGGCCGACACCCTGGATACCGGCCTTGACCGATTCCGCGCACAGGAAGAAGGAGATACGGCCCGCGTCCTCGGCCGCGAGCGCAGCCGGCGATCCGAAGTCGTAGTCGCACGAGACGACCACGAGATCCGCGCCCTGGTCGAGCACGGAGAGGCCCGCCTTGGCGCCTTCGGCCCGGTCGGACTTGGTGTCGGCCTTGACGACCTTGATCTGCTTTCCAAGCAGACCGCCAGCCGCATTGATCTCGTCGATGCGGATCAAGGCCGCCTCCTGCGCAGGCTTGTCATAGGCTTCCATGAAGCCCGACTCCGCAGTGGCGAAGCCGATGACGATGGTCTTGTCATCGGCCAGGGCCGGGTATGCGATGGACATCGAGGCCAGAGCGGTTGCGACAATTCTCATTTTGTATGTCATGCACGTCTCCTTTTTGTTTTCCGGTCGGGCTTGTGCCGCCGGTCACTTGTTGCGACTGCTGCGGGGTAAGGTGATCTCGCGGTTGCCCATGAGTCCGGATGGGCGAAGCGCGAGGATCACGATCATGATGACGCCGAGGGCTATTTCCTGAACCCCTTTCGGGAGGGCGAAAGTGGACTCGCCGAGCGATACGCCTGCCTCCAGCCAGCGCAGCGCCTGGATAAGGGCGGACAGCAGGACGACACCCACCACACCCCCCGACAGGCTGCCCATGCCGCCGACGACGAGCATGGAAAGGGTGATGAAGGTGAGACCGAGATAGAATGTGTCGGGTGTGACCACGCCGATGGAATGAGCCATGAGCGCACCGCCCAGCCCCATCACCGCGCCTGATATGACGAATGCCACCAATCTTTCCCTGGGAATGTCGATACCGGAAGCCGCGGCGGCGGTGGGCTCGTCGCGGGCAGCACGAAGGGCCAGGCCGGACCGGGAGATCGCGTGCGCCCAGGCGATGAAGATCGCGACCACGGCGCCGATGAGATACGGCCAGATCACGCGTACGATCGGAATGCCGACGACCGATGAGGTCGCTCCGGTCACGCTCTCCCAGTTGGAATAAATTGTGTTGATCATGGCGAGCATCGCGAAGGTCGCGATCGAAGCCGCGATGCCCGATAATCGCATCAGCACCCGCCCGAAGATGAGAGCGGCGAGGGCGGCGAACAATGCTGCCAGCATAGCCGATTGCCAGTACGGCAATCGGGTCGCCAGCAGCCATTCGGGCAGTCCCGGCAGCGAACCGCGTTTCATCATCGGATTGATGGTGAGCCACGCGGCCGCGTAGGCGCCAAGGCAGGTGAAGCCGATATGCCCGAAGCTGAGAACGCCCGAATTCCCGATAAAGATGTATAGGCCCACGACGAGGATGACACGGACGAACACGTCGATCACCGTCTGGTTGAAGGGCCGCGATCCGGTCATCACCGTGATCAGCGCGATGGCCAGCAGCAGCAGAGAAAGCAGGACCGGTGTCAGGATTGTGCGGCGGGCAAGCGCGAAGCGGGCGGGCTTTCGCTCGGCAGCCGGGGCACCGGCAGCGGTAGAGTTGGTGAGGGAGGCGACGACACCCATGAAATCAGATCCTTTCCTTGGTGCCGCGCGCGGCAATAAGCCCCTGTGGGCGGAAGAGGAGGACGAGGATGACCGCTCCATAGACAAAGGCATCGCGGAATGGCCGGGCGTCGATGGGCAGCATGACTTGCATGATCACCGAGGCGGCACCCAGCAGGAAGCCGGCGAGCACGGCTCCCCCGAGGCTGCCGAGGCCGCCAATGACGGTGGCGATGAAGGCCATCAACATGATCGAGGCGCCCATCTGGATGTCCAGCGTGCCTGTCTGGGCGCCAAAGATCAGTGCAATGGCGGCGGCCAACGCGCCGGAGAGGGCGAACGCGCCCATGATAACCCGGTTCGCACGCACACCCAGCATTCGGGCCATCGAGAAGTTCTCGGCCGCCGCCCGCATCTCCAGGCCGAAGCGGGTTTGACGCAGGAACAGTGTCAGGCCGATCAGGATGACCATCGTGGCCACGATCGTTATGAGCTGGAGGAGGGGAAGCCTGGCACCAAGGATCTCCACCGGCTGGGACAGTTCGGGCAGCAGCGAGATCGATTTCGGCCGACTGGAGAAAAGCATGAGCAGGAAGTAGCGAATGACGAAACCGAGCGCGAAGGAGGCGATCATCATGGTTGCCGGATTTGCCTGACGGAACCGCCTGAAGACGACGATTTCGCACAGCACCGACAGCCCGGCCCCGCAGAGGAGCACGAATGGCAACAGCAGGTACCACGGCAATTGGCCGGCGAAGACGATGGCCATTGCGTCCGTAGACGGCCATAACAGGGCGAAGACGCAGAAGGCGATGACGTCGCCATGCGCGAAGTTCACGAGCCGCATGACGCCGAAGATGAGGGCAATGCCGAGCGCCCCGAGCGCGTAGAGCGAACCAAGCGAGAGTGCGTCGAACAGGATCTGAAGCATCTCAATTGTCCTCGTAGCCGAAATAGGCAGCCTGGATCGCCTCGCCATTGCCGAGCGTCCGCGCGTCGCCATCGAGCACGATCTGTCCGCCACGCATCAGGATCATCCGCCCGCCCACCATCATCGCCCGGGCCGAGCTCTGCTCAACGATCAGGAGCGTGAGCTGGCGCTGCGCACGCAGCGCGATCAGCCGCTCGTAGACCTGGTCGTTGATGTTGGGGGCGAGGCCCAGTGAAGGCTCGTCGATGGCTACAAGCCGCGGATTGGTCATCAGCGCGCGGCCGATGACCAGCATTTGCTGCTGCCCGCCGGACAGCAATCCCGCCTGCCCGTGCCGCCTCTCTTTCAGCATCGGGAAGGTTGCGTAGACGGCTTCGAGTTCGTCGGCCGCTCGGCTGCGCCAGCCGCGTTCGCGGGCGTGCATGCCGGTTCCGACCAGAAGGTTCTCTTCGGTCGTCAGCGAGCCGAAGACATCGCGCCCCTCCGGCACCATGGAGAATCCGAGCCGGGCGATGTTCTCCGGCGCCTGGCCGGTGATCTCATGACCTGCAAGGTCGATCCGGCCGCCCGCCACCGGCGTAACACCGGCGATCGCGCGCAGCAGCGAAGACTTCCCGGCTCCGTTCGGGCCGGTGATGAACAGGATTTCTCCCTCGTCCATGGAGAAGGAGACATTGCGGACCGCCGTGAGACGGCTGTAGCGGATGGTGATGTCGGAAAGGGCGAGCAGGCTCATTCCATCGCCTCCAGCACAGGCAGGTCGGTGTTCGCGGCCGTGCCCATATAGGCGTGGCGCACCTTCTCGCTGTCGCGGATCGCGGCAGGCGGTCCTTCCTCGATAATCGCTCCGGAATCGAGCACGACGATATGCTGGCAAAGGCCGAGCACCAGCCCGACATTGTGCTCGATGAGCAGGACACCACAGCCGAGATCGCTGGCGATGTGTCTTATCAGGGCGGAAAGCTCCCGCGCCTCCAGTGCGCTCATGCCAGCCGCGGGCTCGTCGAGCAGGATGTATGCGGGCCGTCCCATCAGGGCGCGGCCAATGGCGACGCGGCGCTCGTCCGTGTATGGCAACGTTCCGGCGATGCGGGTACCCAGCGCACCGATGCCTATCCAGTCGAGCATCGCTTCCGCTTCGGCGATGGCAGCGCGCCGGCTCATTCCCAGGCCAACGCCGGTCACTTCCAAATTGTCCAACACAGGCAGGTCGCGGAAGAGCCGCCCACCCTGAAAGGTGCGGGCAATGCCGCGCCGCCGGACCTGATGCGGCTTGAGACCCGTGAGTGCTTCCCCGTCGAGCTTGATGGTGCCTTCCGTCGGTGCCTGGAAGCCGGTCAGCACGTTGACGAGCGTGGTCTTGCCAGCGCCATTCGGGCCGATGAGGCCACTGATGCGGCCGGGCGTAATTTGGAGGTCTACCGATGACAGGGCCTTCAGCCCCGCAAACGATACCGAGACGTTCTCCGCGCTCAGATGACTCATGACCCTTTCCTTCTTTCTACCGACGGAAAGGCGCGAAGCATCCGGCCTTGCGGCCAGCCACGTTGCAAATGTCTTCCCCTGTCGGTTCCGGCGGTCTCTAGCGGACTGCTCGGGTGCCAAATTCACGCCGTTGCCCGGCGTCGTCTTGTCGTTTCGCGCACCGGATTTTGTCTTCCGCCACGCGCGGTCGGTTTTGGCCGGCCGATCTCCTCGCCTCCGGCTCCTCCGCCGGCATTCCCGGCTGACGTCAGCCGGCCAGATGCCCTTCAGCACGCGCCAGCGCGGCGCGCTGTTCGGTTCGCGCGGCAAGCGCGTCTTCCAGCGTCACCGGGACGAAGCGCGCCGGGGTGTGCGGCTGGAGCTGGGCGATAAGGTCCATGTCGGCCGATATCACCACGCCCAGCATCATATACCCGCCACCCGAAACCGCGTCCCGGTGAAGAACGATCGGCTCAGTGCCACTCGGCACCTGGACGGATCCGTAAGGATAGCAGGCATCGACGATGTTCGAGGGGTCGGAGCCCGCACCGAAAGGCTGCTCGCGCTCGACGAATTCCAGCGGCGTTCCGCCGCGGAAGCGATAGCCGATACGGTCGGCTTCGGGCGCGACCTTCCAGGTTTCCTCAAAGAACCGATTGCCGGCAGCCTCAGTGATCCGATGCCAGTATATGCCGGGAAGCATTCTGAGTTCCGCCGGACTATTGCGCGCGCGGCGCAGATTTGCAGGCAGTGAAAGACCGGCTTTGCCGGAACCTTCGCCGAGGGGAAGCTCATCGCCCGCTTTCAGCGTGCGGCCCTGATGGCCGCCAAGCGCGCCCAGAATGTAAGTCGAGCGCGAACCGAGAACCACGGGTACGTCGATGCCGCCGGAGACGGCCAGATAAGCGCGCGCGCCGCCCTTGAGGAAGCCGAAAGAAAGTCGGTCACCGGCCTTCACCGGAAAACTTTCCCACGTCGACCGTTCCTCGCCATTGAGTTTGGGTGGGAGCTCTCCACCTGTGACGGCGACGACCGCGGATTGGGTGAATTCGAGTTCGGGACCCATGAAAGTGGCTTCGAGCACCGCGGCACCCGGATCGTTGCCGACAAGCAGGTTTGCGATGCGTGTCGCAAAGCGGTCCATGCCGCCGCCTTCTGGAATGCCGACATGATAGTGGCCGGGTCGGCCAAGGTCCTGCACGGAAGTGGAGAGGCCGGGAGAGATTACCTTAACGGCCATTGATAAGCTCCATCAGCTTTGCATTGGTGCCGTAAATGTCGCTGTTGAAATCCTTCAGGCTGAAGGTGCACTCGCGAACCGTCGGCTGCCACCGATTGGCTTCGATTTCCTCAAGCGTGGCGTCGTAGTCATCGCGGCCAATGGCCTTGAACTTGACGATATCGCCTGGCTTGAACAGGCACATGTCATCGGCGAGGTAGCGCACCTTCCTGGTCGGGTCGTAGATCGGGGCCGGGGTTATGCCATACATCTGGTAGCCGCCAGCGCCGCGTACCGAATAGATCGCTGCAAAGCAGCCGCCATGGCCAATGGTGAGCTTGGGAGTGTCGGTGCGTGGACGCAAGTATTTCGGCGCCTGAATCTGTTTCTTGCGCTCAACCATCTGGTACAGGAAGGGCAGTCCGGCGACGAAGCCGACCATCGATACGAACCAGGGCTGGCCGGAATAGGCCTCGATAAACTCTTCCACCGTGGCGTAGCCGTTGATGCGTGCCGAATATTCAAGATCGGTGGAGGAGGGGTCCTGATGGCGCTCGCGGAAGCGCAGGCAGGTTTCACGCGTCCATGGATCCTGGAAATAAACCGGCAGTTCGATGATCCGGGTCTTCAGCACCGGGTCCGACTTCGAGGCGGCCTCTTCCATCGACTTCAGTTCGCTGAGCAAATCCTGCGGCTTGACGATGTCGGGGTTGAAGCGAATCTGGAAGCTGGCGTTGGCTGGGCAGATCTCGGTGACGCCTCGGATGCCTGCCGTACGCACCGCATTGGTCATCGAAAGGCCGGTAAAGAAGGAGGTGAGCGACATTTCTTCGGACACCTCGCCGAAGATATGTTCGTCACCGCCGAAGTTGAATCGTATCGACATCGGTCCTCCTTAACCCGCCAATGCTGCGGCGTTTTCGATGAGCCAGCCTTCCAGCCAGCGGGTATGCACGTCTCCCGCCCGCATCGCCGGATCGGCGGCCAGCGCAAGAAACAGCGGCTTGGTGGTCTTGAGCCCGCCGATCTTCAACTCGTTGAGCGCGCGGATCAGGCGCACTATCGCCGCCTCGCGCGTCTCTGCATGCACGATCAGCTTGGCAAGCAGCGAGTCATAAAAGGGCGGCACCTGATAGCCTTGATAGAGCATCGAATCGAAGCGTACGCCCGGACCGCCGGGAATGCGAAGCTCGGCCACCTGCCCGGGGAATGGAGCGAACTCCTTCGCCGGGTCTTCGGCATTGAGCCGGACTTCGATCGCATGCCCTTTGACGGAGACATCGCTTTGCCGGATCCGCAGCTTCTCGCCGCCGGCGATGCGAAGCATCTCCGCAACGAGGTCGATGCCGGTGATCGCTTCGGTGACCGGGTGCTCGACCTGGATACGGGTGTTCATCTCGATGAAGTAAAAGCGGTCTGCTTCATCGTCGTAAAGATACTCTACCGTGCCGGCACCAGAGTATTTGACCGCCTTGGCCAAGGCGACCGCTGAAGCGCAGAGCTCTTCGCGCAGCCTGTCTGAAAGTGCGCGCGACGGCGCCTCCTCCCAAACCTTCTGGCGTCGCCGCTGCAGCGAGCACTCCCGCTCGTAGCAGTGGATGGCATCGCTTCCGTCTGCCAGCACCTGCACCTCGATATGGCGGGCCTTGCCGATCACCTTTTCCATGTAGAGACCACCATCGCCAAAGGCGGCGAGGGCTTCTGCTTCGGCCTGAGGAAAGGCTTGTTCGAACTCGGCAAGCGAGTTCGCGATGCGGATGCCCCGCCCGCCGCCGCCTGCCGCCGCCTTGATCATCACCGGAAAACCGGTTGCGGTCAGCACCTCGTGGCCAGCCTCGAGGCCCTCGACCCGGCCAGCCGAGCCTGGCACGACGGGGACACCTGCAGCGGCAGCGGCCGATCGCGCCGAGACCTTGTCTCCCATCATCCGGATCGCATCTCCCGACGGGCCGACGAAGACCAATGCAGCGCCTGTGACCGCGTCGGAAAACGCGGCATTCTCGGCAAGGAACCCATAGCCTGGATGAACACTGTCGCAACCGGTGTCGCGGGCAGCCTTCAGAATTGCTTCGACATTGAGATAGGACTTCTTTGCAGCTGGTGGGCCGATGTTGACCGCTTCGTCCGCAAGCTGGACGTGGAGCGACTCGGCGTCTGCGGCCGAATACACCGCCACGGTGGCGATCCCCAGATCTTGCGCGGCCCGGATGATCCTGACCGCTATCTCGCCCCGGTTGGCAACCAGAAGCTTTTTCAGCATCAGTCGAGATCCGCAATAGGTGCGCCGGCCATGATGGGATCCTCATTGTCGGCAATGAAGCGGATGTTCGTACCGGCCGTCTCGGCCCTCACTTCGTGGAACGACTTCATCACTTCGATGAGACCGATTACGTCTCCGGCGGACACCGCGTCGCCATCCGCCTTGTATGGCGGCTGGTCTGGCGAAGCGCTGCGATAAAAAGTGCCGGGAAGAGGTGAAAGAATCTGGGCCATAAAAAGCTCCGGAAAACTGCGGACAGACTAATCTGGAACCGCCCGCGCGGGCGGGTTCGGTCGAGTTCAGTGCCAGGGGGCGATTGCGGTGCGCACGGCCCGGGCTATTTCGATGGCGTTCGGCGTATCGGAATGCACGCAGATGGTTTCGCAGCGTACAGGGAAGAAACTGCCGTCCTCTGCCGTGCCCTCGCCCTCCCTGATGGCGCGTACGCACCGCTCGGCCATCTCTGCGGGGTCCTTGGCGTCATGAACGCGTGTCAAGATCAGCTTGCCGGAGGCATCGTAGTCGAGATCGGCATAGAACTCAGCGACAAATGGGATACCGCGCTCTTGATAGATCTTCTCATGCAGGGTGCCCGTCATGCCGAAGAGGGGTACGCCGAAAATCTCTGCCGCGTCGCACACGCCATGGGCTATTGCCTCCTGCTGCATGGCCATGAAGTAGAGGCTGCCATGCGGCTTGATGTGGTGGAGTTCCACACCCTCGGCCTTGAGGAAGCCGGCAAGCGCTCCCACCTGGTAAATGATGGTGTTTCTGACTTCTTCGCGGGTCATCCGCATCTCGCGCCGGCGGAAACCCTGAATGTCGGGCAAGCCTGGATGGGCGCCGATCTTTACGCCACTCGCCTTGGCGCTGCGGACGGCGGTGTGCATGTGATCCGGATCGGAAGCGTGAAAACCACAGGCGACATTGGCAACGTCGATGATGGGCATCATGCCCATATCATCGCCAACCTTGTAGAGGCCAAAGCTTTCGCCCATGTCGCAGTTTAGCGTCACCGCCATCACATTGTTACCCCTCGAAGCTGCCGTCTTTGCGGCGTTGCAGCATTTTTTGCGCATGCGAGGGCATTTGTGAAATAGTAGTTTATTGATTGTCATATCAAAAAAACAGATAATGGTTCTGGGCCAGGGCGCACCATGACCATCACCTTGAAACAGCTGGATTATTTTATCGCGACCGCCGAGAGCGGACAGGTCAGTCATGCCGCGGTGGAACTCAACATCTCGCAATCGGCGGTCACTGCGGCGATAAAGACGCTTGAGGCTGACCTGGGCGTACGGCTTTTGGAGCGTAACCACGCTGGCGTAAGACTGACGATGGAGGGCGCGCGGTTTCTTGAACATGCGCGTGTTATCACCGGGGCCGTCGCTGCCGCCGTCCGAAGCCCGTTGCGCGATAGGAAAGGCCTGGCGGGCAAGCTGCGGCTGGGCATGACCTACACGGTCGTCGGCTACTACATGTCGCGCCACTACGCGCGCTTTCGAAAGACCTATCCCGAGATCGAGGTCGAGGTGCTGGAACTGCCCCGAGACGCTCTCGAAAGCGGGTTGATGTGCGGGGACATCGACATGGCCGTGATGCTGGTGTCGAACCTGGAGCACACCAAGGAGTTGGCGCAGGAGGTCTTGATGCGGTCGAACCGCCGGCTCTGGCTTTCGGCTGATCATCACCTCCTCGCGCGGCAGGAGATCAGCCTCGCCGATGTGGCGGCGGAAGATTATGTCATGCTGACGGTTGACGAGGCACGCACGACGGCCGCCCGTTACTGGGATGCCGCGGGCCTTTCGCTCCGCGCCGTCCTTACCACCAGTTCGGTCGAGGCCGTGCGGTCGCTCGTGGCTGCCGGCATGGGGGTCACTGTCCTGTCCGACATGGTTTACCGCCCCTGGTCCTTGGAGGGGCAGCGCATCGAAGTGCGCGGGCTTGTCGAGCCCATCCCCACTATGGACGTTGGCCTTGCCTGGTCGCGTGACAGATCAATCGAACCGGCGGCTGCGGCCTTCCGGGCCTTTATGTCCGTAACCATGGGCGGCGGCGGCTAACCTCCTGCCGCCAGTCAGGCGCTATGGCTGGTTGAGCAGCGGAGCATGCCGCGCGCAGGAGCTGATGCCTCGCATCATCAAGGGGGATTTCACCTTTGTCGCAAATTACCTCGTCATCGTCGTCCCTCAGGTTGCTCCCGACAAACAGAAGGAATTCTTGGACAGTCTTATTGGTCCACCTCGGACCGGAACCGGAGAAGTTTCTCATCGGCGGGCGGTGACTTCACGGTTGCGGGCTACGATCTGCTCGTGGCGGAGGGGAGGCGTCGCCTCGATGAAGCCCTTGATCAGCGCGTCGCGAATTCCGGGTGCGCGCGCCTTTTCCGCCGTGGACAGCGCATCCTGAAGATCAGGCAACGTCAGTTCCGTGCAGTAGGCGGGCGTGCCCGGTTGCTCAGCGCATGGTGCGCGGATCTATTCCGTATTGAGCGGACATCCAGAGGGTCGCGCAGGGCGGTGCTGCCGACGGAGCAGTCCGCCTCGAAACTCGTATAGCTCGCGGCATCTACTGACGGCGCGCGCCAGGCGCCAGGCAGGTTGCGGTGCCCGTTGTCCGGATGCATGCCGGTATCATCTGCCTGATCATCGTGTCCTCGTTTCGCTCGCTAATGCCGACCTGTTAGAATAATCGACCGGGGGCTATATGGAGACTCTCTCCGATTCGGCTTTTAGATACGGAGAGTGTCTCCGGTATTCAAGGGTTCAAGGTCAGTAATGTCGCAATTTTCGGTCGCGTCAGCCCTGCGCAGGGACGCGCAGCATAATCGGGCGCACATTCTCGAGGTGGCGCGACAAGCGTTCGGCAACGACAGTGTTGACGTTTCGATGGATTCTATTGCGAAGCTGGCGGGCGTGGGAGCAGGGACGCTCTACCGCCATTTTCCAAACAAAGACGCCCTGCTGGCTGCGCTGTTAGTTCTTCATTATGAAGGCCTCGACCATCGTCGCGTTGAAATCGAAGCCGGGGAGAGCGATGCAGGCCGCGCACTCGAACTCTGGGTTGAAGCTCTCGGCGACTGGATGCTGGCTTATGAGGGCTTGCCTGAACCGTTACGGGCGGCTTGCCGAGTAGAATCCCCGCTGACGCCGACCTGCCATGCTGTCATCGCGACGACGGAGCGAATCCTGAAGGCTGCACAGGACGAAGGGCTTGCACGACGGACGATGACCGGGCGCGACATCTTTTTCGGGGCACTGGCGATCGCTTGGGCGAGCGGCGCAACGGCAGCGGGCGAAGACATCCGCAACGTGCTTCGCGACATTCTGAAGAACGGGTGGATGGAACCGAAAACAGCACCGGGCGGCCGACCTTAGTCTGCCTATCCGACTGTGCAGCCTCTCGAATTTAATCACGACCGCCGCTAGCGGGTGTGCATCAAACAAGTGCTCTCTGACAGGCGGCCGCTGGGCTTGGGAAGGAGCGGCGTGTGAGGGCGGCAATTGGTCGGCCGCCCGCAGCCGCTTGCACAACCGCGATAGCAAAACCTTGGCATGATGAGGAAGAATATTGGACGAGCGGGGGTTTTCTGTACCTCTTGACCAAGCGTGAGCACTCGTCTTGGCGCTATGCTATCATTTCTGATCCCGCTTCCTGAAAACGGGGGATCCCGCAGAGCCTGAGGCAAGTCACCACTTCGTCCAGGATGATATCCAGTGCCTTGGCCACGCCGGGCTCGCCAGCCACGGCGCCGAACAGGGCGGCCCGGCCGATCGCCGCGACGGTGGCGCCGCGTGCCTTGGCCTTGACGATGTCCGTGCCCGTGCGGATACCGGAATCGATGAGGATCGGGATTTGGGCGCCAAGTGCCTGACGGATAGCGGGCAGGGCATCGATGCTCGATACAGCACCGTCGAGCTGGCGGCCTCCATGGTTGGACACCCAGATGCCATCGGCACCAGCCGCCACCAGTCGCGACGCATCGCCCGGGTGCAGGACGCCCTTGACCAGCAGCCGGCCTTTCCACCAGTCGCGGATCTGGCGGAAATCGTCCCAGTCGAAACCTGCATGGAGGCTGCCGCCAACACGCGCGGCGATCGTCAGGCCGGCGCTGTTGTCACCGAGATAGCCGCGGACGTTCTCGAACTGGGGCAGACCGCCGCGCAGCAGGCGCAGCGACCAGCCAGGATGAAGCATGCCTTCCCAGAGATGCCGGGCCGAAGGCCGCAGTGGGATAGATATGCCGTTCCTAAGATCCTTTTCGCGCTTGCCACCGGCTTGCAGATCAACGGTCACCACCAGCGTCGAATAGCCAAATTCTTCCGCTCGCCTCACCAACTGGCGATTGAAGTCGAAATCCTTGAGCACATAAAGCTGGAACCACAGCGGCCCCTGTACGGCTCGCGCCATGCCTTCGATGCTGGCCGTGGCCATGGTGGAGAGCGTGTAGGGGATGCTGCGAGCGGTTGCCGCCCTCGCGATGGCAATGTCGGCTCCGGGCCTGACCAGCGCGCAGGAGCCCATCGGGCTGATCACCAGCGGTGTTGGCAAGGTCTCGGACCAGAGCGTCGTGGAAACGTTCGGATGCGAAACATCGGTAAGCACGCGCGGCAAAATTCTGATCTTTTCGAAATCGCTTCGATTGGCTTTGAGGGTGAGTTCTTGCCCCGCCCCGCCATCGATGAATTCGAAGACGGATTTCGGCAGACGACGACGGGCAAGCGTGCGAAAGTCCTCGACCGAAACCTGGCGATCGAGAGCGCCCATCTCAGGTCTGGACCCTGTGCCGGCCGGCGATGAAGAATATCCGGCGCATGAGCGTCTGGCCGACCTTGCCAGGTCCAACAAGATTTATCCTTGGCTTGGTCATATCAGTCGCGCCCGGCAGCGAGCCGGTCGCAGACCGAACGGGTTATCTCGCTGGTCGACGCCCTGCCTTTCAGATCGGCGCTCAGAAGCCCGTTGGCCAGGCAGTCCTCGGTCACGCGACGGATGCGCGCTGCGGCCTGGTTGAGTCTCTCGTCGCCATGCTTGTGGCCGAGCCAGTCGAGCATCGAGGCTGCCGACAGGATCGTCCCATACGGATTGGCGATACCCTGGCCGGCAATGTCGGGCGCCGAGCCGTGCGCGGCCTGGAAGAAGCCGTTGGCCGCGCCGATCTCGGCTGAAGGCGCCATGCCCATCCCGCCCACCGTCGCGGCGGCGAGGTCGGACAGGATGTCGCCGAACATGTTCTCGCTGACGATGACGTTGAAATGGCCCGGTTTCACCACGAGATGCATCGCCATGGCGTCGACCAGCGCGTGCTCGGTCGCGATATCGGGATAGTCCTTCGCCACTTCGTCGAAGACGGAGCGAAAGAAGGCATAGCTGCGCAGCACGTTGGCCTTGTCGCAGCAGGTCACCCGGCGCACGCCGTCACGGGGCGCGCCGCCCGACTGGCGCGCCAGTTCGAAGGCCTTGCGTGCGATGCGCTCGATGCCGGAGCGGGTCTGCACCAGCGTGTCGACCGCCACTTCGCCGCGCAACAGCGCGCCCGATCCCCGCGCGGCGTAAAGCCCTTCGCTGTTCTCGCGCAAGATGATGTAGTCGATACCGCCGGCCTTCACTCCGCTCAACGGGCTCGGCACGCCCTCGAAAAGCCTGACGGGGCGGATGTTGGCATAGAGATCGAGTTCGAAGCGCAGCCTCAGCGTGAAATCCAGGCCTGCTTCGGTCCCATCGGGATGGATGACGCCCGGCAAGCCGCCCGCACCATGCAGGATGGCGTCCGCCTCGCGGCAGGCCTGGAAGGTCGGCTCGGGAAAGCTCTGGCCGGTCTTCAGGAAATGCTCGGCTCCGGCCGGGTATTCGCTGAAGTGCAAGGGGCTGCCGGGACCGAGCGCTGCTTTCACCACTTGAACCGCTGCGGCGCAGACTTCCGGGCCGATGCCGTCGCCATGCACCACGGCGATTTCGTAGACAGGCTTCATCGCCAACTCCCAAATGGTCTAACGCTCAGATGCACTTGCCGCCATCGACGTTGAGGTCGACGCCGGTGATCATGCTGGCCTCGTCGGAGCACAGGAATGCCGCGGCGTTGCCCATGTCCGCCGGCGTAGACAGCCTGCCGATCGGAATGGTGGCGACGACGCGGGCGCGGTTCTCTTCGCCGGAGCCGATGAAAGTGGACAGAAGTGGCGTGTCGCCGGCAACCGGATTGATGGCGTTGACGCGGATGCCGAAGGGGGCGAGTTCCACGGCCATGGCCCGGGTGGCGGCAATCGCCCAGCCTTTGGAAGCATTGTACCACGTCAAATTCGGGCGCGGCGAGACGCCGCCGGTGGAGGCGACGTTGAGGATGGCGCCTGATTTGATGGATTTGAAATGCGCGACGACCGCACGGGCGCCATTGTAGATGGATCGCATGTTGACGTTGGCGATCCGGTCGAACATCTCTTCGTCCATCGTCTCGAGCGCCAAGGGCGGCTGGGCCACGCCGGCATTGTTGACCAGTATGTCGAGACCGCCAAAGGCCGAGCGGGCCAGGTCTGCCGCCGCTTCGAAGCTTCCGAGTGTCGAGACGTCGCCAGTGATTGGCCGCACATTTTCGCCGGCTTCGGCAGCAACGCGAGCCGCGGCGGCCTCATCACGGTCCATCAACACGACCAGCGCACCTTCGGTGACGAATTTCCTGACGATGCCTTCGCCAAATCCCGAACCGCCGCCCGTGACGATAGCGACCTTGCCAGCAAGTCTCATATCTGTTCCTCCGTTGCCGGCACCATCGGGGAAGTCGCGTGCATTGCACAGTCCGATTATCTGAACGCCCTTTTAGCTTTCCTTGTTTGAGGTCGACCGGCGTGGGAGTCATAGTCGCCACGGAATTGTGAGGAGGAAGAGATGACGCTGAATTTCGACCCGCGGGCGAAGGCCACGGCGCTCTACCATGGCGAATTCCGGCCGATGTTCGTCGGCGGCAAGTGGGTTCCGGCACAATCCGGCCAGGAGATGCAGGCGCTCAACCCGGCGACTGGCGAAGTGCTGGCCACCGTGCCGCGTGGCTCGGCGGCCGACATCGATGCGGCGGTGGACGCTGCGCGCACGGCCTTCGAAGGGCCGTGGTCAAAATTCTCGCCCTACGAGCGGCAGTGCGTGCTTCTGCGCATCGCCGATCTCTTCGAGACCCATTGGGAAGAACTCAGCGTTTCCGACACTCTCGACATGGGACTGCCGATCACGCGCACGCTCGCCAACCGGCGGCGCGTCATCGGCATGCTGCGCTTCTATGCGGGCATGGCGACCGCGCTGCATGGCGAATCCATAGACAATTCGATCCCCGGCGAGATCGTCTCGTTCACAAGGCGCGAGCCGGTAGGCGTTGTCGGCGCGATCATCCCCTGGAACGCTCCGACCGCGGCGTCGATCTGGAAGATCGCGCCGGCGCTCGCCACCGGCTGCACCATCGTGCTGAAGCCCTCGGAGGATGCTTCGTTGACGCCGCTGCTGATCGCCAGGCTGATGCAGGAGGCCGGCGTTCCCGACGGCGTCGTCAACGTCGTCACCGGCACCGGGACAGAGGCCGGGGCGCGGCTCGCTGAACATCCCGACGTCAACAAGATCGTCTTCACCGGCTCGACGCTGACCGGCCAGGCCATCGCGCGGGCGGGCGTGACCAACCTCAAGCGCGTTTCCCTGGAGCTCGGCGGCAAATCGCCGATCATCGTCTGCCGCGATGCCGACATCGACAAGGCGGTTCCTGTCGCCGCGATGGCTGTGTTCGTGCATTCGGGCCAGATCTGCATCGCCGGTTCGCGGCTTTTCGTGGCCCGCGAAATCCATGACGAATTCGTGCGCCGGGTCGCCGAGTTTACCGGCAGGCTTCGCATCGGCCATGGCATCGAGGCGGAAACCGAAATCGGCCCGCTCATCAATGCCAGGCAGGCCGGCAAGGTGGTGGGCTATATCAAGGCCGGCCGCGACGAAGGCGCGGAACTGATGGCGGGCGGCTCGCGACTGACCGGCGGGCCCTACGACGGCGGCAATTTCATCGCGCCGACTGTCTTCGGTGCGGTGTCGGACAAGATGACCATCGCGCGTGAAGAGATCTTTGGTCCGGTGATTTCGGCGATGCCGTTCGACACGCTCGACGAAGCCGTGGCGCGGGCCAATGCGACGCCCTATGGCCTGGCGGCCGGCATTTGCACCAGTCATCTTGGCACCGCCCACAAGCTCGCCCGCCGCATCAAGGCCGGCTCGGTATGGGTCAACATGTACCACGCCATCGACCCGGCGGTGCCGTTCGGCGGCATGAAGATGTCCGGCTACGGCCGCGAGGGCGGCATCGAACATCTGCATGAATATCTGGAGACCAAGTCGATCTGGATCCAGACCGACTGAGGGTGCGCTGATATTCAGGTGAGGCCGGGCTGCCAATGGCGGCATTCCCAGCGCACCATTCTCGGCGCTCGTGCAAGGTGCCTGTCCGAAGGCGCGACGCTCAGTTTGCAAGTTCGCGCAAATTGGTGCGGATGAGGTTCATCAGCTGTTCGGAGAAGGAGTGGTGCACATAGCCCCGCGCGGTGATGATGCCGACCGAGCGGTGGGCGTCGCGATGGTCGATCGGCACCACCCGCATACGCTCGTCATTGCGCGAAATGGCGATGCCGGGCACCACGCAGACGCCAAGTCCCGAACACACCAGTGCCACCGCCGTCTGTGCGCTTTCGACCTCGTATTGCGGCTTGAACTCGATGCCTTCCGCCGCCGTCAGCCGATCGACAAGGCCGCGCACGGCGGTCTTGCGGTTGAGCAGGATGAGCGGATAGCGCAGCAGGTCGGAGAGCAGCAGCTTCTTTTCGCCGCCGTATATTTCCGTGGGGATGCAGGCCATCAGCGGATCGTCGAGGATGGACTCGAACTGGAAGTCCGTCAGGTTTGGCAGTTCCGGGCCGATGTAGAACTCGACCTCCTGCTGTTGCAAAAGGCCAAGCGCGGCCTGCGGCGGACTCTCGATGACCTCGACGATGCTGCGTGGATAGCGCAACTTGAATGTCGCCAGGATATCGCCCAGCCGGCTTGCCGCGAGCGTCGGGGCGCAGGCGATCTGCACTTTGCCCTTGCGACGAGCGGCGACCTCCGTCAGGCGGTCGAGGCTGGTCTGCACCTGTGACATCACGTTGGCGATCTCCTCGAACAGGATCTGGCCTTCCGGCGTCAGGCTGGCACGCTGTGCGGTGCGGATGAACAGCGAGATGCCGATCTGCTCCTCAAGGTCGCGAATCTGCATCGAGACCGCCGATGGCGAACGGTTGCTCTCCTCGGCAGCACGTCGGAAGCTGCCGTTTTCGGCGGCAAGCAAGAACGTCTGCAGAAGTTTGAGGTTGACGCTGGGCATATCCGCTCGGGCAGGGTGATCTGACCCCTGA
The DNA here is from genome assembly GCF_003997175.1 of Mesorhizobium sp. Primo-A. NCBI lineage: Bacteria > Pseudomonadati > Pseudomonadota > Alphaproteobacteria > Hyphomicrobiales > Phyllobacteriaceae > Mesorhizobium > Mesorhizobium sp. Primo-A. The sequence continues at coordinate 234,718 of NZ_RZTG01000007.1, forward strand.
CCTATTCAGACGCGGAACCGATTGCAAGGCAATAGGGCAGGCCAGACATTGGTCCTGGCTTGGCCGGCAAAAGTGTCTCTCTTGTCGAGCCGCTCAATGAACCGCGGCGAACATGACGCGTTCCTCGGTGGCCTCCGAAAGCATCATCTCCTCGACCACGCGGCCGCGCTTGACCACCAGAATGCGATCCGAAACGGCGAGAATTTCAGGCAGGTAGGACGAGATGACAACGACGGCCATGCCTTGCTCAGCGAGATCGCTGATGAGCTGGTGGATCTCGACGATGGCGCCGACGTCGACCCCGCGTGTCGGCTCGTCGAAGATCACCAGCCTCGGCTTCTGAATCAGCGATTTGGCGATCACGACCTTTTGCTGGTTACCGCCGGAGAGCTCGATCATCCGGGCTCGGTCGCTGGTCTGCCGCAGGCTCAGACGTTCGCCCCATTCGCGGGCAAGTTGCCTGGCTCGCGCCAGCGACACCATGGAGACGGGATTGGCGCCCTCGGTCAGTTCACCCATTTGCAGGTTCTCGCCCGCGGTCATGGTTTCGAAGAAACCGTCGACCTTGCGATCCTCGGTGACATAGACGATGCCGTCGCGCACCGCAGGCCTGGGCACCCGATAGCGCACCGACTTGCCGAGCAGGCGGATCTCGCCGCCGTGGAAGATGTTGCGCTTCAACAGTCCGGCGACGACCTTGGCCATTTCGGTGCGGCCGGCGCCGACAAGGCCGAACATGCCGGTGACCTGGCCTGAAAACACCGAGAAGGAAGAGTTGCGCACCAGGCCGGCGCAGGACAGATTCTCGACCGAAAGCACCTTGTCGCCATAGGGGCGCGCCGTGCGCTTGACCTCGCCATGCAGCGTTTCGGTGAGCGTGCGGCCGACCATGGCCTGCACGATCGAGGCGCGGGTGAAGCCCTTGGCCTCGCCGGACGCGACGATCTCGCCATCGCGCATGACCGTGATGCGGTTGGCGACGGCAAGCGCCTCTTCCAGCGCATGGGTGATGAAGATGACGGCGATGCCCTCCTTCACCAGCCGCTGCAAAAGTTTGAAGAAGTGGCTCTTCTCTTCAGGCGTCAGCGTCGCGGTCGGCTCGTCGAAGATGATGACGCGGGCCTTGTGGTGGACGGCGCGCGCGATCTCCACCATCTGCTTGTGCGCCGCGCCCAGCGTGCTGACCTGCGCGGACGGGTCGACCTGGAAGCCCATGCCGGCGAGGAACTGCCGCGCCTGAATGTAGAGGCCGCGCAACCGGTTGAACATCTTCTCTTCGCCGAGATAGAGATTCTGCGCCACGGTCATGGCCGGCACCAGGTTGGTTTCCTGGAACACCATGGCGATGCCGGCGCGCAGCGCTTCGGCGGGCGTGGCGAAGGACACATCCTTGCCGTCGAAGGTCATCTTGCCCTCGGTCAGCTTGAAGACACCGGCCATGACCTTGGTCAGCGTCGACTTGCCGGCGCCGTTTTCGCCGAGCAGCGCGTGGATTTCTCCTTTGCGCAGGTCGAAATTGACATTCTTGAAGGCCGGAATGCGCGCGAATGCCTTGGCGGCATTCCTGAGTTCAATGATGTTGGCGTCCGACATCGCTTAGCCTCGCTTGCCGCTGGCGGCGCTCGCCACGCGCACGATCCTCGATCCGCCGCGCGAGGCGACCAGCAGATCATCGCCCAGCTCGCAGGCGCTCAGCGTCCCGTGCACCTTGCCGTCTGCGCGCGAATGGAAACTCGACAGCGGCTTCATGTTCTCGTCGCAAAGAACCACCAGCCCGTAGGACCTTGTCACCGCGTATGGCTTCAGCACGTTCATCTGCTTCAACTGGCTGCCTTGCATGGGCTCGCGATAGTCGCGCCATGAGCCGAGCGACGGCGCCATCCAGTAGGCCTCCGGGACTTCCGCCAGCATGCGGGTGCGGTAGGTCTCCTCGCGCAGGATGAACTCCACCAGTTGGTTGCGCACGGAATAGAAGGTCAGCCAATAGCCGGCGTTGAAGGCCGGGGCGATGCGGGCGGGGTAGGCCGGCAGATGCTCCAGCACGGGCAGCGTCGCCGTGGTGGCAAGGTCGATCGCCAGCACGCGGTGGCGCCAGGCCTCCGAAACGTAGATGCGGTTGGAGCCGGTGGTGGCGATGCCGGCCGGCCAGGCCAAGCCGTCCCTGACAAGCTCCAGCCGGCCGTTTTTTAGATCGAGCCGCCAGACCGAACCGGACACGCTCTTCTGCATCAGGTCGCGACGCCAACTGCTCGCCGGCACTGAGGCCGAACCGTTGGCCACCAGCAAGGTGTTGCTGTCGAGGAAGGTGAGAGCGGTGATGCAGGAGAGGCGCCGAGCCTCCTCACCCGTCGCCTCGCGCCCGTCATGCAGGCCGCCGTGGACGACGACGCCCTTGCCGTCGATGGCCATCGCGGTCATGCCGCGGGCATGGGCGAGTGCGGTGATCTCGCCCGGAAATTCCTGCAAGGTTTCGGCATGGCCGTCGGCGCTAAAGCGCATCAGCCGGTTGGCGCTGCTTGCCAGAATGCCCTTTTCGGTGCGTACGAGATTGTCGGCCTCGGCGAGGCCGGCGAACGGCTCGGCTTCCTCCAGTCCTTGGTTGGGCAGCAACGGCCCGTCGAGCGTCGGCACGGTCACTGCCCACTCGCCACGGCCGAGAAAGCGGTCAAGAAGCTGGCTCAAACCGCTCATGGCTTTTTGCCCCAGTAGGAATCCGAGCTGAACCAGTCGGGATCGACGCCTTTCAAGGGCAAGGTGCCCATGCGGTTGTTGAAGATGCCGCAGAGATAGAGGATGCCCTTGTGCTCGCGCATCGAGGTGATCATCGGATGCTTCTCGCCGGCCTGGTCCCACAGGCTTTCGAGGATCTGGCCGTTCTCGTCGAAGCGCAGCACGCAGCCGGTGTTGAGATTGGGCATCAGCCACGCGTCTTCCGATACGCGCCGCGCCATGCGACGGCGGAAGCTCGGCATTTCAAGCGAGAGATCCAAGGCCGGCGTGCGCATGCCCATCAGGGCCAGCCAGTAGGTACCGTCGGAGGCGCGGTTGATGTTGTCGGGATAGCCGGGCAAGCCCTCGATGACGCGCTCGACCTGGCCTTTCTTCGGGCCATCGAAATAGTAGCGGCTGATGCGGCAGGCCCAGCTTTCGGCGAACAGCACCGACTGGCCGTCGAAGGCCGTGCAGATGCCATTGGGGAAGACGAGGTTCGACAGCAGTGTGCGTGTCGAACCGGATTTGGGATCATGGACGATGATGCGTCCGTTGCCGCGGCTTTCCAGCGCGTCGGCATACCAGTCATGCATTTCGAAGCGCACTGTCGCTTCCGAGAAGACGATACGGCCGTCCGGCAGGATGTCGCAGTCGTCGGCGAGCTTCATGGTCGAGTCGTCGACCACCGAGGTCAGTGAGCGGTTGGTTTCGGCGGTCAGCAGCTTTACGTCGCCGGCCGGCGAGACCTGATAGAGGCCCATGCCAGCGACGCAGATGACGAGGTTGTCGTCGCGGTCGAAAGCCATGCCGAGCGGCGAGCCGCCAATATGTGCGAACACTTCGCTATCGGTGTAATGGGGCGGCTGGAAGCGCAGGATCTCGCCCTGGCGGCTGCCGGTGTAGAGACGGTCCTGCCGGTCGAAGATCACATCCTCCGCGCCATCGAGAACGCCGAGGCCGATGACGCCGACGTCCTTCAACCGGTCATTCACCGCCATTGGCGCGCCGGGCGCGGTCGAGATCGCCTGCGGCATCTTGGCGAAGGTTGGCGAGATGTAGACGCTGCGCAGGATCTTGTGGCGGTTCTTCACCCAGCGAACGTCGAGAAGCACCGACAAAAGCAGCACGATGCCGAGGATCAGGAAATTGACCGGGCCGGGCACGGCCAGCGCAAGCAGACTGTTCGACAGGACAAGCACGAAGACGGTGCCCATCAGCGCCTTGGCGACCGAGCCGCGCCCGCCGCCTAGCGAGATGCCGCCGAGCACGGTCGCGGTCAACACCTGCAGTTCGAGACCGGTGCCGATGTCGGAAGCGGCACTGCCGATGCGGGCCGAGAAGAAGAAGCCGGAGAGCGCCACCAGTACCGAGCACAAGACATAGGCGCTGAACAAGATGAAGCGCACATTGATGCCGGCATTGTAGGCAGAGCGGCGCGCGCCGCCGACCGCGAACAGCCGCCAGCCATAGCGGGCGCGCGACAGCACGAGATGGATGATCAGCGCGATGACGACGAACACCACAAAGGACGTCGGCACGCCCCAGATCGTACCGAAACCAAGAAAATCATAGGCTGGCGAGTCCGGACCGCTGGTGACGATCCGGGTCGAGACCTGGGGAAAGACGATGTCGAAGGTCGAGCGGTAGATGATGAGCGTCACCAGCGTGGTGAGAAACGCCCGCATGCGCAGAAAGCCAACCAGGAAGCCGTTGATGGCGCCGCAGACGACGCCGAGGCCCAGGCACGCCAACAGGCCGGTACCAAAGCTCCACTGCTCGACATTCATCCCATAGAGCGTGACCAGCACGGCGAGCGCGAAGGTCGACCCGACAGACAGATCGATGCCGCCTGACACCATGACGATGGTCATGCCGAGCACCACAAGGCCAAGCTCGGCGGTCTGGCCGCTGAGATTGGTCAGCGTCGCCAGATCGAAGAAGCCCGGCACGATCGAGCCGAAGATCGCGCACAAAATCACCAGCGCCGTGAAGGGGATGACGCTGTCGATCCACTTCTTGGTCAGGATCTCCCCGACCACGTGGTCGGGGAGCAGGCGGTAGCGCCAGCGCACAAGGCTTTCAGCCATGCTCATCAAGGAAGTCCGTTACTTGAGCTCGTCCAGCTTCCAGCAATTCCTGCCGGTCGCATTGGCCTTGTCGACGCGGGTGATCGGGCCGAAGAAGATGGTCTTCTCGCTGCCCGCCTGCCGGCCGGGCTGCTGCAGCAGCTCGGAAATCTGTTGTGCTGCGATCTCGGCCTGGATCGGGGCATTAAAGTTGAAGATCACGTCGAGCAGCCCGTTCTTGATGCTCTCGCAGCCCGTGGCGCTGCCCGCGCCATTGGTGACGATCGTCACCTGGTCCTGCTTGCCGGCGGCCACGACGGCGGCACCGGCGCCGACCTCAGCATTATCCCAGATGCCCATGATGCCGCACAGGTCCGGATGCTGCTGGAGGACCGTCTCGGTGATCTGGCGGGCCTCTTCGCTCATGTAATCGGCCGGCTGGTCGGAGACGAGCTGCAGCTCGGGATTGGCCTTCAGCACCTCGTCGATGCCGGTGCGCATGTAGATGTTGGCGGCACCCGTCTGGACGCCGGCGAGCCAGACCACCTTGTGCGAGACGGCATTGGGCCCGGTGCAGTGCTTGGCCAGTTCGCCCATTTCGAGACGGCCCATTTCGATCCAGTCGTTGCCGACATAACTGTCCGTCTGGGTGGCCGACTGCATGTTGACTTGCAGCACCTTGATGCCGGCCGCCTGCGCCTGTTTCAACAGGCGTGCGTAGGTCTGGACGTCGGGGTTCTGCACGATGATCAGGTCCGGCTTCTCGGCGATGGCGCCCTGCATGGCGCGAATGCCGGCATTGGTGTCGCCGGAGGGATCGCGCACTTCGAGGCTGAAGCCGTAGCGAGCGGCGTGACGCTGCCACACCACCACCCAGGCCTGGTTGAGGTCCATGCCCTGCGAGATTGGCACGAAGATGACCTTCTTGCCCTTGAGCGCCTCGAGATAGGTAGAGCGGCCGACCTGATCGGTTTCCTGCGCCGTGGCGATTTTCGCCGCGCCCAGCAGCGCCAGCGCTGTCATGCCCGCGAGCAGGCAGTTCTTGAACAACTTCATGGTATCCTCCCAGATTTATGTCTCGGTTCTTGTTCAGATGTCGCCGCTTTGCGAGGTCTGCTCGTCGCGCGGATTGATGATGGCGTCGATCGCCAGCGCGCCCAGCAGGATCACGCTCTTGATCAGGTTCTGGCTGGTGTAGCTGAAGTTCAGGATCGTCATGCCGTTGGTCAGGATGCCGACCAGGATGGTGCCGACGATGACGTTGCGTACGCCGCCCTGGCCACCGGAGAGGCCGATGCCGCCCAGCACGACCACCAGCAGCACGTCATAGATCAGGCTGGAATTGTAGAGGCGCGTGTCGATGCCGGTGACCAGCCCCAGCATGATGATGCCGGCGATATAGGCAATGAGGGCGCTGATGACATATTGCGTCACGATGATCGGGCGCGTCGGCAGCCCGGTCGTGCGGGCCGCGTTCGGGTTGTCGCCAGTAGCATAGACCAGCCGGCCGAAGCGGGTCTTCCTCAGGAAAAAGCCCATGAGCGCGGCCACCGCCGCGAAGATGATCACCGACATCGGGATGCCGAGGATGGTTCCGTTGCCGACGAATTTCAGCCAGCCGATATCGGAGGGGGCATAGAGCACGTCGGACGCAAAGACGATGCGGCCAGAGCCGTAGACCGAGGACGCGATGGCAAGGGTGGCGAAGATCGGCGGAATTTCGGCCACCGCCACCATGACGCCGGTGAACAGGCCGATGGCCGCGACCAGGATGGCCCCGAAGACGACGGCCAGCGTGAAGTCGACGCCCCAGGTGGAGATCCAAATACTGAAGGCGACGCCGACGACCATCACCGCCACCATGGTCAGGTCGATGCCGCGCCCAACGACGATGAGCCCCATGCCGACGGCCAGCGTGCCCAGGATCGAGACATTCTTGAGAATGGCAAGGATGTTGCCTTGGCTCAGGAAATTGTTGAGCGTCGCCGAGAACACCAGGAAGAGGACGGCCGAGATCGCGCCGACGACGAGTTCCTGGGACATTTTGATGCCCAAGCGCGCGGTGTCGGATTTGCCCGAACCAGCCAAGTCAATTCCTCCCTCGCTGCCGGTTTGAACCAGCGGCGTGCCAAAGCGGCCTTGCCCCAGGGCTTTGCCGCGACGACGTTCCTCCACAGCCCTAAGCCGGCTGCTTGCGTAAAGACCATCGCGGCTCAGGGCGGCAGGGGCAATTTCGATTTTCTGATGCGCTGTGCAGTTCGTCAGTGTGGAAAAAGAGGATGAGGAATCGTCGGTTGTGTGCTCTGCCGGATTTCACCTGTCGCAAAGCTCAGCCCGATGCCGGCAGCGTGCCGCGATCCCCGTGACGGTACTTTCCTGAGTGACGGGAATGTCAAGTAAGGCACAAGCGGGCCCTGCTCTCCCTGGGTTTCCGTCCTACAGGCCGTTTCCATCGATCATCGCCATCAGGCAATCGCCAGCTTGTGTGCCGCTGATGCCCAGATCACGCACGCTGTTCATGTGGTTTCGGTCATTCAGGCGGAGGTCGCTGACAGGGTGCCCCTGCGCGCGCAAGCGCTTTCCGAAGTCGGCGGCCTGCTGGTGAAAAGGTGACGTTTCCTGATCTCCGACGAGAATGGTCGCTGCCGTCTCCGGGTCATGCCACCGCGTCATTGGGGTGAAGGCAGCTGCCTCCTCATCGGTGATGCCGATTAACGGCTGGAGGAAGGAGGTCTGAAGGGGCTTGAGGTCGTAAAGGCCGCCTAGCAGCAGCGCCGCACGTATGCGCGACGGCATTGGCGCCTTTTCGAACAGGAATGTGGCCAGGTGCGCACCCGCCGAATGACCACTTACGCTTAGCCGGGCAGGGTCGCCGCCATGGGCGGCTATATTGTCCAGCACCCATTGTTTGGCACGCCGGATCTGGTCGACGATTGCCGCCATCCTGAATTCGGGCATCAGCGCATAATCGACGATGACCGCGATCGCCCCAGCTTTGGTGACTGTGTTCGCTACATAAGAATAGTCGCTTCTGGAGAACATGCGCCAGTAGCCACCATGGATGAAGATGTGCACGGGAAGATCCCTGCGCACACCGGGCGGAAAGAACAGGTCCAACCTTTCGGCCTCGCCCTCGCCATAGGCGATACCCGCCGATATCGGCAGGGTCGCCCGGGTTTCGGCGCTGCGAGTCACTATGTCGGCCACGATATCGTCAAAATCGGCCACATGGTCGCGCGTGCGGAAAGGGTCCTTTGACATGACTGCCGGTTCAGAAGGTGACGGCAATATATTTAGCCTCCATGAACTCGGCGATGCCGTGGTGCTGGCCGCCTTCGCGGCCAAGGCCGCTCTGCTTGACGCCTCCGAATGGTGCGGCCGGATCCGACATCAGTCCCCGGTTGAGGCCGATCATGCCGGCCTCGATCCCCGACGCCACCCGCATGCCGCGCCCAACATCGCGTGTGTATATATAAGCGGCCAGGCCATATTCCGTGTTGTTAGCATGGGCGATGGCCTGGGCCTCGGTGTCGAAGCGTGTGATAGGTGCCACCGGGCCGAAAATCTCCTCGTGCGCCATCTCCGCATCCGGCGGCACCTCGGACAGCACTGTTGGCGGATAGAAGAATCCTTCTTCCTCCGAAATCGCCCCGCCGCAAAGCACCTTGGCTCCCCGGCCCACCGCGTCCTTGACCAGGCGATCGATCTTGTCGACAGCCTTTCTGGTGATCATCGGCCCGCACTCGGTGTCGGCATTCGGGCCCGCCCCCACCTTAAGTGCCGCCATGCGCTTGCGGAGCCCGTCGGCAAAAGCATCATAGATTCCCGATTGCACATAGAGGCGATTGGCGGCGGTGCAGGCTTCGCCGGCGTTGCGCATCTTGGCGATCATCGCGCCATCGAGGGCGGCGTCGAGATCGGCATCGTCGAAGACGACAAACGGGGCATTGCCGCCGAGTTCCATAGAACACGAAATGACATGCTTTGAAGCCTCGCCGAGCAAGGTTCGGCCGACACCCGTCGACCCCGTGAAGGACAGCTTCCTGACCCGCGGATCGGCAAGCATGGCCGAAGTCAGCGGCCCGGGACTGGTCGTGGTCAGCACGTTGACGACGCCGGCAGGCACGCCGGCTTCGCTGTAGAGTGCCGCCAGCGCATAGGCCGTCAGTGGTGTTTCGCTGGCCGGCTTCAGGACGACAGTGCAGCCTGCCGCCAGCGCCGGCGCGATCTTGCGGGTCGCCATCGCGGCCGGAAAATTCCACGGTGTGATCAGCACGCAAATTCCGATCGGCTCATAATCGACCACGATCCGGTTGGTGCCGGATGGCGCGGTGCCGAATTCACCGGTGATCCGGACCGCCTCTTCGGCATTCCAGCGGAAGAACTCGGCGGCATAAGCCACTTCGCCGCGCGCGTCGCGCAGCGCCTTGCCGTTCTCCAGCGAGATCAGCATGGCGAGCGTTTCGGAGCGTTCGACCATCAGTTCGAAACAGCGCCGAAGGATTTCCGAGCGTTTGCGCGGCGCAGTTTCCCGCCATCTCCTAGCTGCTTTGGCCGCCGCCTCGACGGCGGCGGTGGCGTCCTCGACCGTCGCATCGGGAACCGCCGCGATCACCGCCCCGGAGGAGGGATCGACGACATCGATGAGCCGACCGTCGGAGGACGACCGCCAAGTGCCGTCGATGTAGAGTCCGTGCGAAAAACCGCGCACGTCATAGCCATCCTGGTCGAGTTGCTGAGTGTTCAAATTCATCGCTTTGTTCCGTTTCTCACATAACGCAGGCGGCGAGGTCGCCGTCATGGGCAGCCTGGACGAGGCGTCGCATCGTGCCGAGATCGAACGCACGCGGATTGTTCTTGATCAGGCGGTCGATGCCGAGCGCTTGCTCGGCGGTCCACTCAAGCTTATCGGCAGGGAGGCCCAGATCCGCCAATGTTGGCGTAATACCGATCGCCGCGAACAATCGCCTGATCTCCTCGATCGTGGCGGCTGCCATCGCGTCGGCGGTTCGCGCCTTGGCCTCCAAGCCAAGTGCCGCGCCGATCTCTGCCATCTCGTGAGCGGCGACGCGGCTGTTATAGGTCATCACGTAAGGCATCATTGTGGCCACGCCCAAACCATGGGCGGTGTGGGTGAGGGCGCCTGCCGGGTATTGCACGGCATGCGCCGCCGCCGTGCCGGCGGTGCCGAACGCGCAGCCCGCCGCCAGAGCGCCCATCATGACATCGGCACGCGCGTCGGCATCCGTGCCGTCGCTGCAGGCTTTCTCCAGACTCCGGCCAAGCAGCTTTATCGCGAGCAACGCGAAATGGTCTGTCAGCGCAGTCTTGCCGATGAAGACATGCTGTTGCGGCAGATTGGGATCTTCACCGCGCCGCATGGCGGTGAAGGCCTCAATCGCATGGGTCAAAGCGTCGGCGCCGGCGATCGCGGTCAGGCCAGGCGGACAGGTCATTGTCAGCTCGGGATCGCACAGAGCGACCGCGGCGATAAGGTGAGGGCTCGATATGCCGACCTTGAGCGTCCGGTCCGGGTCGGAAATCACCGCGACCGGCGTCACCTCGGAGCCGGTGCCGGCCGTGGTGGGTACGGCGATCAGCGGCAGTGTCTGACCCGGCACCTTGAACTCCCCGTAATAGTCCTGGAGCTTGCCGCCATGGCTGAGCAGCAGGGTGGCGCATTTGGCGAAATCGAGACAGCTGCCGCCGCCGATGCCGATCACCATATCCGGCCCGAACCCCTTCGCTTCCTCGACGCAGATGCCGACCGTATCGCGTGGCACGTCGGGCAGAACACGATCATGCACCAGGACCTCGATCGAGGCTGACTGAAGGGACTTGATAATGTCGGCGAATACCGTTGTGCCCGCGAAACGCTCGTCGGTGCAGACCAGCGCGCGTCGGCCGAACCGGGCGGCGACCGTCGGCAGCACATGGCGTTGCCCCTTCCCGAACAGGATTTCACGCGGCAACCGCAGGGCGGCGAAGAGGGTCATGATTGTTCCTTTGACGGCTGCTGACTGGAAACGGAGGCATTGAACTCGGTCTGGATCGGACGGTTTAAGAGTGTGTCTCTCGCACTTAAAAGATATCCGCTTTAAAATCGTATAGGATATAGGATTGCATCCGCGGAACCATCGTGTTAGCAGTCCTCACTGTCAAGAGGCAAAATATGCAGACCGCAAACTTACCCGACCCAAGCGACGCCAGCATTGGAGCTGGTCGCATCCAGCGCGCCAACAGTCTCGTCGAAGATGTCTATGAAGCCATCTTCGCGCAGTTGATGGCGCTGAAGATCCCCCCCGGCTCGCGCATCACAGTCGACAGCTTGGTCAAGGAATTCAACGTCTCGCACACGCCGATCCGGGAAGCCCTCGGACGGCTCGAAGGCGAAGGCCTGGTGCTCAAGACGCATCTGATCGGTTATCGTGCCGCGCCCCAGATCACCCGGCGCCGTTTCGACGAATTATACGAGATGCGTCTGCTGCTCGAGCCGCATGGCGCCGCAAAGGCCGCCGCAACGATGGACGACGCCAAGCTCGATCTGTTGCTCGAAGCTGCCGGCGTGATGTCACGCCGCGAAGGCAAGGATGATCGCGTGCGCTATTCGAATTTCGCCAGACAGGATGCGATCTTCCACGACAAGATCATGGAGTTTTCTCAAAACGAACTCATCCGTGAGACGTTGAGCCACCAGCACACGCACTTCCACATCTTCCGCCTGATGTTCCATGCACGCGTGACCGAGGAGGCGCTTGACGAACACGAGGCGATCCTTGCCGCGTTCGGCTCGGCCGATCCCGATGCCGCCGAAAAGGCGATGCGCATCCATATCGAGCACTCGCGCGATCGCCTGCTCCCGGCATTCGATTGAGGTCGGAACGGATGTCCATTGCCGCGAATATCGCCGGGGAGGGCGGGAGCACGTTGTCCAGCGAAGCGCCTGGTTCGCTTGAACCGGTGCTGCGCGCCCAGGAATTGTCCAAGCAATACGGCCCAGTGACGGTGCTGTCGGACGTCACCCTGGACGTCCTGCCGGGAGAGATCCATGCCATCATTGGCGAGAACGGTGCCGGCAAGTCGACGTTGATGCGGCTGCTGTCCGGCTATGTCGAGCCAAGCCACGGCACGTTGTCGATGAACGGACACGCGGTGAAATTTGCCAAGCCTGCCCAAGCACAGGATGCCGGTATCGCTTTGGTTCATCAGGAGATCCTGCTCGCCGAGGGGCTCACGGTCACCGACAATCTGTTTCTTGGGCGAGAGCTTTCGCGTGGCCATGTCGTGGATGACCGCACCATGCGCCGGCTGGCAACCGAGAAACTGGCGCAGATCGGCTGCGCGGTCTCGCCAAGGGCACTGGTGCGCGACGTTTCGCTGGCAGACCGGCAGATGGTGCAGATCGCTCGCGCCCTGCTTGACGACCACAAGGTGGTTATCTTCGACGAGCCGACCGCCGTTCTGACCGGTGGCGAGGTCGAGCGCCTGCTGGAGATCGTCCTGCAACTCAAGGCTCACGGCACCGCCGTGCTCTATATCAGCCACCGGTTGGATGAGGTGCAGCGGGTCGCAGACAAAGTGACCGTTCTGCGCGACGGCAAGATGGTCGGCACCTATCCCGGCAAGACGCTGAGCCAGATGGACATGGCGCGGCTGATGGTCGGGCGCGAACTGGCAGCGCTCTATCCTGAGAGAACCGCAGCGCCTTCGGATGTACCGATGCTGAGCGTGAGGAACGCCTCCGTTCCCGGCTATGTGGAGGACGTGTCGTTCACGGTCCACAAGGGCGAGATCCTGGGGTTCGCCGGTATGGTCGGCGCAGGCCGAACCGAACTCTTCGAGGGCATTATCGGCTTGCGCCCGGCAGTTGCCAAGATCGAACTTGAGGGCAAGTCGGTCCATTTCCAATCGCCGCGCGCGGCGATCGACGCCGGCGTCGGTTACCTGACCGAGGATCGCAAGGGCAAGGGACTGCTGCTGCAAGAGCACTTGGCGCCTAACCTGACGCTGTCGGCGCTCGATGTGTTCCATCCCGGCCTCTCGATGGGTCGGCGCCGCGAAGCGCAAGCCCTGGAACAGGCCGTGGAGACATATGACATCAGGCTGAAGAGCCTCGGCGCCAAAGCGGCCCAGCTTTCCGGGGGCAATCAGCAGAAGCTGCTGCTGGCGAAGGTGCTGCTGACCGATCCTTCGGTGGTCATTATCGACGAGCCCACGCGTGGCATCGACATCGCCAACAAGGCGCAGATCTATGCCTTCATCCAGGAGCTTGTGGCCAAGGGCAAGGCCTGCATCGTCATCTCTTCGGAGATGCAGGAATTGATCGGCATCTGCGACCGCATCCTGGTGATGCGCGAAGGCCGCATCACCGGCGAGGTCAGTGGCGCCGAAATGACCGAAAGCAATGTGGCGGTACTGGCGACCAGTGGCCCCAAGCCAGGGCCAAAAGCCAAGGGAGGCACAAAATGGCTGTCATGAGCGAATCCGCACCCAGGCGTCGCCCCCTCGATCTCAACATCAGTTGGACCGATATCGGGCCTTTTCTTGCGCTGGCAGCTCTGCTGGTGGCCGGTTACCTCATCAACCCCGATTTCCTGTCCGCCACCAACCTCGCCAACGTCATCACCCGCAGCGCCTTCATCGCCATTATCGCGGTCGGCGCGACATTTGTGATCTCGTCGGGGGGGCTCGATCTTTCCGTCGGCTCGATGGCCGCCTTCATCACCGGCATCACCATCATGTTCATGAACGCGGTGGCGCCGCATGCCGGCATCTGGGCTATTCCCGCCGGTATGGCGGTTGCGATCCTGGTCGGCCTCCTGTGCGGGCTTGCCAACGGGCTCATCGTCACGGTCGGCAGGATCGAACCGTTTATCGCCACGCTGGGCACGATGGGGATTTTCCGGGCGCTGATAACCTATCTGACCGATGGCGGCACGATACCGATCGACAGGTCGTTGCGCGAGGCCTACCGGCCTGTCTATTTCGGCACGGTCGGCGGGATCCCGGTTCCAATCCTCATATCCGTCGCAGTCGCCGCGGTCGCATCCTTCATCCTTTACAAGATGAAATATGGGCGCAAATGTGCGGCGGTCGGCGCCAATGAGGATGTCGCCCGTTATTCCGGCATCTCGGTGATCAGGACACGGACCGTGGCCTATATCGTCCAGGGTGTCTGTGTGGCGATTGCCGCGATCTGCTACGTGCCGCGCCTGGGCGCCGCAACGCCGACAACCGGACAGCTTTGGGAACTGCAGGTCATCACCGCCGTGGTGATTGGCGGCACCGCATTGCGCGGCGGCAAGGGCCATGTGTGGGGGACAGTCGCCGGCGCCGTCATCCTGGAACTCATCGCCAATCTCATGGTGCTCTCGGACTTCGTCTCCGAATACCTCGTTGCCGCTGTTCAAGGCGTCATCATCATCATCGCCATGCTCATCCAGCGGTTTTCGAATTCGAAATAGCGCCGCGTCCGGACCACGCGGATTAACGTTCTTGTAGGTCCAAGGGAGAAGACAATGTTCAGTAGAAAATGGATTGCGGCAGCGACACTTGGCGCGCTGCTGCTGGCCGGCCAGGCCATGGCGCAAGACAAGAAGGTCATCGCGGTGTCGATACCGGCCGCTGACCACGGTTGGACAGCGGGCATCGTCTACCACGCACAAGCGGCGGCCAAGGAAATCAACGCCGCGTTCCCGAACGTCGAAGTGGTCGTGAAGACGTCGCCGTCCGCGGCGGAGCAGGTCAGCGCGCTTGAGGACCTGTCGGCCAGCCGCAAGCTGGATGCTCTGGTGATCCTGCCTTACAGCTCGGAAGAGCTGACCCAGCCGGTCAACGCTATCAAGGACATGGGCACGTTCATCACCGTCGTCGATCGGGGTCTGACTGACGCCTCCGTCCAGGATCTCTACCTCGCCGGCGACAATATCGCGGTTGGCACCAACACCGCCAAGTTCATGATCGACAAGCTTGGCGGCAAGGGCGACGTCGTTGTGTTGCGCGGCATTCCGACCGTCATCGACGACGAGCGCATCAAGGGCTTCCAGGACACGATCAAAGGCACTGATCTGAAAGTCCTCGACATCCAGTACGCGCATTGGAACAGCGACGAAGCCTTCAAGCTGATGCAGGACTATCTGGCCAAGTACCCGCATATCGATGCGGTGTGGGCCAATGACGACGACATGCTGCTTGGCGTGCTCGAGGCGGTCAAGCAGTCGGGGCGGACCGACATCAAGCTTGCGCTCGGTGGCAACGGCATGAAGGACATCGTCAAGAAAGTGATCGACGGCGACGCCATGACGCCGGTCGAGACGCCATACCCGCCGTCGATGATCAAGACCGCGATCTACATGACAGTCGCCAACCTGATCGGCCAGGCACCCGTCCGTGGCACCGTCAAGCTCGACGCGCCGTTGATCACCCAGGCCAACGCCAAGGAATATTACTTTCCGGATTCGCCATTCTGACCCTATCCGATTTCACAGAAAGGCAGGCGCAGTCTGCGCCTTGCCTAGCTCAAAACACTGAGAGGAAGAACCATGCCAGGCAAAAAGATACTGATGCTGACCGGTGAGTTCACCGAAGAATACGAAATCTTTGTCTATCAGCAAGCGATGGAAGCCGTCGGTCACACCATCCACGTGGTATGCCCGGACAAGAACGCCGGAGATCTGATCAAGACCTCGCTGCACGACTTCGAGGGCGACCAGACCTACACCGAAAAGCTCGGCCATTATGCGCTGATCAACAAGACTTTCTCGGAAGCCGAGAGGCAGCTCGATCAGTATCATGCCGTCTACTGCGCGGGCGGCCGCGGCCCGGAATACATCCGCACCGACAAGCGCGTGCAGGCGATCGTGCGCCATTTCCACGAGGCCAAGAAGCCAATCTTCACCATCTGCCACGGCGTGCAGATCCTGATCGCTGTCGACGGCGTGGTGCGCGGCAAGAAGGTCGCGGCACTCGGCGCCTGCGAGCCGGAGGTGACACTGGCGGGTGGCACCTATATCGACCTGTCGCCGACCGAGGCCTATGTGGACGGGACAATGGTTTCGGCCAAAGGTTGGACGGCGCTTGCTGCGTTCATCCGCGAATGTCTGAAGGTGCTGGGAACGGAAATCCGCCACGCATAAACTTCTGGAACCGACGCATTCGCCAAGGGATGCGTCGGTTCCCTTCAACAGCGCTTCCATATCCATCAACTCGGTCGGGATCGCGGCTTCCGAGCTACGATATAGGCGAGACACTTAAGTATTGCCGCCTGTTGCGCCGCTTTTCGTCCTGCCTGTTCCACTGGTGCTGTTCGACAGGGTCGGCGCGCGGCGTTGTTTCAGCATCCGGATAGGCCGTGTCGTCGACCGTGCGGCCCCGTCGTCCCCCCGAGGCCACCTCGCTCCGGGCTTGCTCATTCGGATTGCAAGCTGCTGACATCAGTCAACGCCTGCAACGGCGCTACGCCACCGGAAATCGGGGTGCGCTTGAGTTCAGGCCCGCGTCAGTAAATCTGGCATCGCGGATAATCCAATAATCTCCCGGCGTCCGGGGCTGGTCATCGGCCTGACGAAAAGAACGGCGTCCAGGAACGATTTCGGCCGGCTGTCGTTGCCTAACATTAGGTATCCCTTATGGACTTTGCGAAATGCCGCTGTGTCAGAATCTATGCCCTCTTGAAATGACGTTCAAATGTCCTCGCTGCGGATTGGCTTTGCTGAAACCCGGGCGCTGGTTCCAGGTTGCGTCCAAATATCGCTGCGAGGGCTGTCACAGCGAAATCCGGATTACGTATCCCGACAAGATTGCACTTTTCCAGAAGTATGCGGATTCGCAGGGCGAGGTCCATCTCCCCCAAAGCATAGCTCAGTCCTGACCAGTCGTTCAGCGGCTAGGCCACGGTCCTGCCAGGAGGGCAGGCGATCTGAAGGCTGACTTCCGGCGGTAGGGTTGCCTGTAGCATGGAACGAAATCCGTTCCCTGCGGTTGGAGTTGTCCAGCTACACGCGATTGAACCGGCCTTGCCCCACAGTCAGGAGCAGTGATGCAAACATACCTGGTGGAACAAATGGAGGGGGATGACGTGGTCGCGGCGAGTAACGTCAATGCGTCCAGCCCGTTCACGGCGGCGACTATGTCAACGGGACGCCAGGTTACCCTGCGGACTTGGGAAAACAATTGGGTTCGTGTAACGGATGAGCTTGGAGGGGAAGTGTTCGCATACTGCTTCGTTTCAAGTACTGGCAAAGCGGATAGCAGCGCGCAGCCCGACACCTCTGTAAGGTAAGGTAGTCCCGCAGCCCGGGCGGGCGCAGGCTGGCCTCTTCATCTTCGAATAATTCAAGCGATTAAGACCGTCTCACGCATCATCCGAATGATTGATGAAAAGATCATGCCGCGGAGCGATAAGCGGCAACAATCCTAGCGTGGGGCCCTTATGTCTCTGGCGCATTTAGAATCTTCGAGGGCGATTCAAACGGTGCAGGCTGACTACCAAGCGGTGGTCCCTTGCCGATGGCTAAAAGCTCCCGATCATGCTCTTGACCATGGCGGGCCTGTTCTACGTCTGCATCAACGGATGGGAACTGGCTTCGCCGACGTTCCTGTCTTTGATCACCTGAGGGAGATCGCCGGGCGTTATTCCGAAAAATTAGCCGCCAGCGACGGCACCAATCGACTGACCTATTCCGAGCTTTTTCGGGCGGTCGAGGCATTGGCCGGCTGGATTGAAGCCGTCGTTCCCGACGGAAATGCGGTTGGAATACTTCAGGCCAACTCGGTCTGGTACACCGTTGCGATGCTGGCCAGCATGGCATCCGGTCGGCCGTCAGTGCCGCTTAACGTGCGAGATCCGGACTCGCGCATCAACGAAATCGTCGCCGACGCGAGGCTCTCCGCCATAATTGGCGACAAAGGCCTCCACGGCCTTGATCTGCCCCAGCACGTTGCCTGGATCGATATGGCGCAATCATTGCAGGCAACGCCCCATCCAGCCGCACACCGTGTGGTTTCTGTCGATGCACCGGCAATCGTGCTTTATACCTCCGGCAGCACGGGCCGCCCCAAGGGGATTGTCAACAGCCAGCGGAACTTGCTGTGCCGAGTGCAGCAATATGTCGATGCGTGCCACATCAATGCACAGGATGTATTCCTGCCTCTGACCGGCCCGGCAACCATCGCCGGCTGTCGGGAAATTCTTGCCGCTCTGCTCACGGGTGCCACGTTGCAGCTTGTGGAGGTTGAAGCCGTCGGCCTGCGCGCGGTTCGCGGCCGCATGCAATCCGAAGGCGTGACGATCACCTATCTGGTGCCGGCATTGCTTCGCGCTCTCTTGGCGGATGAACCCGCGGACGCCTTTGGTTCGCTCAGAGTTGCCCGAATTGGAGGCGAGAAGGTATCTTCGGCCGACATCCGCCTCGTGCGCAAGGCTGTCCCGCCAAATTGCCTGGTGCAGATCGGCTATTCATCGACGGAAACGACGGGATCGCAGTGGTTCTTGCCGCACGATTGGCCGGAATTCGATTCTTCGGCTCCCGTCGGCTGGCTGCTTCCGGGAATCAGCTTCGCAGTGGTCGATGAAGAGGGTTACCCGGTTCAGCCCGGCAAGATCGGAGAACTGTTGATCAGAAGCCCGTATGTCGCGCTTGGACATTGGGAAAACGGGGCCGTTGTTCCGTTTGAAGTAGACCCCGACGACCAGACGCTTCGCATCTTTGCGACGGGCGATCTTGTGCAAATCGGGAGTGACGGCCTGCTGCGGATCATAGGCCGCAAAGGGCGCCAGATAAAGGTCAATGGGCGGCGCGTTGAGCCGGCCGAACTCGAACGGGTGCTGCGTGGCGCGCCGTCGGTGAAGGATGCCGTGGTTATCGTCACCCCGGCGAATGAACTGGTTGCATTCGCCGTACCGCACAGCGGAGCGGGAGCCAGTTTTTGCGACGAGCTGCGCCAACTTGCCAGGACAAAATTGCCGCCGGCGCTTTGCCCGTTGCGACTCCATGCAAGCGCCGAGATACCGCGACTGCCCAGCGGAAAGATCGATATGACAACGCTGGCTGCAATTGACCTTTCGGTTCGGGAAACCACGCCCCCACCGCAAATACCCCATGCGGGACATGAAGTTCCTGCTCATCAGATCGTACGGCGTGCCTGGACCAAGGTCCTCAAGACGCGGGTCGCCCTGGGCTGTTGGGATGAAGCGGGGGGAGATTCGCTGAAGCTGCTGCACTGCGTCATGGAAATCGAAAGCGCGATCGGGCAGGAGCTCGGATTGGAAGCCTTCACGGTTGGAATGAGCTTCGATGAGATGGTTGCAGCGGTCATTTCTGCTCAAGGAGGCGGCGAGCACGCGCCCGCTTGGAAACACGAGCCTCCGCTGCTTTTCCTTTTCCCCGGGTCGGTCGGCTATGGTCCGAGCCTTGCTTCGTTCGCATCGGCAATAAGCAAGGTCGCCAGGGTGTCTCCCATCAGATATCCGGCCCTGGGCATGATCCTGCAAGGTCAGAACACCGTCGCCGCAATGGTCGAAGCTGCAATCGATCATATCAACCGCGTACAGCCGACCGGCTGTGTTCGCCTGCTTGGTCACTCGCTCGGAGGAGCGGTTGCTTTTGAGGTTGCCGCGCGTCTGCTTGATCAAGGGCGAGCGGTAGCGTTCACGGGCATTCTGGATACCAGCCTGGTTGGCGAACGCAGCAAGCGTTGGGAGACGATTACCCGGACATTTCACCGGATCCGAACCAATCGTATATCGGCTAGTCGAGTGGCATGCCGCGCGCTTGCCAAGGTCGCGGTCAAAATGCACTGCGAATCCCGGCTTGCCAGCTTCCTCGATCGCTATGCCGAGGGTCAGTTCAACCCGACGAGCTTCAGAACCAAACTGGAACTGCAGGAAGTTCTGCGCGCGCGCGCCTTCTTCCAGTGGCTCACAGAACCCAGGCCGATACTGCCGATCACCGGCACCTTGTTCCGTTGCGCGCGGCCCGGAATGCCGCTTGCACTTGGGTGGGATCGGGCATTCGTCCATCTGGACGTCATTCCGATCGCCGGCACTCACATCGACATGGTCGTGGAGCCTCATCTGACCATCAATCGCCCGCTCATCGAAAACGCTGTGACTGAGACCTACTCTTCAATCGAGTCACAGAAACGGGAGGCAGTGTCATCGACCTGATCGGGGAATTCAGCAGCGGTGTGCTGGCGCTCGATGCCCGGCTGGAGATCGATCGCATCGTCGAGACCTTGCGCGAACAGGTTCTCGGCACACAACGGCGCCGCGGAGTGGTTGTCGGGCTCTCCGGAGGCATCGACAGTTCGGTCGTCGCAACGGTCTGCGCACGCGCGTTCGGCAGGGACAAGGTACTGGGCCTGTTCATGCCGGAGCGCGATTCATCCGGCGACTCGCTGAGGCTTGGCCGCAGCGTCGCCGGGCAGCTTGGCATCGACACAATCCTTGAAGATATCCAGCCGGCGCTCGAGGGCATCGGTGCCTACGCCCGACAGATGGAGGCCATCCGAACTGCCGTCCCTGGATATGGCGAAGGCTGGAAATGCAAGCTGGTCATGGCATCGGTGCTGGAGAGCAGCGGCCTTAATATCACGCGCCTCACCGTCGAGGATCCGGACGGAAAGATCGACACCGTGCGTCTTTCGCCGGCGGCTTACCTGCAGATCGTCGCTGCAACCAACTACAAGCAGCGGGTTCGCAAGATGACTGAATACTATCATGCGGACCGCCTCAACTATGCAGTGGCAGGCACGCCAAACCGGCTCGAATATGACCAAGGCTTCTTCGTCAAGCAGGGCGACGGCGTCGCCGACGTGATGCCGATCGTCCATCTCTACAAGACCCAGGTTTATCAGCTGGCGGAATATCTCGGGATTGACGAGGAGGTCCGAATGAGGCCGCCGACCACGGACACGTTTTCCATGGCGCAAACCCAGGAGGAGTTCTACTTCGCCTTGCCCTATCAGCTGATGGATTTGTGCCTCTACGGCATGAATCACGGAATTTCGGCCGGCGTGGTTGCCGCCGCCGCCGGCCTGACGGCCGAGCAGGTCGAGAAGGTCTATAAGGATATCGTCAGCAAACGCCGCGCCGCCCGCTACCTTCACGCACGGCCGCAGCTGTCCGCTGCGATGGACAGGGATTGACCCATGTGCGGTATCGCCGGAATTGTGGCGCTGAACGCGGCTGCGGAGCCTCCTTCACGAGCCGCGCTTCTACGAATGGCAGCCGCGCTCTCCCATCGAGGCCCGGACGAGAGCGGCGTTTACCGCGACAGGCGGGCGGGGCTGGCGCATACCCGTCTGTCGGTCATCGATCTCTCGACCGGACAGCAGCCCCTCGCCGACACCGGCGATACCACCTGGATCGTGTTCAACGGCGAGATCTTCAACTACATCGAGCTGCGTGAACAACTCACGGCGCTGGGGCATCGTTTCCGCACCCGCAGCGATACCGAGGTCATCGTGCACGCCTACCGCGCCTGGGGCGTGGCCGCGTTCGAGAGGCTAAACGGGCAGTGGGCACTCGCCATCTGGGATTCGCTGACAGGCCGCCTCGTCCTGTCGCGCGACCGGTTCGGCATCTGCCCGCTGCATTTGTGCGAACATGCTGGCCGCCTTCACTTCGCCAGCGAAGTGAAGGCCATTTTCGCAGCCGACCCGGCGATACCGCGGGCCTTCGATCCGGCGGGGATAGACCAGACTTTCACGCTGTGGACGGTCGTACCGCCGCAAGGCGTATTTCAGGGAGTGAAGGAACTTACCCCCGGCCATGTACGCATCTACGACAATGGCAGCGTTCGTGAGCACGCTTTCTGGAAACCTTGCTATCCCGAGATCGCGGACCAGGCCCATGGCACCTTCACCGGCTCACTGGACGATGCGGTGGACGAAGTGCGTAGCGCCTTGCAGGCCGCGACGGCGCTTAGAATGGTCAAGGCGGATGTGCCGGTTGGCTGCTACCTTTCCGGCGGGCTCGACAGCTCACTTGTCGCCATGCTCGGTAGGCGCTTCGCCGGCGCGCCATTCCAGACCTTCTCGTTGCGTTTTGCTGACGCCGAATATGATGAAACCCGTTACCAGCGGCTGGTTGCAAGTGCGAGCGGCGGCGAGCACCACGAGGTGATGGTTTCGCGCGGTGATATTGCCGAGGTTTTCCCAGATGTGATCCGTCACGCCGAGTGTCCGATTCTCAGGACCGCGCCGGCGCCGTTGTTCCTTCTCTCGAGGCTGGTGCGCGAACATGGCATCAAGGTCGTCCTGACCGGCGAGGGCGCCGACGAGATGTTTGCCGGCTACGACCTGTTCCGTGAAGGCAAGGTCCGCCGTTTCTGGGGGCGGCAGCCCGCATCCGCCCGACGCGCGCGACTGCTGGAACGGCTCTACCCCTATCTGAGCCGGTCGCCCGTCAAGCAGCAGGCGATGGCGCGCCAGTTCTTCGGACACGGTATCCATGCATTTGGCGCGCCCGGCTTCGCGCATGACACCCGCTGGCGCACCACCAGCGCCATCAAACGGCTGTTCTCGGCCGACATGCATGCCGAAGCGGCGCGTCACGACGTGGTGGCGGACCTGCTTGGCCACCTGCCCGAAGAGTTTCCACGATGGGGTCCTCTCGCGCAGGACCAGTATCTTGAGATCAGGACGCTGATGTCGGGCTACCTGCTCTCCTCGCAGGGTGACAGGATGCTGATGGCCCATTCTGTCGAGGGGCGCTTCCCGTTCCTGGACGACAGGCTCGTGGCGTTGGCGAATTCGCTCCCGCCCGACTACAAGCTGCGCATTCTGGATGAGAAACACGTGCTGAAGCGTGTGGCGAAATCGATCGTGCCCGCGGAAGTCGTGGCCCGCAAGAAGCAACCCTACCGGGCGCCCAACGCACTTTGCTTCACGGGCGATGGCGCACCCGCCTATGTCCGCGAAGCACTCTCCGAGACTGCCCTGCGCGCGGCGAATGTCTTTGATCCGAACTCGGTCGCGCGCCTGCTGGACAAATGCGCTGCCAAGACCGGCGATGGGGATCTGTCCAACTCGGACAACATGGCGTTGGTCGGCGTGCTGTCGACGCAGCTCCTCCATCAGCAGTTTGTCGCTAGCCGCCCATCGAGCGCGCATGCGGTCGACCTCAGGATAGACGTCGATCACCTGCACAGGGAAGAGGTGCTGGTATGATGCATGGCGCCGTACCTCTGCTGGACGATTACCTCAGCCATTCGGCCGAACGGCTCGGCGACAAGATAGCGCTGGTGTGCGGCGAGCACCGGCTCACCTATGACGAGCTTGAGACACGCTCCAGCGCGGTCGCCCGTCATCTCGTCACGTCCGGGGTCGCCCCCGGTGACCGCGTTATGATCTTCGCCGACAACACCGTCGAGACCGTGGTCAGCTTCTGGGCGGTTCTCAAGGCGAGCGCCGTTGTGTGCGTCGTCAATCCGCTCACCAAGAGCGACAAGCTGGGGTATTTGCTCAACGATTGCCTTCCGGCAGCATTGATCACCGACAAACATTTGCAGCCGGTCTTTGCTGAGCCGGCGCGTAACTGTCCGTCGCTGCGGCGGCTCATCGTCTCCGGTCAGGTGGACGACGCCGAGCTCCGGGGATTGCCGCATGCCGTGCGCTGGGATGAGGCGGCTGCCGGCCACGGCAAAGCGCCGCCCCGCCGCCGCATCGATATCGATCTCGCAGCCATCATCTACACGTCGGGCTCGACCGGCGAACCCAAAGGCGTGATGCTGACACACAGGAACATGATGACAGCCTGCACGTCTATCGCCTCGTACCTTGAGCTTGGCGAAGACGACGTGATCCTCAATGTCTTGCCCCTGGCCTTCGACTACGGCCTCTATCAGATGATAATGGCATTCCGTACCGGGGCGCGGTTGGTCCTCGAGCGCTCGTTTGCCTTCCCCGCACAGATACTTGCGATCATCGAAAGGGAGAGAGTTACAGGCTTTCCCGGCGTGCCGACCATCTTTGCCGCGCTGTCGGATCTCAGGACGCTGAAGGCAAATGATTTTGCAAGCATAAGGTATGTCACGAATACGGCGGCAGCCCTGCCGCTTAAGCACATTCGCCTGCTCCAGGAACTGTTTGCCGCCGCCCGCATCTATTCGATGTACGGCCTGACCGAATGCAAACGCTGCACCTATCTTCCGCCGGACGATCTTGCCCGAAAACCGTTGAGCGTGGGGATCGCCATCCCGAACACCGAAATGTGGATTGTCGATGAGGATGACCGAAGGGTTGGTCCCAATGTCGTCGGCCAGTTGGTCATCCGCGGGGCAACGGTCATGAAGGGCTACTGGGGTAAGCCGGAGGCTACCGCGAAGAAGCTCAAGCCAGGTCCTTTGCCCGGCGAGCAGGTTCTGTACACCGGCGACTACTGCCGAATGGACGAGGAAGGCTACCTCTATTTTGTCGGCCGCAGCGATGAGATCATAAAATCGCGGGGAGAAAAGGTGGCGCCTAGGGAAGTCGAAAACGTGCTGATGGAAATCCCGGGAGTACGGGAAGCCGCGGTTGTCGGAGTACCTGATGACCTGCTGGGGCAAGCAGTGAAAGCGTTTGTCGTCATGGAGCAAGGAACGATCATGGGCGAAAAGCAGCTGCGGATGGAATGTCAGAAGCGATTGGAAAACTTCATGATTCCGAAGTCCATCCAAATTGTGTCCAGTCTGCCGATGACGGACACGGGCAAGCTCAAGAAAATGGCGCTGTCATAAAGCAATTTACGGAAATTATTTGGATCGGAGGCCAATTCAATGCTGAGCACGAACAACAGAATTGACACCTACAGCGATCAAATCCGCGCCTTTCTGGCGTCAAACTTCTACGTAGCCGACCCGCGTGCGCTGGAAGTTGAAACGTCGTTGCTCGATCAGGGCATCATAGACTCGACTGGAGTGCTTGAAGTTATCGGATTCGTCGAGGAGACATTCGGCATCACTGTCGAGGACAGTGAACTTCTGCCGGAGAATTTCGATTCCATCCAGGGAATTGCACGTTACGTGGTCAGCAAGGAAAACTGATCGCCGGGCTACGGCTTGAGGGCGTCGTCCCAACCGGGCGCGCAAACCCATGGCGCGGCTCACGCTGGCGCTTTGGCCCGTGCACAAACCACCCTGGCTTCACCGGCTTTGTTCGCAACCGTGCGAATGCTCTCATAGGCTTTGGAACGCTCAACCAAACTCATGACCTGCCGGTCCTGGCCAAGCCCGACCTCGAAAAGCAGCATGCCACCTTGCCGCAGATAATGCTGCGCCTCCTTGATCACCCGCATATGAATGCTCAGGCCGTAAGGCCCGGCAGCGAACGCCTCACGGGGTTCAAGTTCCATCAGATGCGCGCGGTCGTTTTCGAGCCGCTTCTCCGAGATGTAAGGCGGGTTGCAGACGACCAGATCGATCGTACCTTCGAGCTCCAGACCCGAGAAGGAATTGAAGAGGTCGCCCTGTAGCACCGAAATACGTCCGGCCAGGCCAAGATGGGCAACGTTCCGGCAGGTGGTTTCGACGCAGCTGTCAGTAAGATCGCTCGCCCAGACGCGCGCGGTGGGGACCTTGTATCCAATGGCGCAGGCGAGATTGCCCGCCCCGCAGCACATGTCCACGACACGCGGTACCGGCCTGTTAAGTTCACGAAGCACATTGAGGGCGGTGCTGCCGAGCAGTTCCGTCTCCGGGCGAGGGACGAGCACGCCGGGCGCGACAACCAACTTCAGCCCCATGAAGTCGGTGCGGCCGGTGCTGTAGGCGCTGGCGACATCTATTTCACCAATCACGGCAAACCCGCTTTCTTGATTTCCCAATGTTGATTTCTCAGGCGCCCGGTCTTCATGCCATGGGCGAGCCATCAGCAACGTCGTTCCCGGCTCGGTTCACGTCCGCGCAACTACTGGATCGCCGCGCTCTGCAGTTCGCTGCTGAACCTCACCTCGATGGTGTCTCCAGGCGCAACCTCGGTGTCCTGGTCGACCGGTCGACCTCTTGACGCGTCGCCGGCCCCGCCGGTTATTGTGATCCGCGCCTGAAAGGTTTCGCCGGCGACGGGCAGTGGAAGCGCGGACGCCCCTGATGGCTGAAGCTTCTGGCTGGCTGCGTGGAGCCTTGCAGTGGTCTCGGCGAGGCGAAGGTCGGTGTCCCTCAATTCGTTCAGAAGGCCGATCCTTCTTTGATTTTCATTGCGTTCCTGCTGCCTGACGGAGTCTTCCTGCTGGCGCCGCGTTCTCATCAGTTCGACTGAGGTCTCGAGCGCCCGGCTCGACGACATCAGCACGGCACGCCTGACGTCGGCGAGCCTGCTGTTGGTCAGGTTGCCCGATTCGAACGATTTGGTGACCCGCGCAAGATCGTCCTCATCCTGTTTCACCGCGGCCGCTTCCGTCTGCTCGCGCTTGAGCAGAACCTCGACCTGAGCCTCGGCATCCTTGGCGGTCTTGTCGAGATAGCTTTGCTCCTGCTGAAAATTGTTCAGCGAAATCTTGAGGCCCTCCGCTTCCGCCTGCGCGACCGCCGATATCAATGCATTCGACAGGGGCGAGCCTTGCGGCGGTTGCATGTCAAATTCTGCCTGGTTCTGAAGTTCGGCGCGGATGCGCGCGCCATGAAAGTAGTCCCTGATGTAGTCCCCCCAGATCGACTCGTAGTCGCGTCGCAGATCAACGGGATCAGGTCCGCTTTGGCTTGCCCGAGACCGCAGGAGACTAAAACCGCCGGCGACGGCAATTGCCTGTCGGACAGTCATGAGTGGCCGGTAAGTCTGCTGCCCTGGTGTCAGCACATCGCCAGTCACATAGATCGGACGGTACTCCGCGATCACGGCCGTGACGTCGCTCGGCTTGATGACGATCATTTGCTCCCGTCCATCAGGTAGGCGCTGATGGACTATCTTGGTTGGCAGCACCGCCTCCATGCGCGTCTGCAATTCTGCCGGCGTCAGCCCGCCAACCGGGATCATCCCGAACTCGGGCAGCGCGATCGAGCCATCCATTTGCACGATCGCGCGTTGCGTTCGCTCCGCTATGGAGGCTATTCCTATCTCCACCGTATCGCCGGGCGACAGCTTATAGGCCACCGGCGCTTCAGCCGCGGCTGCGATATCCAGGGCCAGGCAACCGGCAAGGGCTGCAAAGAAAATTCGGCTAACGAAGGCCATCGATGGCAATCTCCCTTTAATTCAGGCCCGGCTGCTGCGGCCAATCGAGATGGGCGACGAATTCGTAGACCGGCCCACCAGGCACCCCCCAATTGCTCGACCAGATCACTTGCGACCCATCAGGGGAGGGTGAGGCATGTGTCTCGCTCCAATAGTCGAACGGAGCGTTTCGCGTCTGCACGATGCGTCGCACCTCCTGACGACCGTCGACACGCAGCGCGATCACTTCGCGCGTGTATGGCGCCCAGTCCGGGTGGCTCCGAACCTCATCGGGATTGCCCCCGTAACTTATAAACGCCCATTCGGGCCTGTCCAAAGCACGCAGCGACGTATGCTCGGCCTCACCGTACTTCGTGAGCGACGTGACCTTTCCATCGGACAACCGACGCTTGATCACCTGATATTTGTCCGGAGCGGATTTGCTGGTTCCGACGTAAATTTCGCTGCCATCCGCATCGAGAGTCAAATCGCCATGGCCGGGCCGATGATGATCCTTCCACGTTTGGCGCAGGGTCCCGTCGACTGCGAAAATGGCTCGCTGTTCGGTGCCGTCGACCAGATTTTGGAAACACAGGATGTTCTCTCCGAGCGGAGAAATGGTGCAGGAGCTGGTCGTTCCGGCAACCTGGGCGAGATCGATGTCCGGGTATTTCAGACGCCGGTCGATGTCGTATGCGAAGACGACAGCAGCTCCATCATTGCGGGTCGCGCGTACGGCAATGCGGTTGCCGTCACGACTAGGATTTCCCTTGGACGGGCCGAATTCGAGATCCCGATATTTCGTTGCGGCATACACTATGTCCTCACGATTGGTGCGGGGCGCCCAGGTCGATATCTTTTGACCATCGACACAGATCATCATCTCCGCGTTTCGAGGGCGCCATTCGCACTCACCCGACTTGTTGCGATGAAACAAAGGGAGGTAGGTTTTCCCGTCGAGGAAACACATGCCGTTGCAGCCGTTCATGAGGACGAGGAGGCTCTGATCCGCATTCCAGGCTTGCGCGCTCGAGTAGCGATGACTGCAATATATTTTGCCGCAGACAATTCCGCTGCCAAGCGCTCCGGGCTGAGTGATCCGAGTAAAGCGGATCCCTGTCGCCGGATCAGTTGCAGGTTTCAGATAAGCGGGCAGATCCATTGCCGGCTCCGTGCCTGCCGCACCGCTCGGCCGGTTTCCGGCTGTGTGCAGCGCCAGCAGAGCGGCCATCAACAGCAAAGCTGGTATGAGCCGCGGAAAGGTCATGTCATGTAGCTCATTTCGCGTCGGACGCGGCCTTCGCTGAGGCGCGAGCGCCACCACTCGATGGTCTTTTCCAGACCATCACGCAAGCTCGTATGTGCCCGCCATCCGACTTTACTTTCAAGGTTCGAGGAATCGGCGAGCAACGCGCGAACCTCGGAGTTTTGCGGCCGCATCCGGCTTTCATCTCGACGAACTGGTTTCCTGGTGCCACTCAACTCGAGCACCAACTCCAAAACGTCCGAGACACTGACGGCGCGCTGGCTGCCTGCATTGTAGGCATGGCCAAATTCAAGCTCGGCCGCCCCTGCCGCCACAAATGCCGCAGCAGTGTCCTCCACAAAGGTAAGGTCGCGGATAGGGCTGGTGTCGCCGACCATGATCGCCGGACAGTTCTCGTCCAGAGCCTGCCTTATGATGGTCGGCACGATGGCCCGCTCGCTCTGGCGCGGCCCGTATGTATTGAACGGTCGCAGGATGACCACCGGCACATCGAAGGACCTGGCATAGGACGCCGCCATCATGTCTGCGCCGATCTTGGATGCAGAGTAGGGGGACTGTCCCTGCAGTGGGTGGGATTCGTCGATCGGCATGGTCAGAGCGGTGCCATAAACCTCGCTCGTGGACGTATGCACAATGCGTTCGGTTTCCCAGTGGCGTGCCGCTTCGAGGACATTCACGGTGCCCAGCACATTGGTTTCCACATAGGATTGGGCAGCCGCGTAGGAGTAGGGAATCGCAATCAGCGCAGCCAGATGAAACACCGCCGCCTGGCCGCGCACGATCCGGTTGATGAACGCGCTGTCACGAACATCCCCACGAATGCATTGCAGCTGGCTTCGAACGTGGTCGGGTAAATCGTCCAGCCAGCCATGGCTGTCGAACGAGTTGTAGAGGGCCAGTGCCGTGACATCGGCGCCTTCGTGCACCAGCGCTTCCGTGAGGTGGGATCCGATAAATCCATCCGCACCCGTGACCAGGACCTTCCTGCCGTGATAGCTCACGACTGCGCACTCCTTTGATCGTGTGAGCTGACAAACTGGCGAACGAACAACGATCCATTCATGCCAAACTCTCCTCACTTTCCAACTCTATCCACTTGCCGCGGGAGGCAGGGACACGCCGAAAACCGCCCTGAAGCCTCGCATTATCCAGACGAGGTCCGATGCAATCGTGCGCCGCGGATAATAGGCGAGGTCGATCGTTGCCTTGGCCGGGAACAGGACCTCTCGATAAAACAGGAGCGGATCAAGGGATGGCGGGTAAAAACAGGCTTCGTGACGGAAGAGAACCTGGGTCGGGCCGAGCAGGCCGGGCTTCCACTGCAGGACGGCTTCATTGCCGCCGCGGAAACAATCGGCGAAGGCAAGGCTTTCCGGCCGCGGGCCGACAATTGCCATGTCTCCCGTAAAAACGTTCCACAGTTGCGGCAACTCATCAAGTTTCGTTGCCGCGAGAAAACGGCCTATCCGCGTCATGCGGCTGTCATCGTTCATGGTCAGCGCAAGGCCGAAAGGATCAGCTGTTGTCTTGAATTTGCGGAACTTGTACATGCGAAATGGTTTTGCGCCGGCACCCAGGCGCGTCTGTGCGAAAAGCACGGGCCAACCACCCTCGACAAAGAGTGCAACAGCAATCAGTAGCATCAGCGGAGCGAGTGCCATTCCCGCTGCTGCGGCGAGGATGATATCCATCGCGCGCCTGGCAATTCCATGGCTGGTGCCAGCTACGGCGGGCCGATGCATCGTCACGTCGAGTGCGTTCATGCCGCGGCTCCCGCGCGCCCGCTGCTTTCAATCGCGGTGGCCAACGCAACAACCACCGACTCGATCGCACTTGCCGTAATTTGCGGGTGTAGTGGAATCGTCAACTCCCGCTGCGCGAAATCCTCGGTCTTCGGCAGATGGATTTCAGTGAACATTTGGCGATAGAGCGTCATCTGGTGCACGGGCGTATAGTGGATTGTGGTCTGTATTCCCTTCGTTCGCAGATGGTCGATCACCGTTTGCCGGTCGACGTCATGTGGCAGGAGGACAGGCATGATGTGATAGGCCGAGGTCCGCGGTTTGCAGAACGGAACTGTCACAGCCGAGCAATAGTCTGCGATCAGACGTCGATAGAGGACGACCAATATGCGCCGGATTTCATTCCATTCCTGCAGGTTCTGAAGCTGGACCAAGCCAATAGCGGCGCGCAATTCATCCATGCGATAATTGAAACCGAGCATCGTCACATCGTATTGCGGCGTGCGGCTGTTCAGCCGCTGATGTGTGCCGCTGGTCATCCCATGTCCGCGAGCCTGGCGGATCGCTTCACGGAGCTGTGCATCCCGGGCGATTACGGCCCCACCTTCCGCGGTGGTCATGTTCTTGTTGCCGTAGAAGCTAAAGGCCGCGGCCGCACCATAAGTCCCCACCTCCTTAAGGCCGGGAGCATGCGCGGCATCCTCGACGATATGCAGTCCTCGCACACGGGCAAATCTCTGCCATTCTTCCCGGTCGGCGAGGTAGCCGGCAAAGTGGACGAGAATGACGGCCTTGGTGCGTCCGGTGCACTTGGCTTCCGCGTCGCTTAGGGACATCAGTGGCACTTCGGCCGACTCTATGTCGACGAATACCGGTGTTGCTCCTACGTAGAGCACTGCATTCGCGGTCGCCACGAAGGTCAGCGAGGGAACCAGAACTTCGTCTCCGGGACCGATCCCAAGTGCATGGAGAATGAGATGCAGGGCGGCGGTGCAAGAGCTGACGGCAACGCAATCGACCGCATCATGCACGGCCGCGAAGGCCTCTTCAAAGGCTCGTACCTGGTCCCCCATCGTCAGCCACCCACTGTCGACAACTTTGGCCAAGGCCGCCTTTTCCGGAAAGCCAAGAATAGGAGCGCTGACCAAGAGCATTACGACCTCCTCATGTTGGCGTGGTCGAGCGTTCAGCCCTCAAGCGGCCGCTGCCGAGACCTCGATCGATGCGGACTGCTCTTCCCAGGCAATGGTTTGTGCGTTTTGAAAATCTTCAACGCGTCCGATATCCAGCCAAAGCCCGTCATGTTTGTAGACGTGCACATTCGTGCCGTTTTGCATCATCTGCAGCATGAGATCGTCGAATCCGAAGGCGATGCCGTCAGGTATAAAACGAAAAACGTCTGGATTCATGCAATATATTCCCATGCTTACCAGATGGGATAGCGTCGGTTTTTCACGAAATACTTGAACGGTATTGTCGACCTCGTCGATGACGCCGAAGTCCATCTTGATGACGCGGGATGCGGTGGCTATGGTGACTGGATCCGTGTGTGTGCGGTGTGATGCCACAAACCGGCTGAGACTGAGATCGGTAAGTACGTCCCCATTGAGAACAATGAACGGCTCGTCCAGTTCCTCCCTGATCAGGGAGAGCGGGCCAATGGTGCCGAGAGGTTCCAGTTCCTGGGTGTAGCGTATCCTTAGATTCCACTGGGATCCGTCCCCGCATACGGTGCGGATCAAGTGCCCCAGATAGCCGGTCGTGACGTAGACTTCCTGAATGCCGTTCCGCCGCAGCCACTTCAAAAGCAATTCAAGAACCGGTCGAGCACCGATCGGCATGAGAGGCTTGGGCAATATGGAAGTGAAAGGCCGAAGGCGTGTTCCCATTCCACCGCACTGAATGACCGCTTTCATCTCGTCCTCCTATTGATACGACTGTCGCGGTGTGATGGGTCCAACCCACCCGGCCGGAAGGTACGCCAGTGTTGGTTTTGCCTCTCCGGAGTGCAGCGATGGTAAGTGGCGCTTAAGAAGGCGTCGTCGTGCATTTGAATGGCACTTTCCCGGCCTTTTGATTCAATATTCCAGTTGGCAGGGCATGGGGGCGGCAGGGCGATCAGAGCTGGGAACTGTTCACATGTCCGGCGCCGGCAACGACCTGCTCGGAAGGGCATCGCTACCGTTCGTACGAAAAAAACACTTCAACATCTGGCCCTGAAATGTGTGCGATTGTAAGCTATATTAGAAGGTTGAAATGTGCCGATGGGCGGCGGCGAGCGTCGACATACGGGGGATCAGCGGGCGGCTGATCTGTGTTGGGTCACCGTACAGTCCATCCAAAGGGAGGTTTCGGCAGCTAGGGACACATGCGGGCTGCCAAAAGGTGGGTGGTTCATGTATCGTATTATCATCGCCGATGATCACGGCTTGTATCGTCGTGGGCTGCGACTGGCTTTGATGGCCGGCATTCCAGACTTGGAAATATTCGAAGCGGCGTGTTTTGATACCGTCATAAGCTTGCTTGAAGATCAGGCGCCTGTTGATCTCGCCATCATCGACCTGAACATGCCGGGACTGTCCGGTCAGGACGACCTTCGCGACGTCTTACCGGCTCATCCCGACACACGGTTTGCAATTGTCTCAGGGACCGATTCACGCGCCGAGATTCTAACTGCCCTCTCGATTGGACTTCATGGCTATATCGTAAAGTCCCAAACGGACGAGGAGGTGGTCCTGGCGGTGAACGAAATCCTGGCTGGCCGCATTTACGTTCCGGCACTTCTTTCACAAAGGTCCAAGGCGTCGGTGCGCCTTCCATCCGAGGCTCCCACGCAAATGCCCCACAGGACCATCAGCGTCAACAATCTGGGCAGGCTTACGTCCAGACAGAAGGAAGTCCTCAGGTTGATGGCTGAAGGTTACTCGAACAAAGAGATTGCCCGCTCTCTTGAAATTGCAGAAGCGACGACGAAGATTCATGCGGCTGCCGTCCTGCGCGAACTTGGGGCACGAAATCGAACGGAAGCCGCGGTTTTGCTGAAGACATGGGCCGCCAGGGACATCAACTAGCGCCGATTGCTTTTGGCGGCAGCCGGACCGAATATTTCAGTCCGTGATCCAGCATCTCAAGCTTGGAAGAGTGGCCCACGATAGGCTCACCGCCGGCTCCGATAATCAACGACCCAAAACCACGCCGAGCCGAGGTGGAGACCCGGCGCTCTCCCGATTCCGACCATTCAAACACTATGTCGGCGCCGGGCTCCTGGGCCACGAATTGCCACACGACCTCGATCCGTCCTGCCGGAGTGCCGAGAGCCCCATGCTTCACGGAATTGGTCGTAAGCTCGTGAACGATCATTGCGAAGCTCTCAGCCGAACCCTCAGCCATTTTTATTTCGGGTCCACTGATCGAAATGTCATGCGTCCCCATATAGGGCTGCAATTCCTGAACGATGAGGTCACGCAGGGAAGCCGACAGGCTGCCATCGCGTGAAAGAAGCAGATGCGTCGCCTGGAGTGCGCCGATCTTTTCGATCAGTGTCTGCTTATAGCTGGCGATATCATTGTCGGGGGCACCAACCATATTCACAAGCGCCGTGATCACCGGAAACAGATTGTTGAGCCTATGGCGCTGTTCAAGCATAGCCCGCTCTCGCTTCTTCGCCGCAGCCCGCAGCAGAATGGTTATGCGCCGATCGGTGAGATCCGCGGCGACTCCTATTCGCTGTGCACGACCGTCGCGCAATTCGTCCCGTCCCCGAAGAGCAATCCAGCGGATATGTCCGCCAGTTCGCCTGATGCGGATCTCAGCGTCATAGTCGGCGCCTGATGCAAGCTCTCCCGGGGCCATCAGATTAGGCAAGTCGGCCGGGTGAACGACCGCAGTCAATTCCTGCAATGGACGGCTCGGCGCGGGTGCCAGCCCCATCATTTCCCAGAACGCGGCTGAGCCCTTCACGGACCCGCTCTCGAAATCTATGCGCCATGTTCCCAACCGGCTTGACGATAGCGCCAGGTCCAACCATTCCTTCTGAGCCCGGAGTGCCTCGCGGGCGGTTCGCTCTCCCGATATGTCGTCCACCACTACAAAAATGCTTTGAGGGAGAGCATCGGCTGGCACGGCCAAAGACAGGGCCAATCTTGTCCACAAAATCGTGCCGTCTCTTCTCAGGAGACGGATCTCCGAGCCAAACGAAGTCGTGTCTTTCAGGCGAGTCAACGCTTCCGCCAAGGTGTGGTTGTCGTCGGGGTGGACGAGTGCGCTGAGCGGCAGACTTGAAAGCTCCTCCTCGACATACCCTGTCATCTCACCAAGACGCTTGTTGGACCGTTGCAACTCTCCGTTCTCATTCATGTTGGCAAAGCCAATGGCGGCACGTTCGAATGCCCAGCGATACCTGTTTTCGGTTGCTTCCAAGGCCGCGAGTCTAGCCTCCGCAACCTGCAAAAGGGTGCGGTAGTCCTGCCTCTGCCGGTGGAAAGTCAGGGCGATCATCCCCCCTGCAACCAGCAGCAGAATGGCTTGAACCCAAAGGCCGACATCGATTGGATGGTGCAGGACATCCCGCGTCAACAAGC
This sequence comes from Mesorhizobium sp. Primo-A, assembly GCF_003997175.1. Taxonomy (NCBI): domain Bacteria; kingdom Pseudomonadati; phylum Pseudomonadota; class Alphaproteobacteria; order Hyphomicrobiales; family Phyllobacteriaceae; genus Mesorhizobium; species Mesorhizobium sp. Primo-A. The sequence continues at coordinate 269,216 of NZ_RZTG01000007.1, forward strand.
CGACGGCAACCATCACAAATGTTGCCGCAAGAGCGATCATGCGATCTTCGAAATATGAGATGGCAATAATGGCGGGAACAAACTCAAAAAAGCCGATGTCGTATGCCACAGAGGTCGGCAGCGCTGTCTCGACTGCAAGTGTCGCTATCAGGAGCGACATCGAGGCAAGGCGGGTCAGCAACTTGCCTGAGCTGTTCGGATGCAAACTGAGCGAATGCAAACGCATGTGCCAGACTATAACCTTCTGACTAGTCCGTCGAGATTAGACCGAAAAGCGTACAGACTAGTCCGACCGCAGGATTGTTCCCCGGGATTGTAGCGCGCATTTTGTCCGATGTCGGGGGCGGATCGGACCGCTACTCTCCAAGCGACCTGACTGACATGTTTAAGGCACCTCCTTTTGACTGGGAGGCGTTGCCGTTTTGCGGGAGGTAAGAAAATGGCACTGGTTGGTAGGCAAGATGATGGAATTCTTGGTCGCCAATATGGAAGTTTCGGGGGAAAGCCTGTCTCCGCCTTGAGAACGCAAGGTGACCATGCTTCCGCTTGGCATCAAGCACCACAACGGTTCGACAGCGTTGCTGTCGAGCCACGGCAGAGCAGCCTTGCATCTGTTGTGAGAATGCTTGATCGCATCGGTTGTGGCTACCTGATCCTGAACAGCGACAGGAAGGTCATGGAGTGGAATTCAGCCGCTCAAAACACCTTGGAGCGCGAAGGCGAGGCAGCCGATACGGCCAGCAAGGTATTTGCTGCGCTGAGACGGCTGATCGCAAACGTGCCGGGCAATTTTTCTCCTGGCACGCTTTCATGGGTGGTGATCCGAGGCATGGGCGACAGGCCCCTGATATTGAACGAGAAGGGCATAGCAACGCCTGACGCGACAAGCATCGTGGCGCTGCTGGATCGTGAAAACAGGTCCGGGCCAAATCCCCAGACGCTGCAAAGAATGTTTGGTCTGACGAGTGCCGAAACGCAGCTCGCACTGCGCTTGGCGCAGGGCGATGCCCCTTTGGAAATAGCCCGCAAGCGGCGCTTGAGCCGGACCACGATAAGGTCGCAGCTGGCGTCGCTGTTCGCCAAGACCGAAACACGGCGACAGGCGGAACTGGTAGCTCTTCTTGGGCGCATATGCGTTTTGCCGTGAGGCAAACGCCTTTACCATGCGCGCGCACAACAGGCTTGTGCGCGCAATCTGTCGCTGATGTGCTTGTCGGCCAGCCTCACCTTACCGCCGTCGCGTGCGCACCCGGCCCAATCTTGGGCGGATTGCAAACACGTGATTAAGCACGTGCCAGCCCGCCACCTTCATGACCGAAGGCCGGAAGATCTGTATCCCATCCAGGAACGTGGTCAACCAGGACTGCTGGTGGAACCGCATGGGAATACGAGCAACCCGCAGCGCCCGCAGCAATGTCTCGGGAGGCGGGAGATGGTTGCGGTCTTTGATGAGATTCCAGTTAAGCTGCTTGACGGCGAGGGTCACTTCGTCGACCTCGCGGAAACTCTTTGACGTGGTAATGCTTGGATGGCTCGTTGCATCATAAAAGGTAAGCGGATCGCTTATCGCCACCATGTCCCCATGGCTGGCTAGATCGACGAAGAACAGTTGATCCACTCCGGCCGGAATCTCTTTGTGCGTGCGCATCAAGCAGCCGGCACGAATGACGTCGCTGTTGATCAACAATGTGGATGGAATGATCCCCAGGCAGCGTGTCGCGCGCACCAGATAGAGGTCCATCAGGCACTGCTGGCTGGAATAAAGGGAGATCGCTTCCTGCTCCTTGGGGACTTGGCGAAATCTCACTCGCTTGTCCTCGATTATGTTTGCGGCTGACGTCATGAAGGCAACCGACGGGTGCTGTTTGGCAACTTCGGCGAATGTCCTGAGTGCACCTGGCGCAAGCCAGTCATCGTCGTGCAGCAACTTGATCCACCGTCCAGCGCAAGCCAGCATAGCGTTGTTGGTGTTCTCCACCTGACCGCGACCTCGGCTGTTCTCGATGATGCGGATGCGAGGTTCGCTTCGTGCATAGTCGGTCACGATAGCCCAGGTCTCGCCCTCCGGTCCCTCGTCGTCGCTCACGACCAACTCCCAATCGGAGTAATCCTGACCCAGGACGCTGTCGATCGCCCTGCGGATCGTATCGGGCCGGCGAAAGGTTGGTATCCCGACAGAGATAAAAGGGCGTGACCATGAGACATCGGCACGGTCATGCTGGGTGACCGCAACTGCCGCTTGAAGATTGTCAACCGACGACGAATTCATGGTGTTTTTTCCTCGAGACATTCATGTTGGATGCACGTTGCAGCGCCTGCTGGTTGGGGGTCGTGGGTCAACAAATACAGCGATGCTGCCATTTTCAGAGCGAAACCCGACGCGCCGCCGGCGGCCATGAAATAGATGACGGTGACTGGCTGCCAGCCCGCCTGGGCGCCGGCGAGCAGCGGGCCAAACACGAGAACCGCTCGTGCGAGGTCGATGACCAGTCTTGTTCCTTGCCGACGTAGCAGAGCGGGAACGTCGCTAAGCGGAGTAGACAACGCTTGTGCCGCGCCCATCAGCGCCAGTGCGGTCATGATTTCCGCGGTGGGCATCCAAGGCTCGCCCAGGAGCGGAACGACCACATAGGGCGCGGCGAGTCCAAGCAGCAATATCGGCACCGCGGTAAAGCCGGCGGCCAGCAGGAGAAGCCCGCGTGCCACGCCAAGCAGGTGTCCACGATTGTTGTTCTGGTTTGCTTCGGCGACAAAAACATTGCTGAGCGGTGAAGCGATCAGCGTCACTGGACCGGTAACCAGGCGCGTTGCCACGCCCAAATATCCGGCAAATGCGGTGCCGAACAGCCCACCGACAAGAACTGCCGGAAGATTGTTGATCGCTATGCTCGCGAGTGTTGCGGGGATATCGAACAGAGGAAATTTGTATTCCCGCCGGGCCTTTTCGAACACCGCACGCCAAGGTGCCCGGGCGATGCCGCGCAAATCCTCCCAGCTCGTCACCCGATAACCGATATACCCGATAAAGACGAACTGGCTCAAAATATGGGCATGGATCATCGCTTCGCCGCCAAGGTTGGCAATGCCGAAAACCAATTGCAGTGCAGCCATGCTCGCCGGCAGGATCAGCCGCCCAAGGGCAAAGTCGCGCAAAAGCCCAGCACGCAGGCTCCAGCAGTTCATGGCTTCGACCAGACCTGCGCCTCCCATTCCGATCGGAATGAGCCAGGCAAGCGAGCCGAGGCGGTTGGGAGCAAGGTTCGACAGCATCTGTCCGGCCGAAAAGGCCAGGACGGTGGTCACGAACACAGCCAAAAGGATAAGCTTGACCGTCACATAGGCCTGGGCGCTCCCCTTAACCCCATAGAGTGACGCCTCGAAGCGCAATGCTGCGACCCCGGCGAGTATGTTCACAATCGACAGATAAATCGTAAAGATGCCGAAATCCGCAGGCGAATAGAGCCGCGCCAAGACCGGAATCGCAGCAAGAAGGGTGAGTTGGCCGACAATTGCCATCGCCGACACCTCACCAGCTGCACGAATGATCGAACCGATCGTGCTCGGCCGAACAGCGATGATGGCTGTGTCGGCCGCGGGAACCATCTTGGGTCTCAGAAGGTCGCTCAGTGCCATCGGTTCGCGCTTCCGAGGGAGGCAAATATCGGGGATTGCCGCAGCCTACGATGCACACCGAACGTTGCCATCATTCACCTGAATGACGCGCTCTGCGGACAGGCTGCACCCTGAATCGTCCGGGCCGCTCCCTGGATGAACCGCCCCCGGATCGTCCGCGGCCCAAGGACGAGCCTATGCTTGGTCATGCTATCTGCTCGCGCAAGAGGTCGGCGCTATCCTCGAGCCGATATCCGGCATGTTTTTTCAAGTTCACTTGCGTGAGGACGCTGCCGACGGGTACCGCAAGAGAACCGTTGCCCTGAAGGAGTTCCAGCACCCCGCGAGCGAGGGTACGTGGCGTTTTCCTCCATCGGACGGCAAAAAGCACCGCATCAGCCCATCCAGCCAGAAATTTGGCTTCCGGCCGCCCGAGCGCCGACGGCAGGTTTATGATGACGATGCGATAGGTCAAGTGCAGATCCGCCATCACTTTGCCCCCATCCTCGCAGGACAACACCGCCAGCAGATCGTCCGACGGAGCAGCGGTCATCACGTCGATGCCGATTTCATGCAGACTGGCCACGGCGTTTTCCAGGTTGCTGCGATTGCAGACATAATCAGCGAAGGAATGGCGGCTCTTGCGCTCGCTGAACTGATGCAGGAACTCGAGCGTGAGTTGAACGCCCTTGCGTTCAAGATCGATCAAGAGAACACGACCGCCCATCCGCGTGCCGGCCAGCGCCAGACTCCATGCGAGCTCGGTCCCCCCATCCTCCGGGACGCTGGAGGTGACAAGCGCCGTGTACGACGAACGAGCCCTCAGCGCATTGGGCGCCGCAGCAATCAGCAACGACGTCACGGCGCGGCTATAGGCGGAGCTGCGCTCGCCCAGGACAAGGGTTCGCAGTCGTTTGGCATGCACCCTGCCTGCTTCGGGAATCTGCCCCATACATGGAACCTTGAGCACCGCTTCCGCCTCGGTCTCACCGCGGAAAGTCCGATCGAAGTGATTGCGCATCGTGACGAAAATCGCGCCCAGTATAGCGAACACAATCATCCCGGGCGGAACAAGGAAGATGGCGGGCAAGGTCTGCGGGATGGTCGGCGGCCATGCCGCCGATAGGATGGAAATTCCAGCCGAGGGAACTCCGATACGCCGCGTCAAATCCTGTTGCCGGCCAAGAAGTTCGTTGTATCGCTGGGTCAGCAAACTGACCTGCGGCTCGAGAACCCGCAACCCGGAAAGCCGGCTGGCGGTGTCGGCCATGACCGCATCCAAAATGGCCTTCCGGCTCTCAAGAGTGGCGATCTGGGCACGGAAAATGTTTGCGTCCGCAGCAATCTTGTCGATGCCTTGTTCGACCTTGCTTTCGGTCAGGTTTCTGAGTTCTTGGTCCGCAGGCGCGCGAGCCTGTCGAGCCGCAAGATCGGCAAGTTCAGGCCCGCCAATGGCTTCGGCCACGGAGACGAAAGAAGCCCCCTGCGCTCGAAGCTCCTGAACATGTCGCAGCCGAGTTTCCACAGCGGCGAGATCTGCGTTTGACATCGACAATTGCTGGCTGAGGTCGGCCCGTTCCCTGGCTGCATTGTCCGCCGAGCCTTGGTCGATGGCTCCGTGGCTCAACCGATATTTCTCAAGGCGGTCGGCCGCTGCCTGCAGATCGTTTTGCAGCCTGGGCAGGCTGGTGGTGATCGCATCGAGTTCTTGCTGGTCGGATGCCTGCCTTCTCCTTATCAGATTGTCGACATAGACCTGAGCGAATGTGTTGGCCACGAGCGCCGCCCGCGCGGGACTGTCATCGGCGAAAGCGACGGAGACTACTCTCGATCGCAGCTCCTGCCCGACCCGCATTCCTTGCCGCAAGGCTCTCAATTCAGAGGCATCCTCGGCCTGTGAATCGCTGATTGTTTTGTCCGCTCCTGGCCACAGTCGGTCCAGTAGACCACCGGCAAGCGAGCGTGTCCTCGGGGGAGGGATGGCAGACGGCTCAAGCCGGGAATTCCCGCTAGCGGAATTGTCCTGTCCGGTTTCAGCCGCACCTGTCTTGCGCAGTGCCGCCATGACGCGGCGCAGATGGTCTTGCGACGATAGCATCGTGATGTGGTCATCTATGCTTGAATCGACGAGGTCCTGCGAAGACGGGGCGCCGACGGGCAGTGAACCGCGCGATGGGGCGTCGATGATAAGCTGAGTAGTTGCTTCGTAGAGAACCGGGCGAAGACTTCCCAGCAACCCCGCCAGCAGCCCGCCCAACACAGCGAAGGCAACAATAGACCATTTTCGCCTTGCCAGAATCACGAAGAGTTGGTGCGACGCGGTGGCCGGCTCGACATATTCGCGCAATGACCGCACGTGCACTCTGCCTTCGAGAACCGGTGCTGGTGGTTGATTGATCCGTGGCAGCTGGATCGGGCTGATTGCGGAACCTACCATTTTATACTCCTGCCAGATCGGGTTCATGAATTGGGCCGGTTTCCTGTGCTTGCCGGTTGGCTCGGCTCCGCCAGGCCTGGAACATCAATGCGGACCACAATTCGCGCGAGCGGTTCTGGCCATCAATGTGATCGCGCCAGCAGGCGTCGATCTTCGCAGCGTCCAATACGTCACTGCTTTCTGCTCGCATGTCGGCGAGAAGATCGCTGGCCCAGTTGCGCAGCGGACCCCGCAGCCATGCTGCGATAGGGACATCGAAGCCCTGTTTCGGACGCTCGATCAGGTGCTGCGGGAGATAGCGGCGTAGCAATTGACGAAGGATCCATTTGCCGGCGCCATCACGAACTTTCATGTTGGATGGCAGCCGCCAGGAGAATTCGACAACGCGGTGGTCAAGCAGAGGACACCGGCCCTCAAGGCTGTTGGCCATAGTGGCACGGTCCAGCTTCACCAAGATATCGCCAGGCAAGTACCCCGCCATGTCATCGCACAGAAGACGGGAGAGCAGGTCGTCAAGCGGCGGACCGCCGTGGCCGTAGATTGGTTCGGTGGGCCGCTGACGTCCCAGGTTTTCAGCCTGTGGCCGCGCCAGCCGCTGAAACAATTCGTCTTCATTCGATGCCGTGAGCAGCCGGGCGAGACGTTCCATCCGGTCGCTCCGGATAAAATGCCTCGCGCTCGCAGAGAGTGGCAGTTTGCCGATGACATCGTCGCGTCCGGCGCGTGCGAAAAAACCTGCCCCTGCCGCCAAGGTTCGGCGCAGTTGTCGGGGCAGGCGCAGGTGTCGTTTCAACCGCTCCGCCATGAAGTGGCGGCCGTATCCTGCGAAGCATTCGTCACCGCCGTCGCCCGACAGCGCTACGGTGACGTGCTGACGGGCGAGCCTGGCAACGAGCAAGGTCGGTATCTGCGATTCATCGGCGAAGGGTTCATCCCAGACCTGCGGCAACTCGGGAATGACGTCACGTGCGGCGCTGGGCGAGAGGTGAAGTTCGGAGTGGTCGGTGCCCAGATGACGGGCAACGGCCGCTGCGTATGGAGCTTCATCAAAGCCGCCCTCTGCGAACGAGATCGTGAAACTGCGAACCGGCTTGCAGGATTGAGCCTGCATCAGGGCGATCACGGCTGAGCTGTCGATCCCGCCCGACAGGAAGCCACCCAGAGGGACGTCGGCCATCATGCGTTCCCGCACGGCCAGCCGAAGCCGGTTGTCCAGTTCGTCAACCAGATCTTCGTCGGTGCCGGTAGCGGGGTTCCGTCGCCCATCGGCTGCAACGTCAGCCAGTGACCACCAGCGGTGAACGCGTTGCGAAAGACGGTCCGCGCTGCGGTCTTCGGCACAATTCGCCGCGGTGACGGAAAGGACGGAACCAGGCGGCAGTTTGAACACGCCTCGCCAGATACAGAGATGGTCCGGCACCCATCCCGTTGAAAGCATTGCCGCCGCGGCATCAAGATCAAGGTCGGGAGAGAAGCCCGGAAAGGTGTTGATCGCCTTCAGCTCAGAGGCGAAGACCAATGCGTCTCGGGTCGAAGCAACATAGAGGGGCTTTTTGCCCATCCTGTCACGGGCCAGATAAAGGCTTCTTGTCTTCAGATCCCACAATGCGAACACGAACATTCCGGCAAAGCGTTTGAGGGCGGTTTCAAGCCCCCAATGCTCGATTGCGCTGAGCATCACTTCGGTGTCGCTGGCGCCTTGAAAGGTTTGGCCCGCACCCTCAAGTTCGCGACGTAAATCGCGAAAATTGTATATCTCACCGTTGAAGGTGATCACGTATCGGCCGCTGGCAGAATGCATCGGCTGGTGCCCGGCGGCTGACAGGTCGACAATTGCCAATCGCCTGTGGCCCAATGCGATTCCAGCCTCGCGATCGGCCCAGAGCCCTTCGCCATCCGGGCCCCGGTGACGCAGCGATGCGGTCATCCGCCCGATCGCTTGGAGCGGCTTTATGTCTGTGGCATCGGAAGCCAATAGAATTCCGGCGATCCCACACATTTAGGGCACCCTGGGCTCGGCAAGTTGCCGCCGAAGTGCGGTCGGATTTCCGGCAACGAGGCAGAAAGCCAGCGAAAACCACACGATCGGATGGCGGATGATCAGGTGAGGCATGCTGAAGATTATCGTCGACGCACCGAGCACCAGCAGCGCGTCGAATCCCGCTCGCCAGGCAAGCGACATTGCGGCTCCCACGATCCAGACCAATGCCATCACCGCAAGCAATCCGCCCTGCAGGTAAAGGTCAAGAACGGTATTATGGGCCTCGAAAGGTCGCTGCAGAAATTGACGGTCGGCGACGGGCGGGCGCTCGAGGTGAGGCCCAGGGCCCAATCCCAGCGACCCGGATTTCAACCCCGTTTCCACCGCGTCCTGCCACAGATAGAGCCGGAGTTCGAACGTTTCGAGTGTCGCTTCCCCACCCTGGTCCTTGGTAAGGCTCTTGGCAAAATGGGCGACGCTGGCCTCTTCGGTGAGCGCGTAGGGCGTCATCGCCAGCGCTAAAGGCAAGGAACCCGCCAACAGCACAATTGCTGCCAAGCGGGGCAGGCTGGCGCGACCGCTTGTTGCGATCCATGCACGAAGCCGCAATCCGAGAAAGACGAGGCAGCTCAGGATACTGGTGTAGAGATAGGTGTCGCTCTTCGTCAGCCGGCCGACATAAAAGGTCAGGATCAGGCTGGAGAATGCGAGCAAACGGCGCCATGGGTTGCGGGTGGTCGTGGCAAGGTGCAAAGCCAGGGGGCCAAAAAGCGCGCAATAGAGCGCAAGTTGGTTCGGGTTCTCGGACCAGCCCCGGAATCTGTCCCAGAACCAGGGGTCGACGCCGGGCTGGTGGGCTACCCCAAATGCCAATCCCAGCTGAATTACGAAGCTTCCATTGGCGATGGCGATCACCCACCAGGCACTGCGGCGAAGGTGACGATCGGCGTCGGGCTCCGCGGCCGCCAGGCATGTGAAGCCGGCCAGCAGCATGTAGGCCATCAGGTCATGTACCAGCCCGGTCAAGTAAAGGACGGTGGTCAGGTAGCCGACGATCGTGCCGATTCCCAAAGCCAGCGACAAGATCAGCCAGAAGCTCGCCAGTTGGACAAAAGCGGGTGTGACCTGGAGACGACCCCCGGCGAATATTCGTCCAATCGCCAGAACGATCCAGATCGCGATGAACAATTCGCCATAGCCGAGCGGCAATCCCGGAACGGCCAGTTGCGTCGCGTAGGACATCGCAACTCCCAGGGCGAGCAAGGCGTCCCGGATCATTGACGTGCTCCGCCCCGGTGATCTGCGAGGCTGCCCTCAAGCGCGACAGCAGGGAGCGGTCGCGGAAGCCCCGCGCGGAGTGTGTTTTCGTACAGGTCGCAGTACTGATCGACCACCAACGGCAGGGCAAATCGCTCCCGCACAAGTTCAGCGGAACGGACGCCCATTGCCTTTGCCCCAGCGCGGTCGGACAGCAAGTCTATTGTTCGCGAGGCAAGGGCATCGGCGTCATGCGGTGCAACCAGGTAGCCATTCCACCCGTCTTCGACGACGTCTCTGCAGCCTGGCATCCTGGAAGCCACGATTGGCAGTCCCGAAAGCCCCGCTTCCAGCAACACACGCGGTACTCCTTCGCGATACTGGGTGGGAAAGGCGAATACATCGGCCATGCCGAGGAGATCAGCGACATCGCGTCGTGGACCCAAGGCCAGCACATGAGATGCGTGCCGGTCGATCTCGGACTTGTCGATTGCGAATGAGCCTTCGGATTCTCGCGGGCCGACAAGCACAAATCGTGCTGCTGGTCTTTCGGCCACGACGCGAGGAACCGCCTCGAGGAGGGTTCCCACACCCTTCTGACGGGTCAAGCGGCCGACAAAGATCACCACTTCGGCGGACTGGAGGCCGAGTTCCCTACGCATCTTCGTTGCCGAGGACCCGAGATGGCGCACCGTTGCGAACGCATCGACATCGATTCCGGAACTGCGTATCAGTCGCGAGCTTCCGCGACCGGTCAGCCGAAAGCGCTCGAAGAACAGTTGGTCATCACGATTTTGGAAAACGGTCGCCGCCGTCCACGAAGACGCGAGCCATTGCAGCGCGCAATAGACCGGACGCAGGGCCAAAGCGCGAGGCGCCAGAGATGAGAACGTCCAGCCCAGCCCGTTGATGGTGCGAATAACCGGAACTGTTCCCCGCATGGAAAGGGGCGTCAACAGATTTGGCTTGGTGTCGAAACTCTGGATGATGTCGGGCCGAAGCTCCCGCATCAATCGGCGCATCGTTCCGAGAGCACGCCATTCCCCGCCGCCAGATGCAAACCGGTCGAAGGAGAACCTGTGATGCGAAATGTCATGCCTTAAAAACGGTACGGGAGAACCGCTCGAGACCGCCGTAACGCGAAAGCCTTTCTCTCGCAGCGCGATGAGGAAGGGAACTCTCAAGGCGTGATCCTCGCCTCCCACGCAGACCAGATGTGGGTTCATCTGCCTCTCCCCAGCGCACACGGCGGGCAATCGAGTAACTGACGCTCTCGATGCTGCCACGGCCCGGTTTCATCACCTATGAGCGCATCCCGCCCGAGTGCACGCTATGGGGAGGCCGGGTTCCTGTCCTCGTCCGTTTGAATGACACCATGATGTTTGGAAAGGGGTAGGACCAGTGAGGCGAGATTCCCTCGCGGTGGGGGAGCGCTAATGTCCCTCCTGTCTTGCCGACGCAGTCTCACCGGGACGCCCCCACGGCATTGCCTGAAGTGGGTACGATGAGTGGCTGGAGTAAGGCGTGGCGGACCTGAACTCCGCGGCTCGCTGATGGGCGCGAAGTTCGGACGCTCGGCCCAAACGACTGTCGGCGAGGCACCAAGACCTCGCCGACCTTTAAGGCATTCGTCGCTGGAGCGTCAGGTGACCAGGAAAGACGATGCGGTAATCGACAGATGCGGAGAGAGGCTCGCGAAATGGATCTGGTTTGCGCCTCCGACGCCGTCGCTGTCGAAAGAAAGAGCTCCGGTCGAACTGTTGTAGATAATGTGATCGGAACTGTCATGCGCCGCTTTGCCGGCAAAGAAAGCGTCCGACGAGAGGCCCCCCTGATCGAGACCGGCAAAGATGGAATGGTCGAGGTGGATCTTGTCCTGGGCTTTGTTGAAATCAGTGATCCTGTCGACGTTTCCAGCGCCAAGGGCGGTACTGAACACGAAGGCATCTCTGCCCCCGTGCCCGGTCAACGTATCGGCTCCGCCGCCACCGTCGATCTTGTTGTTACCGGCATTGCCTTGAATGGTCTGTCCGAATTCGTTGCCGGTCAGATTGATGGCGGCCTTGCCGGACGTCTTGGTGGTTGCGAGTTGCTCGATGTGCGAGCCAGCCGAAAGAGCGAAGCTCACCGAGGCAAGAACCTTGTCGAGGCCGCTTCCTCCCTGCTCCACCACCTTGTCGTGGGCATTGTCGACGTAATAGGTGTCATTGCCGCCATAGCCGGTCATCTTGTCGGCGCCACCGCCGCCATTGATCTTGTTGGCACCGCCATTTCCATAGATGGCTTGACCGAATTCGTTGCCGGTCAGGTTAATGGACGCCCTGCCACCGGAATTGGCGGTGGAGAGCTGCTCGACATGTGATCCCGCCGTAAGAGCGTAACTCACCGAGGCCGCGACCTTGTCGAAGCCCCCGTTTGGCGCTTCCATGACCTTGTCATGAGCATTGTTGACGAGATATTTGTCATTGCCCCCGGTTGCGTGGAAAACGTCTGCGCCGCGCGTGCCATGGAAGACATGATCGCTGCCCGACGGGGCCGGCCCGGTGGGAGCAGGGGTGCCGACGTGAGTAGGAGGTGTGGTCGGTGTGCCGACCGGATCACTGACCGGGGGCGTGACAGGATCACTAACCGGGGGCGAGACCGGGGCATGGGTGCCCTCGAGATTGTGCTGGAGGAAAAAGGCTTTCAGTTCCGAGGCGCTTTCAAGCGCGGTGTCGCCATTCTGCGTTCCCCATTTATAGGTATAGTCAAAGGCCGGCGACGGAACCAGTGCGGCCCAACGATCAATCATGGCCTGCTCCTGGGCAGCGGTGGGCATGACAAACTTGCCGCCAGCGCTGGTTTCCCAGTTGCCACCACCGAACGCCTGGTAAAGCGGGACGATCTTGTCAATCGGGATGCCCGCTTCACCGGCAGCCGCAACCATCTTGTCGATATGGGTGTAGTCGGGAGCCGAAGTGTTGTTGATGGGGTAATAGCCGATACCGTAGAAATCGATGCCCGTATTCGCCGGATTGTAAGCGGCGTGGGCCGGGTCGTTCGGGTTCATGTAGCTCGGGGAGCCATCCGTGCCCAAGTTCATCATCGTGATGAAGGTCTTGGCGCCGGGAACATGAGAATGAATCCAGTCGGATTCCGCCTTTAGATTTGCAGCGGTTGCGTAGCTGCCCCACTTGCCTGTCGGATCAGGCTCGTCGCTAAGGTAAAACCCGAACACATTTGGATTACCTATGAAGGGAGTGACTTTATCAATGAAAGACGAAGTTACTCCGTCGTGCTCACCGAGATAAACCAAGCCTTTCATGCCATCCGGCAAGGCATTGACTTGCGAAACGTACTGAACATCAGCCAGATTGAATCCGGCGGTTGCGATCTCGGCGGCTGATCCACCGGACGCGTAGTGGAGTGTCATCCAAAAATCCTTTGGTTGATTCGGTTATGCCCCACGTCTGCTTAGTTGACGGCGCATATTAGGCCCAAATCAAATACGACACCCGCTGGATAGAATCTTTGATCGCCGACAGGATTGCTGCACAGCAGGAGATGTTCCGCTTCGGGTCAACCGAAGTCTTTTAAAACAGTGCCGCAACAACAACATAAGCCCCTCTCATCCGGCTCATTGTTGAGCCGCGTGATTGGGAAATATCCGCCTTTCCCGACCGGGTTATCCCCAACTAGGGGAAAGCCAATTGGGGTGCCTCGGCACATGAACCGAGGCTTGCGCTGACGCCCTCGCGGCTCACCCGCCAACTTGACGGTCGAAAGATCGTGCCGCTTGCGGCGTGAAGCGGCCACCTATCGCTGCTTTAGGAGCACTTTCTGCTTTGATCCTATTTAAAAAATCGATGGCCCAACTCTCGTTTGAAATATGATCCGACCCAGCGCATGGAGAAAAAGTCATCTCTCCAAAATATATGTCACCGTTAATGCTGTACAAATCGACCCTGACAAACTCAACATCCCTAGATATCGTTTCCGCGATCTCGATCATTTTTTCGAGATTTTCCGGCCTTTCTACGTTTTCTGGTAGGTCATAACCATACATGACATCAATCTGCTTAAAATCCGGAAGAGAAAAGACAGCCCTTTTATGATCAACAAATCTACCGACGTCGACCTGAAGATAAATTGCCTTGCCGCGAACGCAAAAGAATTTGTAGTCACTTAATTCACCACCAGTAGAAATGTTGTCTTCGACAATTAATTTCTTTTCCATTTTATAATATTGTGTCTCTCGTCCGATATTAAAGTACGACCTCTTAGAGAAATTTAAGAATTCCTCTAGAGTTTTCCTATTGAGCGGTTTGTCGAGGAATATAATTTTTCCAGAGGAATGGGTCGGCTTCATCACGAAATGACGTCCGAGGAAAGGCTGGATCCAAAGTAAAATGTCATCTGCCGTCGTATTTCTATCTATCTTGAATACAGAGATCGTCTTTGGGATTTTAAGGCCTGCGATTCCACTAGCTATGTACTTAGCATAATGCTTATCAACGCAAATCTTCTCCAGGTATCCCCATCTATTTCGTATCATTCTGTCAAATATAAAATCATTTATCGTAGCCGATTGACTGGAAACCCGTCTTGGGAACCTGTTGTTCCCGTTAAAGAATCCCGCTGCTGCTATGGGGTAGTTCAGAACGTAGAAATTCGGGGTTATCAAGCTGACCCTATATATCGTTTCCCAGACAGCTCTTCTTAATTTCCGATACTTCTTTTCCACGCAACACCCCACTACGCGGATAACGCACGGCTAACGCGGCGTCCGCTCTGATAACGACGATGGCGAAGGCGCGATCCGCCTCCTTGGGCAGGTTGGCAGCCGTCACAGATGGGGCCGGTCGAACCCGTCGGCCAGCGCCCCGAGGTGAACGAGCCCTCCAGTCGCCATCCCTGCGCATGCGTTAAACCACAATACGTCAGGCTCGATCACCGTCCTCCTCCGTTTGAATGACGATCCGGCGTGCCGGCCTGACGGTCGTCAATTTGCCGCCTCTGGAAGTCTGGGAGACTGATGGTCTGCTCGGGTGATTGGTGTATCGGGGCGAGATCAAATACAGAATACAGAACGACAAAAGGTTTGATTGATCTAAGTTGTTGCTCCGCATCAGGTATTTTGTGTCAACGACCGTGGCGTCTTTGAAAGTGTGTGGAAGCAAGGACATAAGCCCCTTTTGCGTGTTCCATTCTGGACTGCGTTACTAGCGTGAATTGCCGTTTTTTGGGGGAGTTATCCCCAGCCTGTGCACGCTGCGGGTCGCGTTTCGTTGGTCCTGCGCCACGAATCCGCTGCATTTTCCTCAAAGTCGACGTATGTAAGCAGAGCGTAATAAGGGGGGCGACGGATAGCGGCTGCTATGCGCACCAAGAAAGGTTTGAGCCATCACAATTTACGGAAGTAACGGCGCGGCAGTGTCGCGCGAACGACCGCTGGTCATGAAAACATCGGGGGCCGGTTCTCCCGAGCTGCGTTCCGCCATTCTCGCCTGCATGCCTGGGCTGCTTGGCGTGGCGCTGTTTTCGGCAGTGATAAACATTCTCGCCCTGACCGGTTCGGTCTATATGTTGCAGATCTACGATCGCGTTCTGCCGTCGCAGAGCGTTCCCACCCTGGTGGGATTCACGATCGGCATGCTGGGCTTGTATGCGGTCTACGGGCTCCTGGATTTCGTGCGGCTTCGCGTGCTGGTCCGCATCGGCAGTCTTCTCTATAGAAATTTGCAGCAAAAGGTGTTCTCCATCTCCCTGTCCTTGCCGCTCAAGGCAGGACGTGATGCGGGCCGCTTGCAGCCTTTGCACGATCTTGACCGACTGCGCGGCTTTCTTTCCGGAACGGGACCGACGGTCATCTTCGACGCTCCGTGGATCCCTTTTTATCTGGTGATCATTTATTTGCTCCATCCTTTGCTCGGCTTGTTGGCAACCGTCGGCGCGATCGCCGTGGTCCTCCTGACGGCGGTTGCGGAAGTCTTTAGCCGTGGTCCGGCCGCGCGCGCCTCCGAAGACTTGTCGTCGCAACGGGCGCTTGCCGACTCCGCCCGGCGCAACGCCGAGGTTGTTCATGCAATGGGGCTTTCTGGTCGACTGGCTCGACGCTGGAGCGACGTCAGCCGCGCATATCTTGGTCAGCAGGAGCGCCTCTCGGATGTCGTCGGTGGCGCCAGTTCCTTCTCGAAGGCGCTTCGCATGGGTCTGCAATCCGGCGTTCTGGGGCTCGGTGCCTACCTGGTCATCGGCGGTGAAGCTTCTCCTGGGGTGATTATCGCATCTTCCATATTGCTCGGCCGGGCCTTGGCCCCAGTTGACGCGGCCATTGCAAACTGGAGAGGTTTTCTATCGACCCGGCGCAGCTATAGCGAACTGGCAGCTGTCATGGCTGCATTTGGCAGTCAGGACGATCCGATGGAATTGCCTCGTCCACAGGCACGATTTGCCGTCGAGCAACTGACAGTCGCGCCGCCCGGCCTGACAAGACCGACCGTTGTAAATGTAAGTTTCCACCTGTCGAGGGGGGCTGGAATGGCCGTCGTCGGCCCGAGCGGCTCCGGCAAGACGACGCTGGCCCGTTCGTTGGTCGGGGTGTGGAAGCCGCTCCATGGCTCGGTGAGATTGGACGGCGCCTCTCTCGATCAATGGAACTCGGAACATCTCGGCGCCCATATCGGCTACATGCCGCAGGATGTGGAGTTGTTTGACGGCACGGTAGCAGACAACATTTCGAGGTTCCGAGGCAAGACGGATCCAAAAGGCGTCCTTGCGGCGGCAAGAGCCGCCGGCGTCGAGAAAATGATCATGCAACTCCCTCAGGGATTTCAGACCCGCATCGGGGAGGGGGGAGCAGCCCTGTCGGCAGGGCAGAGGCAACTCGTGGGTCTCGCCCGAGCCCTTTATGGCGAGCCGTTCCTTGTCGTGCTCGACGAACCGAACTCGAACCTCGACGTGGATGGAGACGCTGCCCTGGCCGGCGCCATACGGGCAGTGCGTCAGCGCGGGGGCATCGTCATTGTCGTTGCGCATCGTCCCTCGGCACTCGCCAACATCGATCAGGTGCTGGTTATGTCGAACGGGACGGTTCATGCCTTTGGCTCGCGCGAGGAGGTCTTGGCGAACGTGCTCCGACCTTCACCGCCTGTTTCACCTCGGCCATCTTCTTTGGCGCCGATACCGGGGGTTGCCGGGCATGCATGAGGCTCTGCTCGAAACATTCGTCACCTTCTCGTCCTATGCCCGGACCCTTCGTGGCAGCAAAGGACCTGCCGTGAGCTCGCCAGATCTGCCGGACGGTATACGGGCCAACCTGATATTCGGCTTGGTGATTACAGGTCTGCTGGTCCTCGGCGGCGGCCTGTGGCTGGGATTGACCAAGATCGCCGGCGCCGTGGTTGCACCGGCCACCGTGGTGGTAGAAAGCAACGTCAAGAAGGTCCAGCATCAAACCGGAGGAACAGTGGGCGGGATCTTCGCGCAGGACGGAGATCATGTGCGAGCCGGCGACGTGCTGGTCAGGCTGGATGACACGCTGACACGCGCGAACCTGCAAATCATCAGCGAGGATCTCGATCGCGCGACCGTTCGCCTCGCCCGGCTGGAGGCCGAGCGCACGGGCTTGGCGGAAATGCAGCTGCCGGTCGGCCTGAAAGCGCGAATGAACCAACCGGAGCTGGCTGCGCTCGTCAACGGCGAACGCGCTCTCTTTGAAACGCGCTCTTCGGCTTTGGCTGGACAGAAGGCACAGCTGAGAAGCCAATCCCAGCAACTTGAACGTCAGATCGACGGTCTTAAAGCGCAACAGAGCGCGGTGGATGAATCGGTTGCCCTGCTGAGCAAGGATTTCGCCGACGTTGATTCCCTCTACGCCAAAAAACTCGTCTCCAAGGAGAGGGTAAGCAACATCAAGTTGGATGCCACCCGGGCCAGGGGAGAATCGGGTCGCCTCGCTGCAGCAGTAGCTGAAGCCCAGGCGCGCATCAGCGAAACGGGGTTGCAGATGCTGCAGCTGGATGACCAAAGGCGCACCGACGTGACGACCGAACTCCGCGAGACCGAAGCCAAACAGACCGAACTCAACGAACGGAGGATTGTGGCGCAGGATGAACTGACCAAGACAACGATCCGCGCGCCACAGTCCGGAACGATACAGGAATCGGCTGTCCATACCGTCGGCGGCGTTATCGCGCCTGGCGAGATGCTTATGACCATCGTACCTGATACCGACGATCTTGTGGTGGACGCGCTGATCCCTCCGTCGCGGGTCGACGATGTCCGGCCTGGGCAGCCGGTATCAATCCGTTTTCCGGCGTTCGACGTGGGAACCACTCCGGTCTGCCAAGGGTCAGTGAAACACATCTCGGCAGATCTGATTAAAGACCCGCAACGTCAGCTTTCCTATTTTTCGGCGCGTATCAAGGTTGAAAGCAAATCGAGCTGCCTGACCGAAGCGAAGGTGCTGAGGCCAGGTATGCCCGCCGAGGTTCATATCCGCACCGACGAACGCAATGTCTGGTCTTATCTGTTGAAACCCTTTGCGGATCAGATGTCCAAAGCGTTTACGCAGTGATGGCGAGGTGGAGGAGGGCGTGACCAATAGGATATCGGGATTTCTGGCGGCCCGACGGCTTTTGGGGGCGGGCGGCCGTCGAGCCTAACCGGCGACGCGGGGATGAAGCGCCTCCGGCTGGAGGAAACATGCGCGTTGTGTGACGCTACCGCATCATTCGAATAGCGAGGCTGGTTTACCGTCCCCAGACAACGGCATTCTCATGCCGTTTGATGATGTGCTTCAGGTTTTCGAAGGCGGTCGTGACGTGGCCGGCGAAGCGCTCTGCCGCCGGTGAGCGTGGTCCGCTGACCCGGCGAAGGATACCGAGTGAGCGGCTGGGCTGCGGGATTTCATAGGGCAGCACCGTAACCCGGCTCTCCTTGCGCTGCGCGAAGACTACGGAGAATGGCAGCACGGCCAACGCATCGGTTTCGGCAAGGAAGTTGATCACGCTCATCAGCGAGCCTCCCGAATAGCGGATGTTCAGGTCCGACATGCCGATGCTCATCAGGATCATCTGCAGGTCCGACATCAGCGGAGAGCCGGGCAGGGGAGCCACCCAGGGAAAGCTGGTCAGGTCATGCGCCCTGAGGCGGCGATTTCGCAGCAGGGGATGATCGGGCCGGCAAGCCACGACATTGCGTCCGGGCAGGATTTCGGTGAATTCGAAGCCGGGACCAAGGTCGAGCACGCCGATCGGCACGATGCCGAGGTCGATCTGGTTGCTGTCCAGCGCCGCGACCATCTCGGGCAGGTTCATGTAGCTCTGCTGAACGGTGACCTCGGGTTCGAGCTTCTGGAATTCTCCGATCATCCGGCTGATCATCGCGTCCATGAAGAACGGCACGCCGCCGACACGGACGACACCTTTGGTGCCTTTCATGAAGCCCTGCACCGCATCCGACGCCTTGCGCGACGCGGTGATGATCGTGCGGCCCTGCGCCGCCAGCTGGAAGCCGAGCGGCGTCGCCTGCAGCGGCCGGCGGCCCTTGAGGAACAGCGGCTCACCCACCCGCGCCTCCAGCATGGCCAGTGATCGGCTGACCGCCGGCTGGGTCAAGCCCAGCATGGCGGCTCCTTCCGACACGCCGCCGGCATCCAGCACCGCGGCGAGCTGCATGAGGTGGCGCTCGTTCAGCTTCATAGCAAAACGCTATACAAGGGACGTCACATCTCATCAAGCATCGCGTCGGGCCGTGCTATCCCGCTTGGCAAGGGGAAGGGAGGCCCCGGCGGAATGCACGGCCAGCACGACCCGAAGCGGGATGAGTCCCCCAAGGCGATATCGACGCAGGCCGAGGAATTCTCGCGGCGCCTGACGGCAATGGGCCAGTCCCGCCTGGCGGCGGCGGCGCAGGCAGCCGTGGATGGTTTGCACGCGCTGATCGTGGAGTTGCGGCCCTCCGGCGAGGAATTCCGCCAGGCGATCGATTTTCTGACCGAGGTTGGCCACTACGCCGATGCGCGGCGCCAGGAATGGGTGCTGTTCGCCGACGTCCTGGGCGTGTCTTCGCTGATCGAGGATCAGAACAGCCCGCGCCCCGCCGGAGCGACACCAAACACCCTGGCCGGGCCCTTCTACCGGGCCGACGTGCCGGAGATGCCACCCGGCGCGAACATCTCGCGCGATCACAAGGGCGAGCCGCTGGAGGTCGCGGGCCGCATCGTCGCGCTCGACGGCGCGGGGGTCGGCGATGCGACGGTCGAGATCTGGCAGGCCAATGCCGAGGGTCTCTACGAGAACCAGGAACCCGACCGCCAGCCGGAATTCAATCTGCGCGGACGCTTCCGTACCGATCCGCAGGGACGGTTCCGCTTCACGACGGTGAAGCCGAAGGGCTACACGCTGCCGTCGGACGGACCGGTCGGTCAATTGATGTCAGCGCTGGGCCTTGGCCTCGAGCGGCCGGCCCATATCCATTTTCGCGTCTCGGCGGAGGGCTTCGAGACGCTGACGACCCACATCTTCGACCGGTCGGACCCTGCGATCGGCCGGGATGCCATCTTCGGGGTCAAACCCGAACTCATGGCCGAGTTCCGCGCGCTGCCGCCCAATGGAGGAAAACGCAAGCACGCGCTCGACCTCAACCTCGTGCTCTGCCCGCAGCGGCGGAGCGATACCGAAACCTCTGGGAGGAGATGACCGATGGCACGTATCAGCGGCTACCACCATTTGACGCTCTCGACCGACAGCGCTCAGGAAGATTTTGATTTCTATACCAAGGCGCTCGGCCTGCATTCGGTGAAGCGCACCGTCTTGTTCGACGGCGTCATCCCGGTCTACCACCTCTATTACGGCTCGCCCAATGGCGATGCGTCGACGATCATCACCACCTTCCCGTTCCGCAAGCCGGGCGTCTATGGCCGCCGCGGGTCCAATCAGTCGCGCACCATCATGCAGTCGATCCCCAGGGGCGCCGCGGATTTCTGGGTCGACCGGTTGAATGCGCGCGGCATCGAGGCCATCAAGATCACCCGTTTTGGCGCCGACCGTGCGGCTTTCGCACATCCCTGCGGCATCCCGCATGAGCTGGTGGAAAGCGACAGGGATCCCCGCGCGCCCATCACCAACGAGGCGCAGGGCATCGGCAAGGCCCACGGCATCAAGGGAATCTACGGCGCCGTGGTGGCGGTGATGGACCGCACCGCCATGGACGACTTCCTGACCATCGCATTGCCGATGGAGAAAGAGGCCGACGACCACGAGGGGCTCGTGTTCCGCGTGCCGGATGCGGCCGGCGTCGCACAGCGCGTGGAGGTCATTGTCGACCGCGACAGCCCGCAGGGCACCTGGACTCTGGCGGGAGGCACGATCCACCACCTCGCCCTCAACACCGGCGACGAAGAGAACCAGTTGAAGCTGCGCGCTCATATCGAGGGCCTCGGCTTCACGGACATATCGGAGCAGAAGGACCGCAACTACTTCAAGTCCTGTTATGTCCGCTCGCCCGGCGGCGCGCTGTTCGAAATTGCCTGGACCACGCCGGAAGGCTGGGCCAAGGACGAGCCTCCGGGCCAGATCGGCAAGACGCTGGTCTTCCCGCCTTGGTTCAAGGACCGCGAGAGCGAATTGCAGGCCGGCCTGGAACAGGCGGATTTCGCGTGAGTTCAGGCAGCGGTCCGCTCCGGCTTGGGCCAAGAGGCCCGGAGGCTAAGGCGATTTGCGTCTTCGTCCACGGCCGCGGCCAATCGCCCGAAGAGATGCAGTCCCATGTGCTGTCGCGGCTTTCCGCGTCGGCCGTGGCCTTCATCCTGCCGCGCGCGCCGCACGGCATGTGGTGGGAGGCGCGTGCCGTCGACCCGTTGACGTCGGTCGCCCGCGCGCAGCTCTCTGACGCGCTCGACCACCTTGCGGCCGCAATGGTTGCGGCGCGTGCCGAACTGCCCGGACTGCCGCTGCTTCTCGCGGGCTTCTCGCAAGGGGCGTGTCTCTCGATCGAATATCTCTGTGCGGGGCTGCCGCCGCCGGACGCTTTGGCGGCCTTCACGGGCTGCCGTGTCGGCGTTCCGGCGGACGAAAGATCCGAGGCGGCGCCGGCCGGAATGCCGATTTATCTTTCCGGTGGTGATGCCGATCCGTGGATACCGGTCTCGGCGTTTGCCGATGCCGCGCAATCGCTGGGCCGGATTGGCGCGAGCCTGCGGGCCGATCTGTTCCCGGGCCGCGGCCATGAGGTCTCGGACGCCGAGATTGCCATGCTGGGCACTATCCTCGACGACCTCGCGGCCGGGCGTGGCCCGCGCATGGAGGCGGCGCGATGATGGACAGCTTCACCTTTCCGGGCCTGACGACACGGGTGGTCTTCGGTGCCGGCACCATGGCTCGCGTCGAGGAGGAAGTCCGGCGGCTCGGCCATGAAAAGGTGATGGTGCTTTCGACGCCGCATCAGAAGGGCGATGCGGAAAGGCTGGCCGCAAGCCTTGGTGGCCTCGCCGCCGGGATCTTTGCCGGCGCGGTCATGCATACCCCTGTCGAGGTCACGGAAAAGGCCATCGATACCTTCCGCGGCAGTGGCGCTTCGGCGGTCGTCAGCCTCGGCGGCGGCTCGACCACTGGGCTCGGCAAGGCCATTGCCGTGCGCACGGGCGCCGACCAGGTGGTCATTCCCACCACCTATGCCGGCTCGGAAATGACCGACATACTCGGCGAGACGGCAGCCGGCGAGAAGACCACCCGCCGCTCGCCGGACATTCGCCCAGAGACGGTGATCTACGACGTCGATCTGACACTGAGCTTGCCGGTAAATCTCACCGTAACCTCGGCGATGAACGCGATCGCTCATGCGATGGAAGCCTTGTATGCCCCCGATCGCAATCCGGTCATCGTGCTGATGTGCAGGGATGCCATGGTTGCCTTTCGGGAAGGCATTCCAAGGTTGATCGGCAATCCGCAGGATCGCGCGGCGCGGACGCAGGCGCTCTATGCGGCGTGGTGCTGCTCGACCGCACTCGGCTATGTCTCGATGGCGCTGCATCACAAGCTGGCGCACGTCTTCGGCGGCTCGTTCGACACGCCGCACGCCGAAACCCACGCCATCCTGCTGCCCTACACGACCGCCTTCAACGAAGCGGCGGTGCCCGATCTGCTGCGCCCGATCGCTGAGGCATTCGGTGGTGGTTCGGCGGGCGGCGGGCTCTGGGATTTCGCACAGTCGGTCGGCTCTCCGCTGAGCCTGAAGGCGATCGGCATCGAGGAGGCCGATCTCGACCGCGCGGCGGCAATCGCGGTGAAGAATGCCTATGCGAATCCAAGGCCGATTGATCCGGGATCGATAAGGGAACTCCTTCAGGCGGCGTGGGAGGGACGCCGTCCGGGGGACTGAGAACAAAACAAGAGGGAGGAACCAAACATGATCACAAGACGCAGCCTACTGAAAGCCTCGGCGGCGACAGGCCTGGCGCTCGCCGGTTCGCGCCTGGCGACGCCGGCCATCGCGCAAGGCGCCAAGATCCGCCTGGGCTATGTTTCGCCGCAGACGGGGCCGCTCGCCGGCTTCGCGGAAAGCGACGCCTACAACATCAAGGCCTTCCTCGCTTCCGAGGCGGGCAAGAACTTCGAGGTCATCGTCAAGGACAGCCAGTCGAACCCCAACCGCGCGGCCGAGGTAGCCAAGAGCCTGATCGTCGATGACGAGATCAACCTGATGCTCGTCGGCTCGACGCCCGAGAACACCAATCCGGTGGCCACCACCTGCGAGGCGGAGGGCGTGCCGGTGATCTCGACGATGGCGCCGTGGCAGCCCTGGTTCATCGGCCAGCAGGGCAATCCGGCCGATCCGTCCTCGTGGAAGCCTTTCAACTTCGCCTATCACTATTTCTGGGGTCTCGAGGACATCATCGCCGTCTACACCGGCATGTGGAAGCAGCTTTCCACCAACGGCAAGGTGGGAGGGCTGTTCCCCAACGATGCCGACGGCAATGCCTGGGGTGATCCGAAGAACGGCTTGAAGCCGGGCCTCGATGCCGCCGGTTTCAGCCTTGCCGATCCCGGCCGCTATCAGAACCTGTCGGACGATTTCACCGCGCAGGTCAACGCCTTCAAGGCGGCCAATGCCGAGATCGTCACCGGTGTGGTCATTCCGCCGGACTTCACCACCTTCTGGAACCAGGCCCGCCAGCAGGGCTTCAAGCCCAAGGCGATAACGGTGGCCAAAGCGATCCTCTTTCCGCAATCGGTCGAGACGCTGGGCGATGCTGGCCACAACCTCTCATCCGAGGTCTGGTGGTCGGCCTCGCATCCGTTCAAATCGTCCGTGACGGGCGAGAGCTCGGCGGAAATCGCGGCGGATTTCACCGCCAAGACCGGGCGCCCCTGGACGCAGCCGATCGGTTTTGTCCATTCGCTGTTCGAGGTGGCGGCCAATGTCATGGGGCGCGTTTCGGATCCGACCAATGCCGAGGCGATCGCGGCGGCCATAGCCGCCACCGACATGACGACGGTGGTGGGGAAAGTGGCATGGAGCGGTGCGGGACTGCCGCCTTTCGCCGCGAAGAACGTCTGCAAGACGCCGCTCGTTGGCGGCCAGTGGCGGAAGAAGGCCGGTGGCGGCTTCGATCTGGTGACCGTCGAGAACGCCGGCGCTACCGAGATTCCCACCGCTGGCAAGATGGAAGCCCTGGCCTGACGCTGCCGGGGGCGGCTGCGCCGCCCTCGTTCGGCGCGACCCAAGGATGACTGTGATGATACTCAGGCTGGAAAACGTTTCGAAGTCCTTCGGCGCCCTGAAGGTTGCGGATTCCGTGACCGTCAGCGTGCCGCGCGGCGAAGCGCTGGGCATTATAGGCCCGAACGGCGCGGGAAAATCGACGCTCTTCAACCTGATCACCGGAAACTTGTTTGCAAATGAGGGCCGCATCGAATTCCTCGGCCGCGACGTGACCCGCGCTCCGGCCATGGAGCGGGTGCGCATGGGCGTCGGCCGCAGCTTCCAGATTCCGCAGCCTTTCGAGGGGCTGACCGTGTTCGAGAATCTCTTGACCGCCGCCGCCTTCGGCCGCGGCGGACGCGAGGCCGAGATGGTCGAGGATTGCGCTGGTATCCTCGAGGCGACGGAGCTCCTCAGGAAAGCCAATTTCGTGGCCGGCTCGTTGAGCCTTCTCGACCGCAAGCGCCTGGAACTCGCCCGCGCCTTGGCGACAGGCCCCGAACTTCTGCTTCTGGACGAGATCGCGGGCGGTCTGACGGAGGGCGAATGCAAGGCCCTGGTCGCGACGATCAGAGCCATCCACGCGAGGGGGACCACCATCATCTGGATCGAGCATGTGCTGCATGCCCTGAATTCGGTGGTCGAGCGGCTCCTCGTGCTGGATTTCGGGCGCGTGATCGGGATCGGCGCGCCTGATGAGATCATGGCCTCGAAGGCGGTTCGCGAAATCTATCTGGGGCTCGAGGTCTGATGCTGGAAACGCGCGGCCTCACCGCGAATTACGGCCAGTTCCGGGCACTGTTCGGTGTGGATATCACCGTGGCCGCGGGCGAATGCGTGGCGATCATCGGCGCCAACGGCGCCGGCAAATCCACGCTGATGCGCTCGATCACCGGCGTGATCGGCAACGCGCCCGGCATGGTGCTGCACAGGGGCGAGCCGATCGGCGCGCTGTCTTCGGCCGAGATCATGAAGCGCGGCATCGCCATGGTGCCGGAGGGGCGCCGGCTGTTCCCTTCGCTCACCGTCGAGGAAAATCTGCTGGTCGGCGGGCAGGCGCGTAAGGTGCAGGGGCCGTGGAGCCTCGACGCGGTCTATGACCTTTTCCCGATCCTGGGCGAGCGGCGCAAGAGCCCCGGTACCGCGCTCTCGGGTGGCCAGCAGCAGATGGTGGCGATCGGCCGGGCGCTGATGTCGAACCCCGAATTGCTGCTTTGCGACGAGATCAGCCTCGGCCTCGCGCCCGTCGTCATCCGCGATATCTACGCAGCACTTCCCAGGATCCGCCAAGGCGGCGCCGCGATCGTGCTGGTGGAGCAGGATATCGGCAAGGCGCTGGCAGTGGCCGACCGCGTCTACTGCATGATGGAGGGTCGCGCCACGCTGGCCGCCAGGGCGGCCGAGGTCACGCGCGAAGATATCCACTCTGCCTATTTCGGAGTGGCGGCATGACGCGGGAACCAAGGCTCGGTCGTCTGCTCGCACAGCACCCTTGTGGCCTGATCGAGGTGGCGCGGCGATGATCTGGCTGGACACCCTCGTGCAAGGGATTCTGCTGGGCGGGCTCTATGCCCTGTTTGCAGCAGGGTTGAGCCTCGTCTTCGGCATCATGCGGCTGGTGAACCTAGCCCATGGCGACCTCATCATTCTTGCCGCTTATCTGGTTTTGATGGGCGTCACGCTGCTCGGCTTGTCGCCCTGGATCGCTGCCCTGATTGCCATGCCCGTGATGTTCGGGCTCGGCTGGCTGCTGCAGGCCGCCGTCCTGAACCGCGTGCTGGGCAAGGACATCCTGCCGCCGCTTCTGGTCACGTTCGGCCTGTCGGTCGCCTTGCAGAACGGCCTGCTCGAGGCCTTCTCCGCCGACAGCCGCCGCATTCCGGTGGGCGCGTTGGAAGGGGCATCGCTCGATCTAGGGCTGGTCACGGTTGGGATCATGCCGTTGATGACCTTTGCCTCGGCGATCGTGACGATCATTGCGCTCAACGCGCTCTTTTACCACACCGCCCTCGGCCGTGCCTTCCGCGCCACCTCGGACGACGCC
The DNA here is from genome assembly GCF_003997175.1 of Mesorhizobium sp. Primo-A. Lineage (NCBI taxonomy): Bacteria > Pseudomonadati > Pseudomonadota > Alphaproteobacteria > Hyphomicrobiales > Phyllobacteriaceae > Mesorhizobium > Mesorhizobium sp. Primo-A. The sequence goes on from NZ_RZTG01000007.1 coordinate 295,232, forward strand.
GTGACGGCGGGGCTGATGGGGATAGAGCCGAAGCGGATTTTCGCGATCGCCACCGGGATCGCCATGGTCGTGGTGACGCTGGCGGCGCTCTATCTCGGCATGCGCGCGAACTTCGATCCTTCGATCGGACCGGCGCGGCTGATCTATGCCTTCGAGGCGGTGATCATCGGCGGCCTCGGCAGCCTGTGGGGGACGCTTGCCGGCGGGATCATCATCGGGGTGGCGCAAACGTTTGGCGCCGCGCTCAATCCGGAATGGCAGATCCTGGCCGGCCACATCGCCTTCCTGGCCGTGATGCTGCTCAGGCCGCGCGGGCTTTTTCCGCGCGCAGTGGATTGAGGGCCGGCATGTATCGACTGACAACCCGCACCCGCGCCGGAACCGTGACCGCGATCATCGTGCCGATCTTCCTCGTCGCCGCGCTCGCGCTGCCTGCCGTGGCCTCGCGTGGTGTCATACAGGATCTGTTCTTCATCCTCACCATGCTGACGCTGGCGCAGATCTGGAACCTGCTGGCGGGCTATGGCGGCCTGGTCTCGGTGGGCCAGCAGGCTTTCGTCGGCATCGGCGCCTACGCGATGTTCGCCGGCGTGATCCTGCTCGGCTGGAATCCGGTCCTGGCGATCCCGCTGGGCGCCCTTGCGGCACTGGTGCTGGCGGTTCCGACGGCCTTTTTCGCGTTCCGCTTGCAGGGCGCGTATTTCGCCATCGGCACCTGGGTGATCGCCGAAGTGACGCGCCTGCTGGTTGCGCAGTGGAAGGCACTTGGCGGCGGCACCGGCACGTCGCTGCCGCGCGAGGCGACGAGCAGCATCCTGGGCACCGATGCGGTCCGGGCGCTGTTCGGCGTCCGCGAGGCCGCGGCACGCGATGTCATGGCCTACTGGCTGGCTTTGGCGCTGGTCGTGGCCGTGACGGGCGGCATCTACTGGCTGCTGCGCAGCCGCCTCGGGCTGGCGCTGGCGGCCGTGCGCGACAATGTCGACGCGGCGCAATCGGTGGGCGTCGATACCGCCCGGCTCAGATGGGCGGTCTTTCTGATCGCCGCGGCTGCCACCGGGCTGACCGGCGCGCTGATTTTCCTGCAGACGGCCCGCATCTCGCCGAGCGCGGCCTTTGCCGTCACCGACTGGACCGCCAACGTCATCTTTATTGTCGTCATCGGCGGCATCGGCACCATCGAGGGGCCGATCCTCGGTGTGCTGGTCTTCTTTGCGCTGCGCTCGGCGCTGGCCGACTACGGCAGTTGGTACTTGATGACGCTCGGCCTCATCGCCGTTGTCGTGATGCTTTTTGCGCCAAAGGGGCTCTGGGGCCTGATCGCGTCCCGCAATGGCCTGCACCTGTTTCCGGTCCGCCGCAGGCTGACCGGTCCGAAGATCGAGGGAGGAATTTGATGGCGGATATCGAAACCGACGTGCTGATCGTCGGCACTGGCCCGGCCGGCTCGGCCACCGCCGCGCTGCTGTCGAGCTACGGCGTGGCCAACATGATCGTCAATCGCTATCGCTGGTTGTCGAACACGCCGCGTGCCCACATCACCAACCAGCGCACCATGGAAGTGCTGCGCGACCTCGGTCCGGATGTCGAGGCAGAGGCCATGATGCACGCCTCGCCGCAGGAACTGATGGGCGAGAACGTGTTCTGCGAAAGCCTGGCCGGCGAGGAGATCGGCCGCATGAAGAGCTGGGGTACAGCGCCGCTCTCCAAGGCCGAACATCTGCTGTCGTCTCCCTGTTTCATGAACGATTTGCCCCAGACCTTCATGGAGCCGATCCTGTTCAAGTCGGCCTGCACCCGCGGGACGCAGGCACGCATGAGCACGGAATATGTCAGCCATGTCCAGGATGCGGACGGCGTGACCACGACCTGCCGCGATCGGCTGTCGGGTAAGGATTTCACCGTGCGGTCGAAGTTCCTCGTCGGCGCCGACGGCGGCAACTCGCTGGTGGCCGAGCATCTGGGCCTGCCGCTCGACGGTAAGATGGGCGTCGGCGGCTCGATGAACATCCTGTTCAGGGCCGATCTGTCGAAATACGTCGCGCACCGGCCGAGCGTCCTCTACTGGGTCATGCAGCCCGGCGCCGACGTCGGCGGCATCGGCATGGGTCTGGTTCGCATGGTGCGGCCGTGGGATGAGTGGCTGATCGTCTGGGGCTACGACATCAACCAGCCGCCGCCGGAGGTAACGCCGGAACTGGCCACCGAGGTCGCGCGTCAATTGGTCGGAGATTCCGCGCTCGAGATCGAGCTCCTGGGCGCCAACACCTGGACGGTGAACAACTGCTTCGCCACGCACATGCAGAAGGGGCGGGTGTTCATCATGGGCGACGCCGCGCACCGGCATCCGCCCTCGAACGGGCTCGGCTCGAACACATCGATCCAGGATGGGTTCAATCTCGCCTGGAAGCTTGCCAAGGTCGTCAAGGGGCAGGCGGGCATCGGGCTTCTGGATAGCTACTCTGCCGAGCGCGCACCGATCGCGCGCCAGATCGTGACGCGGGCGAACCAGTCCATTGCCGAATTCGGACCGATCTTCGAGGCGCTCGGCATGGATGGCGGCGTCGATCACGACAAGATCCAGAGGAACATGGAGGCCCGCGCCGACGCGACGCCCGCGGCCGAAGCGCAGCGCGAGGCGCTCCGCAAGGCTATCGCCTTCAAGAAGTACGAGTTCGACGCCCATGGCGTCGAGATGAACCAGCGCTATGCGTCCGGCGCGGTGGTGACCGACGGCCAGCGCGAGCCGGCATTCGAGAAGGATCGCGAGCTGCACTATGCGCCAACGACGTGGCCGGGCGCGCGCTTGCCGCATGTCTGGGTGTTCGAGCGCTCGGGCAGGAAGGTCTCGACGCTCGATCTTTGCGGGCATGGCGAGTTCACGCTTTTGACCGGTATTGGCGGCGAGGCGTGGGTCGCCGCGGCGGAGACGGTGGGCGCGGAGCTCGGTCTGCCGATCCGCAGCCATGTGATCGGCCCGCGCCGCACGATCGAGGATCATGCCGGCGACTGGGCCGGCGCGCGGGAGATCCGCGACACCGGCTGCCTGATCGTCCGTCCCGACCACCACGTCGCCTGGCGTTCCGAAACGCTCGCGGCCGATCCGGCGGCCGAACTGCGCCGGGTCTTCAAATCCGTTCTGGCGCGCTGAGGAGGATCGCATGATTGACGAACACGAATCCGGCTATTTCACCGAGGCGAACTCGGCCGAGGTCGTCGTGGCGCGCAACAGGAACGCCAAAGACGAGCGGCTCAAAGAGGTGATGGAGGTCATCACCCGAAAGCTGCACGAGGCGGTGAAGGAGATCGAGCCGACGCAGGAGGAATGGTTCGGCGCGATCATGTTCCTGACGCAGACGGGCCAGATCTGCAACGAATGGCGGCAGGAGTACATCCTGCTGTCGGATGTTCTCGGCGTCTCGATGCTGGTCGATGCGATCAACAACCGCAAGCCGTCGGGTGCCTCGGAATCCACGGTGCTGGGGCCTTTCCACGTCGCCGACGCGCCCGAATTGCCAATGGGATCGAACATCTGCCTCGACCAGAAGGGCGAGCCGATGTTCGTGCATGGCCGCATCCTCAATACCGAGGGTAACCCGATCGCAGGCGCCAAGATCGACGTCTGGCAGGCCAATGACGAGGGTTTCTACGACGTGCAGCAGAAGGGCATCCAGCCCGACTTCAATCTGCGCGGGGTGTTCCGCACCGGTGCGGACGGACGTTACTGGTTCCGCGGCGTGAAGCCCAAATACTACCCGATCCCGGATGACGGTCCGGTCGGCAGGCTGCTGGGCGCGCTAGGCCGCCACCCCAATCGTCCGGCGCATCTCCACTACATCGTCGAGGCCGAGGGCTTCGACGCGCTGACCACGCACATCTTCGATCCGGACGATCCGTACATCGATTCAGATGCCGTCTTCGGCGTGAAGAAAAGCCTGCTCGCCGAATTCCGCAAGGTCGAGGACGCCGAAGCCGCGGCCAGGGTCGAGGTCGCGGCGCCGTTCTACGACGTGGAGTTCGATTTCGTGCTGTCGCGCAAGGGAGGAAACTGATGGCCGCACTTGAGAAGATGTTCGATGTCAGAGGCAAGTCGGTGATCGTCACCGGCGGCGCCAGCGGCATCGGGCAGGCCTATTCCGAGATCATGGCCGAGCACGGGGCGAAGGTCTGCATCTTCGACCTGAACCCTGCCGGGCTGGAGAAGACCGTGGCGGCGATCAGGGCGGCGGGTGGCGATGTCTGGGGCCAGGTCGTCGATGTCGGCGACCGTGCGGCCATGGCGGCCGCCTTCGACAAGGTGGCCGAGAAGGCCGGCTCGATCGACGTCGTGTTCGCCAATGCCGGGATCGACGCCGGGCCGGGCTTCAACACCCCGACGGGCGAAAGGAACCCCGAGGGCGCCATCGAGAACCTGCCCGACGAGCACTGGGACAAGGTGATCGAGATAAACCTGACCTCGGTCTACACCACGATCAAGCATGCCGTGCGGCACATGAAGCCGAATGGCGGCGGCCAGATCATCGTCACGTCGTCCATCGCCTCGCTGATCAACGAGAGCATCGTGGGTACACCCTACATGCCCGCCAAGGCCGCGGTGAACCATCTCGTTCGCCACATGGCGATGGAGCTCGGCGCCTACAACATCCGCATCAACGCAATCCTGCCCGGGCCGTTCATCACCAACATCGCCGGCGGCCGGCTGCGCAATCCGGCGGACCGCAAGGCCTTCGAGGCCCAGTCGCTCATCGGCCGGATCGGTGACCCTGAAGAGATCAAGGGCCTGGCGCTCTATCTGGCGTCGCCGGCCGCGTCCTACGTGACGGGCTCGCTGATCGTCATCGATGGCGGCTCGCTGCTGAGGATGACCTGAACAAGCTTTGAACTGAGACCGGTCCCGTGGGCCGGAGAAACTTAACCCAGGGAGGAACCGACAATGACCTACTACAACAAACTGGTGAAATCGGGCTTGCGGCCCAGCCGCCGAAGCGTCCTGAAGGGGATTGGAGCCGGCGTTGCCGCCAGCACGCTGGGCATGCCGACCTATCTGCGCGCCGCGACGGCGGGGAAGATCAAGCTCGGCTATCTCAGCCCCACGACCGGGCCGCTCGCCCTGTTTGGTGAAACGGATGGCTACACCTTGCAGAAAATCCGCGCCCTGCTCGGCGGCCAGCTGCAATGTGCCGACGGCAATACTTACGAGATCGAGATCCTCGATCGCGACAGCCAGTCCAATCCGAACAAGGCATCGGAAATCGCCGGCAACCTCATCCTGAACGACGAGGTGCATCTGCTCGTACCGGCCTCGACCACCGACACGATCCTGCCCGCGGCCGAGCAGGCCGAGCTTTATGAGACCCCCTGCATTTCCTCCGGTGCTCCCTGGCAAGCGGTGATCATGCCGCGCGGCGGCGGCAAGCAGACCTTCGGCTGGACCTATCATTTCTTCTGGGGCCTCGACGAGGCGCTGAACACCTTCGTCGGACTCTGGAGCCATCTGGAGACCAACAAGAAGGTCGGCATGCTGTTTCCGCAGAACATCGACGGCGAGACCTGGGGCAACGACGAATATGGCTTGCCAGCGCCGACCCGCAAGGCCGGCTACGAGGTCGTGGTGCCCGGCTATTTCCAGCCCCGCACCAATGATTTTTCCGCACAGATCGCCGAGTTCAAGAAGCAGGGCTGCGAGATCATCGGCGGCATTACCTATCCGGACGATCTGAAGACCTTCGTCACCCAGTGCAACCAGCAGGGCTTCAAGCCGAAGGCGGTCACGGTGGCGGCGGCACTCCTGTTCCCGGGGGGTGTCGAGGCCATGGGTCCTCTAGGCAACGGCATGTCCTCGGAGGTCTGGTGGACACCGGCGTTCCCGTTCAAGTCGTCGCTGACCGGGCAGGTCAGCAGCGACATCGCCAGCCAATGGGAAGTCGATTCGAAGCGGCAGTGGACGCAGCCGCTGGGCTATTCGCATGCCTTGCTCGAGGTCGCGCTCGACATCCTGAAGCGCTCTTCCAATCCGCTCGATCGCACAGCCAACCGAGACGCCCTGGTCGCTACCGATCTGCAGACGCTGGTCGGTCATATCAAGTTCGACGGCTCGCCCCACAAGAACATCTGCAAGACGCCGATCTTCGGCGGCCAGTGGGTGAAGGGCGAGAAATGGCCTTATGACCTGAAGATCGTCGACAACACGGTCAATCAGCTCTTCGCGCCGCAACAGGCTATTCAGCCGATCGCCTGGTGACATGAGCGGGGACGCGGGCAGAGTCATGGGTAGGGAAATCCTGCTGAAAGCGCACGGGGTGTCGAAGTCCTTCGGCGCTGTCCGCGTCCTGCATGACGTGACTTTCGACGTGCATCGGGGCGAGGTGCTGGGCATCCTCGGCCCGAATGGGGCGGGCAAAACGACGCTGTTCAACATGATCAGCGGCGACTTGAAGACGTCCGGCGGCGAGATCCAGCTCGGCGACACCGCACTCCGCGGCGAGCCGCCCTTCCGGCGCTGCCAGATGGGGATCGGGCGGACCTATCAGATCCCGCGTCCCTATTCCGGCATGACCACCTTCGAAAACCTGCTGGTCGCCGCCGCTTTCGGCGGCGGCCGGTCCGAGAAGCAGAGCTATGCTTTCTGCGCCCAGGTCCTGCGCGAGTGCGAACTCTCCGACAAGGCCAATGTCTCGGCCGGCGCTCTCACTCTGCTCGACCGCAAGCGGCTGGAGCTGGCGCGCGCGCTGGCGTCGGATCCGAAGCTGCTGCTGCTGGACGAGATCGCGGGCGGGCTGACCGACGATGAATCGAAGGCGCTGGTGGCGCTGGTGCGCCGCATCCGCGACCGCGGCATCACCATCGTGTGGATCGAGCATGTGCTGCACGCATTGCTGGCGGTAGCCGACCGGCTCTTGGTTCTGAATTTCGGCGAGAAGATCGCGGAAGGCGTGCCCGCCGACGTGATCGCGCTGCCTGAGGTCCAGCGCGTCTACATGGGGATCGAGGGATGACGGCCGTTCTTTCCACCCACGGGCTGTTGGCCCGCTATGGCGACTTCCAGGCGCTCTACGGCGTCGACATCGAGCTGCACCAGGGTGAGGCCGTGGCCTTGATCGGCGCCAACGGGGCCGGAAAATCCACCCTCCTGCGTTCGATCATGGGCCTGCTTCCGGTCGGGCGCGAGATGGTGCTGCTGCACGGTGAGCCGGTCGGCGGCACCGCCACCGACCGCATGGTGCAGAAGGGCGTCGCCATCGTGCCGGAGGGCCGCCGCCTCTTCACCGGCATGTCGGTCGAGGACAATCTGCGCGTCGCCATCGACCAGGCCGCGCGCATGGGCGCCAAGGGCGGATGGACGCTGCCGCGTCTGCACCAGCTGTTCCCGATCCTCAAGGAGAAGGCTCGCACCCAGGTGCAAAGCCTCTCGGGCGGGCAGCAGCAGATGGTGGCGATCGGCCGCGCGCTGCTCTGCCAGCCGCGCGTGCTGCTCTGCGATGAGATCAGCCTTGGTCTCGCGCCCAAGGTGATCCGCGAAATCTATGCCGCCTTGCCCGAAATCCGCGCCACCGGCACGGCGATGATCGTGGTCGAGCAGGATGTCGGCCTCGCCCGGACCGCCACGGACCGCCTCTACTGCATGCTGGAGGGCCGCGTGACCCTGACCGGCAGGTCCGCCGAAATCACGCGCGAGCAGATCGGCAAAGCCTATTTTGGAGCGGGCCATGGAGTGGTTTGACGCCTTGGTGCAGGGGGTCCTGCTGGGCGGCATGTATGCCCAGTATGCACTCGGCATGGCGCTGATGTTCGGCGTCATGCGGATCGTCAACATCAGCCATGGCGATCTGGTGATCCTTTTGTCGCTGATCGGCATCTCGATCGCCACGGCTTGGGGTCTGGGACCGCTGCCGGTGCTGATCGTGCTGGTGCCGCTCGCGGTGCTGATGGGCTGGGTGCTGCAGAAGGCCGTGCTGAACCGCGTGGTGGGCAGCGATCCGCTGCCCTCGCTGATCGCGACCTTCGGACTGTCGATCGCGCTGCAGAACCTGATGCTCCAGATATGGTCCGCGAACAGCCGATCGCTGCCCGGCCATGGGATCGAGAGCCAGTCCATCGAGATCGGCGGCATCTATGTCGGTCTCCTGCCGCTGATCGTGCTGGCCGTTGCCACGGGCCTGACAGGAGGCCTCGACCTGACGCTGAAGCGCACGCGCTTCGGTCGCGCGCTCCGCGCCGCGTCGGCCGATGTCGAGGCGGCGGCGATGACCGGCATCAACCCGCGCGCCGTCTATGCGATGGCGACAGCGGCGGCGGTCGGCATTCTCGGTTTTGCAGCCGTCTTCCAGGCGCTGCGGTCGACTGTTGCTCCGGCCGACGGACCTGCCCAGCTGATCTACGCGTTCGAAGCGGTGATCATCGGCGGCATGGGGACGGTATGGGGCGCCTTCGTCGGCTCGATGGTGCTCGGCATCTCGCAGGCCATCGGCTTCCGCATCGATCCGGGCTTCGGCGTGCTTGCCGGACATATCGTCTTCCTGGTCGTGCTGGCGACCCGCCCACAGGGCCTGTTCGGAAAGGCATTGTCATGAGTGCGATTCCCTATGTGGCAACAACCGAGGTGCCCGAGGTCGTGGTCCAGCGCCAGACCCGGTCCGGTCGCATCGCGATGACGCTGGCGGTGCTGGCCATGATCGCTGTCGCTGTCATGCCGTGGTGGGCTTCGACCGGCACGATCCGGTCGGTTCTGGTGCTGTGCTGCTATATCGCCGTCGCGCAGATGTGGAACCTGCTCGCCGGCTATGCCGGCCTCGTCTCCGTAGGCCAGCACGCCTTCATGGGCGCCGCCGGCTATGCGCTTTTCGTGCTGGCGCAGACCTACGGCATCAATCCGTTTGTGGCGGTCTTCCTGTCGCTCCTGGTGCCGGCCGCGCTGGCCGTGCCGATCTACCTGCTGCTGCATCGCCTGGATGGCCCCTATTTTTCGATCGGCACATGGGTGGTGGCCGAGGTCTTCCGGCTGACCGCCTCGAACCTGCCGCTCGTCAATTCCGGCGCGGGCATGTCGCTTCGCGTGATGAAGGACTATTCGGCCTTCGAGCGGAATGTCGCTATGTCGCTGCTCTGCGCGGGGATGCTGCTCGTCACGCTGGGCGGCAGCTATTGGCTGCTTCGCTCGCGCTTCGGCCTTGCGCTGATCGCCATACGCGACAATCCGGTTGCGGCTGCCAGCCAGGGCGTGAATGTCGTGAAGCTACGCTTCCTGATCTATGTCGCGTCAGCGGTCGGCTGCGGCCTCGCGGGCGCGATCTATTTCATGGCGCAGCTGCGCATCACCCCGGGTTCGGCCTTTGATCCGATGTGGGCGAACGTCGCGATCTTCATCGTCATGGTCGGCGGGATCGGGTCCATCGAGGGCGTTCTGATCGGATCGCTGATCTTCTTCATCGCGGACCGCTGGTTCGGCGAATATGGCGCAACCTATTTCGTCGTCCTCGGCCTGATGACGCTTCTGGTGGCGCTCTACGCCCGGACGGGCATCTGGGGCCTGATCTCGAAGCGGTGGGATGCACCATGGTTCCCGATCCGACGCAAGCTCGTCGACCCCGAACCGCTGACGAGGAGGATTTCATGAAAGCCGCCATCTTCGATAAGGTCGGCGTCCCACTGCGGATCGGCACGGTGCCGGACCCGACGCCAGCCCCGGACGAGGTCGTCTTGCGTGTCGCCGCTTGCGGCATCTGCGGCAGCGATCTGCACATCACCGAGGATCCGGTGCCTTTCGGCATCGAGGCAGGCTTTGTGCTCGGCCATGAATTCTCCGGTGACATCGTCGCGGTCGGATCGGAGGCAAAGGGCCTTCGGATCGGTGACCGGGTCGCTGTCGTGCCGATGCGCGGTTGCGGACACTGCGAGGCCTGCGAGCGCGGCGATCCGGCGCGCTGTCACGAGATGGAGCTGATCGGCGGCGGCTATGCGCAATACGCGACCGTGGCCGCACGCCAATGTCACATCCTGTCCGACGATGTAGCACTCGAGGATGGTGCGTTGGCCGAGCCACTGTCGGTCGCCCTGCATTGCATCGTCCGTTCGGGCATGAAGCCGGGGGATCGGGTCGCCATACTGGGTGCCGGGCCGATCGGACTGCTCGTCGCCTTCTGGGCGCGGCGCATGGGGGCATCGCGTGTCGTGGTGGCCGACATCCACGGCCATCAGCGCGAGCGTGCGCTTGCTCTCGGCGCGACCGGCTTCGCGCTTTCCGGCGAAAAGCTGAGCGAGAACCTCACCGATCTCTGCGGCGGAGCGCCCGACATCGTCTTCGAATGCGTTGGCAAGCGTGGCCTCATCGGCGCGGCGGTCGAGGCGGTCCGGCTGCAGGGCACGGTGGTCGGGGTCGGCCTCTGCATTGGTGGAGACCAGTGGGACCCGTTCGTTGCGCTGACGAAGGAAGTGAACCTGCTGTTTTCGGTCTTCTTCCATCAGCGCAACGAATTCGGCGTCGCCCTCGATGCGCTTCGAGGCGGACCTTTCGCACCGCAAACTCTGGTCACCGACCGGATCGACCTCTCGCCGGTTCCGCAGATATTCGAGAGCCTTCGCCGCCGCACCACGCAATGCAAAGTGCTGATCCAGCCGGACCTTGTTTGAGGAGAGTGAAAAATGGCCGTTCAATTCGAAACGCTCGAATACGATATCGATGGCACGAAAACGGTGGTGATGGCCATCGGTAGAGGCAAGCCCGTGCTGTTCCTGCACGGCGCCTCGACGCTTGAAGGCTTCGACTTTGCCGAGGGCCTCGCGGACCGTTTCCGCGTGCTCTGCCCGAGCCATCCGGGCTTCGGCTTTTCTGGCCCGGCGCCGCATGTCGCTACGATGTCCGACATGGTTTTACACTATCTGAATCTGCTCGATGTTCTCCGTCTGCCGGAGAAGCCTCATCTCATCGGCTTTTCCATGGGCGGCTGGATGGCGACCGAACTCGCTGGCCTTGCGCGCGAGCGTTTCGACAAGGTGGTGCTGATCGCGCCGGCAGGGCTCAACGACCCCGCATATCCGGCCACTGATCTCGGCGCGGTCGCGCCGCAGGAGTTGCCGGCCTATCTGGCGCAAGACGTCTCGGTGGCGCTGCGCTACTTCCCGGATGGTTCCGACGCCGCCTTTGCCGAGGCCTTCGGCGCCGATCGCGCCCGCGAAGGCGAGACGCTCGGCCGGCTGCTGGCGCCGTTCGGCATGGGTCATCCGAACCTGCGGCGCTTTCTGGCGCGCATCGCCAATCCGACACTGGTCGTCTGGGGCACCAGGGACCGTATGCTGCCGGCGGGACAGGCTCCGCTCTTCGTCGAGGCGCTGCCCGACGCACGCCTGATCCTCGTCGAGGACGCCGGCCATTTCGTCATGCAGGAGAAACCCGAAACGCTCAGGAAGATCGGCGATTTCTTCGCCGGCTGATCGCATTTGAAAAGGAGGAGGAGAACACGATGAACAAACCCATCAAGCACAGCTCGTGGGGGACGACCACCGACTATCGCGACTTGCTCAGGAAGATCGCGGAGATCGGACCGGCCCTGGAAGCCAACGCCACCGCCGATGAGGAGAATGGCGAACTGACTGCGGCCACGTTCGAGCTGCTGAAGCCGCTGCGCATGTCGCATATCTTTGCCGCGGAGAGCCTCGGCGGTGCGCAGTTGCGACCCACCGAGGGTCTCGAACTGCTGGCGGCGATCACCTGGCATTCCGGGGCGGCCGGCTGGGTTTCCATGGTGCATTGCTGCATCGGCGCGATGTCGGCTGCCTTTCTGCCGGACAGCGCGGTCGAGCGGCTGTTCGCGCCGGGCTCCGACAACCGTTTCTCGGGACAGGGGGCGCCGCTCGGCATGCTGAAGAAGGTCGACGGTGGCTACCGGCTGAACGGCAAGTGGAGCTATGGCAGCGGCTTCAGCCACGCCACCTATAGCCACAGTGCCGCCTTCGTCGACGACGGCACCGGCAAGCCCGCCAAGGACGATAGGGGCAATGTGATCATCATGTGCGCCCATGCGCCGATCTCCCAGCACAAGCAGCTCGGCAATTGGGACGTTCTGGGCCTCGGAGGCACCGGCAGCATCGACTATGCGGCCGAGGACGTCTTCATCGCCGACGATCTCGTCTTCCCGATCCTGACCGCACCGCCGCTGCGCCAGAAGGAGTTCTTCAGTCTCGGTGTCGTCGGCCTCGCCGCCATCGGTCATACCGGCTGGGCACTCGGCACCGGGCGGCGGATGCTGGACGAGATCGCCAAGTTCGCCCGCAGCAAGTCAGGCCGCGCCGGGTTGATCGGCGAGAGCGAGAAATTCTGGCACGACTATGGCCGCGCCGAAGCCCGCTATCGCGCTGCCCGCGCCTTCATCTTCGAAGTCTGGCGCGACATCGAGATGACGGTCGAAGCCGGCAACAGCATGTCGACGCGTCAGATCAGCCTTGTCCATCTGGCCAAATCCGAGATTCACGAGGTTGGCGTCGACATCTGCAACTTCGCCTACCGCGCGGGCGGCGGTGCGTCGCTGCGCGCCGGTGTGATCCAGCGCACCTTCCGCGAGATGATGGTGGCGGCCAACCATTTCACGATCGCGCCATCGATCGTCACCTCGGCCGGCCGCGACATCGGCGGGGTGTGGAGCGATCGCACCTGGCAGTTCTACGATCTGATCGAGAAGAAGTAGTCGCAAGGGCCGGACGGCGGACCCATCCGGCCCCATTTCATGCTGCAGAAGAGAGACGTCGATGAGCTTCCCGCATCCGATGACCAACGCCTTCCGCGAAGCCTTTCGCCACCATCCGGCCGGTGTTGCCGTGATCACGGCCGATCCCGGCGACAGACCGGTGGCGATGACCGTGTCCTCGCTGATCTCTGTAAGTGCTGCGCCACCGGTCGTCGCCTTCTCGCTGTCGATGAAATCGACCTCGTCCGAACCCTTGCTGCGGGCGCAGACCATGGTGATCCACCTGCTGCGCTACACCGATATCGACCTGGCGCAGCTCTGCGCGTCGAGCGGCGCGGAACGCTTCCCGCCGGGAGGCGCCTGGGCTCGGCTGCCCACGGGCGAACCGCGCTATACCGGCGTCTCGACCTGGTTCCGCGCCCGCCGGCTCGGCGTCCTGCCGATCGAGGGCGCGACACTGGTGGCGGCCGAACTCCTTGACGGCGAGGTGCAGCCGGACGAGATCCCCCCTGAGGCGCATTCGCTGGTCTACCTCGACCGTCGCTGGCATCGCCTGCACAAGGAACTGGACGGCGTGGCTGAACTTCTTGAGTCGTCGCGTTTTCTTTGAACGGTGCCGGCTGTCCGGCCGCTGCGCACGGAATTCGCTAAGCCAGTCAAACGCGTTCGAGCGTCAGTCGCACCGTCCCCCTGGCCCGCCGTGCAGGGTTGAGGGCCATCCAGCCAGTTGGGCACTGGTCGGAGCTTCGTCCCGCATCGGATGCATGTCTCAGCTTACGTTAGACATTTCTACAAAATATATCACATGTTGACGTTAATTTAACAGGCTACTATGGTCTGTTTACCGCATCGGATGCGGCGCTTTGGTATCACCGTTGCTCGTTGATTGTCGTCATGTCCGTCATCCTTATCCCAACCTGCAGGATTGCCTTGCAGCGCCCTTCACCAGTTGCTGAAAACGGCGGCGCCCATGCCCAGTTTGCTCGGAATCGATAACGGTCTCACGGTCACCAAGGCGGTGATCTTCGATGCCGATGGCACGCAGTTGTCGGTGGCGCGTCGGCGGGTTCCGCAATCGATGCCCCATGCGCGCTGGGTGGAGCGCGACATGGCCGGCCTCTGGCAAGCGACCGCCGACGCAATCAAGGAGGCGATCGCGCTATGTGGCCGCCCGGCGGACGACATCAGGGCGGTGGCGGCAACCGCGCATGGCGACGGTCTCTATTTGCTCGACAAGGATCGTCGGCCGCTGGGGCCTGGAATCCTGTCGCTCGATAGCCGCGCCGGCAAGATTGTCGAGCGATGGTCGGCGGACCGGGTCTTCGAAGAGGCGCTAGCGCGAACAGGCCAGGCGCCCCACGTCTCGGCGCCGTCGGCGCTGCTCGCCTGGATCAGGGAGCACGAACCGGCCCGCTATGGGCGTATCGGGCATATACTGGCCTGCAAGGACTGGCTGCGCTTTTGCCTGACCGGCAAGATCGGCACCGACCGTACCGAGGCCAGCACCTCATTCACGGATTTCCGCACGCAAGCCTTCGCGCCGGAAGCGTTGCGAATCTTCGGATTGGACGATGTTTTCGACGCGCTGCCGCCGATGGCGCACTCCGCCGCGATCGTCGGCCATGTCACCGCCGAGGCAGCCGAAATGACCGGCCTTGCCAAGGGAACACCGGTCGCGTGCGGACTGCATGACGTGACTGCCTCCGCACTTGGCATGGGCGGCCATGAGGAGGGCGTGCTCGCCATCGTCGCCGGAACCTATTCCATCAACGAAGTCGTCTCTTCGCAACCACGCGTCGACCCGCGTTGGCTCTGTCGCAACGCCATCGACGCAGGCCGCTGGAACAACATGGCGATCTCGCCGGCCTCGACCGCGAACTACGACTGGTTTCTCGACACGTTCTGCCGCTCGGAGCAGGAAAAGGCATCGATCGATGGCGACTCGATCCACGAGCTTCTGGCAGCAGAGATCGACGCGGCGCTGAAGAAGCCCTCGACCATCCTGTTTCATCCCTATCTGTTCGGCTCTCCTTATGGCGATGTTGCCAGCGGCGGCTTTGTCGGCCTGCACGGCTGGCACAATCGCGGCGATATGCTGAAGGCGGTTCTGGAGGGCATTGCCTTCAATCACCGCACCCATGTCGAAGCCTTGCGCGACGGCTTTGCCATCAGCGAGATCCGCCTGACCGGCGGCGGTTCGCGCAATCCGGCCTTCGTTCAGATGTTTGCCGACGTGCTGAACGCCCCGGTCATCGTCACCTCGACCGACGAGGCCGCGGCCTTTGGCGCTGCCCTTTGCGCGGGGGCGGCGGTTGGCATCTTCGCGACGCCGCAACAGGGCGCCAGGCAGGTCGGGATGACGGCGCGCCAATACGAGCCTGACCAAGCCTCGAGTGCTGTGTTCAACGAGCGCTTTTCCCTCTATGGCCGCATAGCCGGTGCGCTCGAACCGCATTGGCCCGACATCGAGAAGCTGGGCCGGCCAGACACTGGGGGAACCGCATGATCAAGGCCGACGAACGACGCGAAGAGATCGCCGACTATGTGATCAAGCTCGGCCAGGTGCGCATCGACGATCTGGTCGAGCATTTCGGCGTGTCGCGCATGACCGTCCACCGGCATATCGACCGGCTGGCGCAGCAGGGCGTGCTGCGCAAGCTGCACGGTGCGGTGACGGTTCAGCCTTCCGGCCTCTACGAAAGCGCCTTCCGCTACCGTGTGACGGTCAACCGGGCCGAGAAGGATGCGCTGGCGCGGGCAGCACTCGATTATGTCGAAGCCGGCCAGGTGGTGATGCTGGACGATTCCTCGACGGCAAACGCCGTCGCGGCACTGCTGCTCGACGTCAAGCCGCTGACCGTCATCACCAACTCCGTAGCGACGGCATCACTGCTGATCAATGTCGACGAACTCGACTTCATCTGTCTCGGCGGCCAGTACCACGGCACCTACAACGCCTATATCGGTATCGTCTGCGAGAACGCCGTGGCGCAGCTGCGCGCCAATGTGCTGATCTGTTCGGCTTCGGCCATCACCGGAACCACGGCCTTCATCCAGGATCCCAATGTCGTGCGGGTCAAGCAGGCGATGATGGCCGCATCGGCCAAGCGTATCCTTCTGATCGACCATGCCAAGTTCGACAGGATCGCGCTGCATGTCTTCGACGATCTGACCAGCTTCGATGTCGTGCTGGCGACCGAAGGCCTGGGCGATGCGCGGGCGCAAGCTCTCGAACGGGCCGGCGTGAAGCTGCGCATCGTCAAGACGAGAGCGTCATGAGCTCAAGCGAAGCAACATTTACGGAAAATCCCGCCGGGCGTTTGGCCGCCATGGCCGGAACCGGCGAGGTCGACGTCGTCATTCTTGGCGCCGGCATTAACGGGGCAGGGCTGTTTCGCGACCTGTGCGCGCAAGGCGTCAGCTGTCTGATCGTCGACAAGGCGGATTTCGGCTCGGGCACCAGTGCCGCGCCGTCGCGGCTCATTCACGGTGGCCTGAAATATCTCGAAACCGGCGAGTTCGGGCTGGTCGCACAGTCGACACTTGAACGCAATCTGCTTTTGAAGAACGCGCCGCACTATGTCAGCCCGCTGCCGACCGTCATCCCGATCTTTTCCTGGAGCAAGGGCATGTTGGCGGCCTTGCGGACGCTGTTCGGCTCGACCAGCGCACCGCGCAGCCGCGGCGCCATCCTGATCAAGATCGGCCTGATGATCTATGATTTCTACGGCTCGCGAAACCAGGTCATGCCGCGCCACCGCATGGTCGGGCGGCGCCAGGCGCTCAGCGGGATGCCGGCGCTCAATCCTTCGATCGTCGCCACCGGCACCTACTACGACGCCAAGATAAGCCACCCCGAAAGGCTCGTGCTTGAACTGATCCTCGATGGGCGGCAGGCAAACGCGGCCTCGGCCAGCGCGAACTATACGGCGCTGGTCAAGTCCGCCGATGGGGTACTGACCTTCCAGCCGGAAAACGGCGCGGCCTTTTCGGTGCGGCCGAAGCTGGTGGTCAACGCCGCCGGTCCGTGGATCGACGATGTCAACGAATTGCTTGGCGCGCCGTCGAAGATGATCGGCGGCACCAAGGGCTCGCACGTCCTGCTCAAGCATGACGAACTGGTCAAAAGCCTGGCCGGGCGCATGCTCTATTTCGAAGCCGATGACGGCCGCATCTGCCTCATCTACGATTATCTCGGCCTGGCGCTGGTCGGCTCCACCGACATCAAGGCCGACAATCCCGACGCGGTGCGCTGCGAGCCCGACGAAGTCGAGTACCTGCTCGACAGCGTGCGGACTCTGCTGCCGGGAATGGCGTTCGAGCGCGACCAGATCGTCTACGCCTATAGCGGCATCAGGCCGCTGCCGGCCTCCGATGCATCGCTGCCCGGGCTGATCAGCCGTGACCACTCCGCGCCGGTCGCCGAGCCGGATCGGAACAGACCTTTCGCGGTCATCTCGCTGGTCGGCGGCAAGTGGACGACCTTTCGCGGCTTTGCCGAGGAAGTCGCCGACACCGTGCTCGGCCGCCTGCAGCACAGCCGCAAGGTGACGACGCAAGCCATGCCGATCGGCGGCGGCAGGGATTTCCCGACCAATGCCGCAGCGCGAGCAAGTTGGCTGGCTCTGGCTCGCTCGAAGACGGGCGCTGAGGAACGGCGTCTCGATGCGCTGCTGTCGCGATACGGCACCAGAGCCACGCAGATCGCCACGCATGGGTCGGGCGATGAGGGTCGGCTGCCGGATTCAGAAAGCTACAGCAAATCGGAAATCGACTACATCGTCCGCAACGAGTTCGTCGAACATCTGGCCGACATCGTCATGCGCCGCAGCACCTTGGCGATATCAGGCTCCCTGACAGGCCGCGACCTGCAGGCGATTGCGGCGATTGCCGGACAGGCGCTGGGCTGGAGCGCCGGGCGCCTTGCAAGGGAAGTCGAGGCCGCAATTGTGGAACTCGAGGACCGGAACCTGATGCGGCTGGGTTGATCAGTCCGTCACCGATGCTCTTCACAAGGCAATCCGGTTGGTTTGCCCATGGATGCGCCGCATCCGCAAATCGCCCAACTCACAGGCGGATTGGGATTTTGCCGATATTAGATATTATCCCTGAAAAACAGCTAGTTAGAAGAAAATCTGGATAGCCGATGGCCATGCAATTCTGCTGGCTTAGGCGTGAGGTAACATAGATTGACGTTAAATTAACACAACTGTATGATCGAGTAACATGCTCACCTCCTAATAGGTCGATGTTGCCCGCCGAATGCCGGCAGACCGGCGTTTCGGGAAGGGCGAGACCTGTGAATTGCCCGCATGTGCATGCGCCCAACCCGGCGGGGGATTGACAGCGATGCAGGGATGTGAAAATTTTTGCACACAAAGATAATAATATCATCTCAGGGAGGAGATGGCTTGAAATCCGGCGGAACCGCTAACCGCGATCATGAGTCCAGCCTCGCCACCCGCGCGGCCTGGCTTCACTATGCCGGGGGTCTGACGCAGGCCCAGGTGGCCAAGCGGCTCGGCCTGACCAGCCTCAAGGCGCATCGGCTCATCACGCGGGCCACCCAGGATGGCCTGGTCAGGGTGATCATCGACGGCGACGTCGGCGAATGCATCGACCTCGAGCAGCAGCTGATCAATGCTTACGGGCTCGATTACTGCGAGGTCGTTCCGGATCTCGATCAGGACGAGCTGCCGCTGAAGGCGCTTGGCATCGCCGGCGCTCAGTTTCTGAAGCGGGAGATCGATCGCGGCGAGGACATGCTGATCGGCGTCGGCCACGGCCGTACCCTTGCCGCAAGCGTCGAGTATCTGACGCGCACCGCCGCCGCCCATATCCGTTTCGTCTCGCTGCTTGGCGGTGTGACGCGCAAGTTCGCGGCCAACCCGCACGACGTCATGCATCGGCTGGCCGAGCGGACCGGCGCGCAGGCCTATGTGATGCCGGTGCCTTTTGTCGCCAACACCGCGGAGGACCGTGAGGTGCTGCTTGGGCAGCGCGGCATCAGCGATGTCTTCGACCTCGCAAGCCGGTCCGACCTGATGTTCGTCGGCATAGGGACCGCCGAGCGGGAAGCTTCGCTGGTCGCCACCGGCATGATCGAACATTCCGAAATCGATGAGGTCAAACGCGATGGCGGCGTCGGCGAGCTGCTCGCCCACTTCTTCGACGACCAGGGACGCCCAGTGGAAACGGCGCTGTCGGAAAGAATCCTGGCACTCCCGCGGGACCAGTTGAAGGGCCGCCGGATCGTCGCCGTCGCCGGCGGCAAAGTGAAAATACGCGCTATCAAAGCGGTGCTCGAAAGCCGCTATCTGAGCGGCCTGATCACCGACGAATCCACCGCTCGTGCCCTTGTCGAACAGAACAAACCCAATGGCGCGAAGCGCCATATGAACGGAGGATCGCCAAATGCGTGACAAGCGCGGATCAGCCTTGCTGGCGGTTGCGTCATGAGCGCGAAAGCCGCCACTGCATCGACCAGGCCTGCCTCGCCCGCCCTGCGTCGGGCACTTGCCAGCGCCGCGGTTGTCGTCCTGCTCGGCGCCATGGCGCTCGATACCAACGTGGTCAGGATAGGGTCGGCAGGCGACGTTCGCAGCGCCGTGTTTTCCGCCGCTGACTACGGCAAGTCGGAATTTCCCAAGGTGCAGGCCGATGTCGAGGCACGCGCCGCCGACGCGGTGACGGTGGCGACGGCGATTGCCAAGGACAGGGCAACGGCGGAAAAGGAATACGGTGTGCCTGCGGGCGTCGGACCGGTCATTTCAGTCAAGTTCACCGGCGTCGTCGGCGAAGGAAAATCTGGCATCTACAAGGTCGCCGTCGACGGCGTGCCAGATACGTTGATGATCCGCGTGCAGACGGGACCGGCAATCAACGGGACGGAACTGCGTGACGCCACGGGCAAGATCACATTCGGCCAGTTCACCAACCAGATTGAGTACCAGGACGCCGGTTCGGCGCTGAACAATGAGATGAAGAAGGAAGTCCTGGCCAAGGTCGATACGAGCACCTTGACCGGCAAGACCATATCGGTGGTCGGCGCATTCAAGCTGGTCAACCCGAAGAGCTGGCTCGTCACCCCCGTGAGGCTGGACGTCAAATGAAACCGACTGCCGACACCGGACCCGCGACTGGCGACGCCGTGCTTTCGGCGCGCAACATCGTCATGTCGTATGGCGGCGTCCATGCGCTCAAGGGCGTCAATTTCGACATCCATCGCGGCAAGGTCACCACGCTGTTCGGAGAGAATGGCGCCGGCAAGTCGACGCTGATGAAGATCCTCTCCGGCGTGGTCACGCCGACATCCGGCGACATCGTGCTCGACGGCAATCTCGTCAGCTTTTCTTCGTCCTCGGACGCGCGCGATCGCGGCATCTCGATCATCCACCAGGAACTCAGCCTGGCGCCCAACCTCAGCGTTCGCGACAACATCTTCATGGGCCGCGAACTGCGCACCAGGACCGGCCTCGACTTCGCCGAGGAGCAACGCCAGGCGCGCGCTCTGATGGCTGATCTCGAGGAGGACATCGATCCGATGACCCTGGTCGAGGATCTGCGCCTCGGCCAACAGCAGATCGTCGAGATCGCCCGGGCACTGTCGGTCGATTCGCGCATCCTCATCATGGACGAGCCGACCTCCGCGCTCAGCGCAACCGAGGTGGAAGTTCTGTTCAAGGTGATCCGCGATCTGACCAGCCGCGGCGTCTCCATCGTCTACATATCGCATCACCTCGAAGAGGCGCTGCAGATCACCGACTATGCCGTTGTCCTGCGCGATGGCGCGATTACCGCGACGGCCGAAGCCCGGGATATCGATCTCGAATGGATCGTGCGCAACATGGTCGGCGAGAATTTCGATCTCGGCTCGCCGCCGACCGGCCATGAATTCGGCGAAGTCGCCCTATCGATCGAGGATGTCAGCGTCGTCGACACTTCGGGCTCAGGTTATTCCGTCGTCGATCACCTGTCGCTGGACGTGCGAGCAGGCGAGATCGTCTGCATCTACGGGCTGATGGGTGCCGGGCGCACGGAATTGCTGGAGGCCGTCGCCGGACGAGTGCCGATGGCGGGCGGGCGGGCGCTGCTGGAAGGCGAGGACGTCTCGGGGCTGAGCATTGCCCAGCGTATCTCCAGAGGGCTTGTGCTGGTCCCCGAGGACCGGCAGCGCGACGGGCTGGTGCAGACGATGACCGTCGGTCGTAATCTTTCGCTCGCCAGCATCGAAGCGTTCGCCAGGGGCCTGTTTCTGTCTCGTTCCAGAGAGCGAGAGCTGGTCGAAGACTCGATCCGCAAGGTGACCGTCAAGACCGCTGGCGGCAACGCCATGATCGGATCGCTGTCGGGCGGCAATCAGCAGAAGGTCGTCATCGGCAAGATGCTGACGACCAATCCCAAGGTTATCCTTCTCGACGAGCCGAGCCGCGGCATCGATGTCGGCGCCAAGGCCGAAGTCTTCCGCTTGCTGAGCGAACGCGCTGCGCAGGGCCTTGCCGTCGTCTTCTCGACCTCTGAGGTCAACGAATGCCTCAGCATTGCCCACCGCATCGTCGTCATGCGCCGCGGCAGGATTTCAGCCGAATTCGGCGCCAATGCCACCAAAGAGCAGATCATGGCCGCCTCGGGCGAAGCCGTGGTCGCCTGATCACCAGGAATTTCGGAGCCCACACCATGACCGATGTCAGCCAGGCCAGAAAACAGTCCAGTCCAAGCGCGAGCGAAGGCTTCGATCTCGCCAAGCTGCTGCTCGAGGGCCGCGCTTTCTTTGCCCTGATCGTCATCATCGTCGTCTTTTCGATCCTGTCGCCCTACTACCTCTCGGTGGCGAATTTCCTGACCATGGCCTCGCATGTCGCCATCTTCGGAATCCTCGCGATCGGCATGCTGCTTGTCATCCTCAATGGCGGCATCGATCTGTCGGTGGGGTCGACGCTGGGCTTGGCCGGCGTCGTTGCCGGCTTCCTGATGCAAGGGGTGACGCTGAGTTGGCTGGGCGTCGTTCTCTATCCGCCGGTGTGGGTGGTCGCGGTGCTGGCCTGCATGCTGGGCGCCGTCGTCGGGCTGATCAACGGCGTGCTCATCGCGCGCTTCAAGGTTCCAGCTTTCGTCGCCACCCTCGGCGTCATGTACATGGCGCGCGGCCTGGCGCTGCTGATGACCAGCGGCCTGACCTACAACAATCTCGGCGGCAAGCCGGAGCTCGGAAACACCGGCTTCGATGCGCTTGGCTTCAACCGCTTGTTCGGCGTGCCGACGGGCGTCGTGGTTCTCGTGGTCATCGCGCTCATTGGCAGCATCGTCCTGAACCGCACCGCTTTCGGGCGCTGGCTCTACGCCTCGGGCGGCAATGAACGCGCGGCCGAACTCTCCGGCGTTCCGGTCAAGACAGTGCAGATTTCCGTCTATG
Source organism: Mesorhizobium sp. Primo-A (assembly GCF_003997175.1). Taxonomy (NCBI): domain Bacteria; kingdom Pseudomonadati; phylum Pseudomonadota; class Alphaproteobacteria; order Hyphomicrobiales; family Phyllobacteriaceae; genus Mesorhizobium; species Mesorhizobium sp. Primo-A. The sequence goes on from NZ_RZTG01000007.1 coordinate 317,321, forward strand.
TGCTGTCGGGCATCTGCGCCGCCATTGCCGGCCTGATCCTGTCCTCGCAGCTTACATCGGCGGGACCGACCGCCGGCACCACCTACGAACTGACGGCCATTGCGGCCGTCGTCATCGGCGGCGCGGCACTGACCGGCGGCCGCGGCAACATCCGCGGAACCCTGCTCGGGGCCTTCGTCATCGGCTTCCTGTCCGACGGTCTGGTGATCATCGGCATCTCATCCTACTGGCAGACAGTGTTCACCGGCGCGGTCATCGTGCTCGCCGTGCTCCTCAATGCCGTTCAGTATCGCCGCCGCAGCAAGCTCCCAAGCGCGACAGGTGGCCAACCGACTTCTCAGAAACGGGGGAAGGCCGAACCGGCCAATCCTGCCCAAGGGAAGACTGCCAGGTGAACTGGCAGCAACACCGCGTAATCATTGGAGGAATGTACATGAAAACCATGCTGAAAAGTCTGCTCGCGGCCGCGATGGTCGTTGGGTTCACGGCCGCCGCGTCAGCCGCGGGCCTGATCTCGATCATCGTCAACGATCCGGCCAATCCCTACTGGCTGACCGAGGGCAACGTCGCCAAGGCCGAGGCCGAGAAGCTTGGCTATACGGCCAATGTCGGCGCCCACAAGGGCGATACCAATACCGAAAGCAATTTGATCGACACCGCCATCACCAACAAGTCGGTGGCGATCATTCTCGATCCGGCCAACGCCGACGGCTCTGTCGGTGCGGTGAAGAAGGCGATTGCAGCCAACATCCCGGTGTTCCTTGTCAATGCCGAGATCAACCAGGAAGGCCTCGCCAAGGGGCAGCTCGTTTCCAACAACGCGCAGGGCGCTGCTCTCGGTGCCCAGCAGTGGGTGCAGGCCGTCGGTGAAAAGGGCAAATATGTCGAACTGCTCGGCGCCCCGTCGGACAACAATGCCGCCACGCGCTCGAACGGTTACGCGACTGTGCTGAGCCAGTACCCGGATCTCGAAAAGGCTGCTTCGCAGGTCGCCAACTGGGATCGTACCCAGGGCCACGACAAGATGCAGAGCATGCTGCAAGCCAATCCCGACATCATCGCCGTGATCAGCGGCAATGACGAAATGGCTCTCGGCGCGGTTGCGGCGCTGAAGGAAGCTGGCAAGCTCGCCGGCATCAAGGTCGGTGGCTTCGACGGCTCCCCGGACGCGGTTGCGGCGATCAAGTCCGGTGAACTGCAGTACACCGTGCTGCAGCCGGTCGCCATCTTCTCGGCCAAGGCCGTGCAGCAGGCGGACTCGTTTATCAAGACGGGTGCCACCGGTGCGGCGACCGAGAAGCAGCTGTTCGATTGCCTTCTCATCACCAAGGACAATGTCGACAAGTACACCGCACCCTTCGTGCTGTCTGAGTAATACCTGCACAGGGGGTGTCCTTGCGGACACCCCCTGTCTCTTCTACGAAATGACTGCCCTCGTGAACTGCCTTCGCAACCAATCGGAATTTGCGGCATGAAAGACCTGCTGATCGGCATCGACGCGGGAACGTCGGTGATCAAATCGATCGCTTTCGATCTGTCCGGGCGGCAGCTCGCCATGACGTCGGTGCCCAATAGCTTCGTCACGCTGGAAGGCGGCGGCGCCGAGCAGGACCTCGACCAGACCTGGCGCGACATGGCGCGGACCGTTCGCGATCTCGCGGCCAAGATTCCCGACCTCGCGCAACGAATCGCGGCGGTGGCCATCACCGGGCAAGGCGACGGAACCTGGCTGATCGATAGCGACGGCATGCCTGTCTCGCGCGCCTGGCTGTGGCTCGATGCCCGCGCCGGACGTTTGGTGGACGAGATGCGCGCCGATCCCCGGGATCGCAGGCGGTTCGAACTGACCGGCACGGGGCTGAATTCCTGCCAGCAAGGCGCCCAGCTTGCCTTCATGAAAAAGAACCATCCCGACATGCTGGAGCGGGCGGCCACCGCACTGCATTGCAAGGATTGGCTCTACTTCAAGATGACGGGCGAACGCGCCACCGATCCCTCCGAGGGAACCTTCACCTTCGGCGATTTTCGGTCGCGCACCTATTCCGACGAAGCCCTCGACATCCTGGATCTGACGACGCATCGCCGCCTGTTGCCTCCCATGCTCGAAGGCACCACCGACCATCATCCGCTATCGCGATCGGCGGCGGCGGAGACCGGCCTGCTCGAAGGCACGCCGGTGGTGCTGGGCTACGTCGACATGGTCATGACGGCGCTCGGAGCCGGCCTCTATGATCCCTCGGGCAATGTCGGCTGCACGGTCATCGGCTCGACCGGCATACACACGCGCTTCGCAGCCACTCCCGACGATGTCGTGCTGAACGCAGATGGCTCCGGCTACACGATCGCCATGCCTATTCCGGGCGCCTTTGCACAATTGCAATCCAACATGGCGGCGACGCTCAACATAGACTGGGTGCTTGGCCTTGCGCGCGACGTGCTCGCCACGGCTGGCGGCAAACCTTCTCATGACGAGTTGCTGAAGGCGCTCGACGCTTGGATGGAAGCATCGGAGCCGGGATCGCTGATCTACCAGCCTTACATATCGCTAGCCGGCGAAAGAGGGCCGTTCGTCGACCCTGACGCACGCGCCGGCTTCATCGGCCTTTCGGTCAAGCATGGCTTTGGCGATCTGGCACGCGGCGTGCTCGAGGGGTTGGCCTTCGCCGCTCGCGATTGCTACCAGGCGATGGGCGCCGTGCCGAGTGAGATCCGCCTGTCGGGCGGCGCAGCGCGCAGTCCGTCTCTACGTCGCATCATCGCGGCGGCGACAAGGGCGCAGGTGCGCACCAGCAGCCGCCAGGAAGCCGGCGCGGCGGGTGCCGCGATGATGGCCGCGGTCGGGCTCGGCGTCTACGGCTCCATGGAAGACTGCGCCGCCGAATGGGTGACGCCGCTTCTCGGCGACTGCGATGCCTATGACGAGGCGCTTTCGCAAACATACGATGCGCTCTTCCCTTCCTTCGTTGCGGCGCGCCAGGCGCTTCGGCCGGTGTGGAAGGGCATGGCGCACCGCACAGGAGCAAGATCTTGAGCAATACAACAGATGTCGTCGATCTCTTCGTGATCGGCGGCGGCGTCAATGGAGCCGGCATAGCGCGTGATGCTGCAGGTCGTGGCCTGTCCGTCATCCTGTGCGAAAAAGACGATCTCGCGCAAGGCACCAGTTCGCGTTCCGGCAAGCTGGTGCATGGCGGCCTGCGCTACCTCGAATATTATGAATTCAGGCTGGTTCGCGAAGCGCTGATCGAACGCGAGGTGCTGCTCGAGGCGGCGCCGCATATCATCTGGCCGATGCGCTTCGTTCTACCGCACAGCCCGCAGGATAGGCCGGCATGGCTGGTCCGGCTCGGGCTGTTTCTCTACGACCACCTTGGCGGCCGCAAACGGCTGCCTGGGACAAGAACGCTGAACCTGAGGACCTCGCCTGAAGGCGCGCCGATCAAGGACGAATTCAAGCGCGGTTTCGAATATTCCGACTGCTGGGTCGACGATGCGCGCCTGGTGCTGCTCAATGCGCTCGATGCAAGGCAGCGAGGCGCCAGAGTGCTCACGCGCACCGCCTGTGTCGCGGCGCGCCGTGAAGGCGGACTGTGGTCGATCGACATGCAGGATGGTCGCACGGGCGCCGTCACGAAAGTCCGCGCGCGCGCTCTGATCAACGCAGCAGGTCCCTGGGTCAACGACATTGTCAGCCGCGTCGCCGGGCAGAATTCGACGCGCAATGTCCGGCTTGTAAAAGGCAGCCATATCGTCGTGCCCAAATTCTGGGAGGGGCGGCAGGCCTATCTCATCCAGAACAACGACAAGCGGGTGATCTTCGTCAACCCGTACGAGAACGATCTGGCGCTGATCGGCACGACCGACATTCCCTACGAAGGCAGGCCCGAGGAAGTGGTCGCCGAGGCCAGCGAAGTCGACTACCTGATCAAGGTGGTCAATCGCTATTTCAAGCGGCAGCTGACGCCACAGGACGTGGTCTACAGCTTCTCCGGTGTGCGTCCGCTCTATGACGACAATGCCGACAATCCAAGCGCGGTGACGCGCGACTATATTTTCGAACTCGACGCCTCCAACGGCAACGCACCGCTGCTTTCGGTGTTCGGCGGCAAGATCACCACCTTCCGCAAGCTGTCGGAACACGCGCTGGAAAAGATCCAGCCATTCTTTCCGACGATGAAGAAAGCCTGGACGGCCAAAATTCCCTTGCCGGGGGGCGACCTGCCCAATGCGGACTTCGAGCAGTTTCTGAGCGATCTGCATGTCGAATTTTCATGGCTCAGCCCGTCGTTGGTGAAGCACTACGCTCGAAGCTACGGCACCCGCGCCAGGCAATTGCTCGCCGGCGCGCAAAGCGAGGCTGATCTCGGCCGACGCTTCGGTCCCGATCTGTATGAACGGGAGGCAAAGTTCCTGGTCGAGACCGAATGGGCTGGCACATCAGCCGATATACTGGAACGCCGCACAAAGCATGGCCTGCATATCAATGCGGCCGAGCGGAAAGCGTTCGAAGATTGGTTCGGTAACATCATGGCGACGGCGGACTGATGGCCTTCACGCTTTCCCTCAACACCAATCCTCTGGTCAATCGCTTCGCCGATCCAGACGATTTGATCGACGCGATTGCTTATGGCATCGGCATTCGCGACGTGCAGTTGACGCATGAATTCGTCAATCCGGGCTGGCCGGCGGCCACGATTGCCAAATTCCTGCGCCTGTTCAACAGCGCGCTTTCGCGGACCGGTGTCAGGATCACCTCCGGCATGACCGGACCTTATGGCCGGCTCAACCATTTCGGCCACCCGGACGCCGACGTCCGGCGCTACTATGTCGACTGGTTCAAGACCTTCGCCGACATTTCCGCCGAACTCGGCGCGCCAGGCATGGGCACGCAGTTCGCCATCTTCACCTACAAGGACTTTGACGATCCGCAACGGCGGGCAGCACTTCTCGATATCGCGCTCGAATGCTGGCGCGAGGTTGCCGAACACGCCAGGGCGGCGGGGCTGACATACCTGTTCTGGGAGCCGATGTCGGTCGGCCGCGAGTTCGGCCACACGATCGAAAGCTGCGTCACGCTGCAAGGCGCCATCGACGCAGCGAAGCTGCCCATACCGATGAAGATGATGGTCGATATCGACCATGGCGACGTGACCTCACCCAACCCTGCCGACACCGATCCCTACGCCTGGGCGAAAGCGTTTCCATTGCAATCTCCGATCATCCACATCAAGCAGTCTTCCATGAACAAGGGCGGCCATTGGCCGTTCACGGCCGCCTACAACAAGGATGGCCGCATAGTGCCGCAGAAGTTGCTGGACGCGGTTCGGCAGGGTGGTGGAACCGACAATGAAATTTGCCTTGAACTTTCCTTCAGGGAGAGGGAACCAGTCGACCATCAGGTTATCGAGATGATCCGCGAGTCGGTGGATTTCTGGGCGCCTTACGTCGACAGTGGCCGGGACAGTCTCAAGCCTCGGACTTGAGCGAATACGTCGCCCGGAAGCCGGCTTCGGCCGCAAAAGTATCGAAGGAGAAAAACAATGGCCCCATATTGGGTCGGCACGAGCTGGAAGATGAACAAGACGCTTGCCGAGGCGTTGCTGTTCGCCGATGCGTTGGCCGCCTTCGTGCCTGGTTTCGATCAGGCGATACAGCCTTTCGTCATTCCGCCGTTCACCGCCGCGCGCCAGGTCAAGGCGGCACTAGCCAACACCCGCGTGAAGGTAGGTGCCCAGAACATGCATTGGGCCGATGCCGGCGCGTGGACGGGAGAGATTTCGCCAGTGATGTTGAAAGACTGCGGGCTGGATGTAATCGAACTCGGCCATAGCGAGCGCCGGGAGCATTTCGGCGAGACGGATGCGACTGTCGGACTGAAAACGGCAGCTGCTGTCAGGCACGGTTTCGTGCCACTGATCTGCGTCGGCGAGACGCTGGACGAGCGTGAATCAGGCCGCGCCGAGGCGGTGCTGACGGCACAAGTTCTCGGCGCGCTGCAGGAGCTGAGCGGCGATCAACCGAAGGCGGAAATCCTCTTTGCCTACGAGCCTGTCTGGGCGATCGGGGAGAAGGGCATTCCCGCAAGCGCCGACTATGCCGACAAGCAGCAAGCGCTGATCAAGCAGGTAGCCGCTGACCGGCTGCCGCCGTAAAGCACAGGCGGGG
>NZ_RZTG01000070.1:0-412 GCF_003997175.1 Mesorhizobium sp. Primo-A
CGCGGTTGAATTTCCAGCATGATTTCAGACTGCAAAATGTTTGCCAATTCTGTTTCAGCGTCCAAACCGTGAACAGCTTTCAAGTCTTGTGCTAGTTCAGTTGTGTACTCTGCTTTCAAAGCGCGTGACTTTGCCGCAACAGTGACTTTTTCAATTGAGAAAGCCATTTCTGCGAAGTTAGTGCCGTTACCGTCACCCAAAGCTTCTGCTTCAGTTGTACCCATACCAACACCAGTTGTTTCAGAACCTTCACCCAATTTGGCGTTGTGTACTGGGGTTGCATTACCAGAGAATGCAGTATCGGCTTCGTTGTAGAACGCTTCGCCGCCAGCTTGGCTGGTTACGCGAGAGCGCATCGCAAAGATAAGACCAGTTGGTCCTGTCATCGGCTGAACTCCCCAAATATCTCTTT
>NZ_RZTG01000071.1:0-412 GCF_003997175.1 Mesorhizobium sp. Primo-A
AAATTGCCAGGCGATGGCTGCGCCGATGCCCTTGGAAGCGCCGTTAACGATGGCAACCTTGCCATTGAGCTCATTCATGATCTTTCTCCTGTTGCCGCTGCTCGAGGTATGAAGGGTGTGCAGGTGCGGTGAACGAGAGATAGTTGATGCGCCAAAGCTGAGGTATTGAGACCGAAACCATATCATATATACGTCTTACGCATGAGTGATAGGCTACAGCAGCTCGCGCTTTTTGTGAGAACCATCGAAACCGGCAGCTTTTCAAAGGCCGCCCGGGAGTCTGGCCTGTCACAGCCGTCGGTGTCGCGCGCGATCGCGGCGCTTGAAGAGCGCCTCGGCGTGAAACTTCTGTTACGCACAACCCGTCGCATCACCCCCCCCGATGCCGGGCAGGCGCTGCTGATCCGCGCGC
>NZ_RZTG01000072.1:0-410 GCF_003997175.1 Mesorhizobium sp. Primo-A
ATGTACACCTCCTTAAAAAAATCTTTGTTCAGGAAGGCACTCTTCACATCCATTTGATATAGTAACCAGTTGAGCTAAGCAACTATAGCTAAGATTCATCTTCACCATTAGAGCAAATGTCTCCTGGTAGTCGATCCCTTCTTGCTACTTGAATCCCTTCGTAACAAGTTTGGCTTTGTATTTGTCAACTAAGCCATCATCTTTGTACTTGTTCTTGTAGACCCATCTACAACCAATCACTTGTTTGCGAGTACGCAATTCCACCAAGTCTCAAGTTCTATTTTTCTGCAATGCTTGGATTTTGACATCCCACTTTTGGTCTCTACTTTCCTCCTCAAAAGTGGAAGGCTCATTAGCACTTGATACCTATGCCATAAGAGCAAAATTGACCTCTTTAATAGGTCTCATTT
>NZ_RZTG01000073.1:0-406 GCF_003997175.1 Mesorhizobium sp. Primo-A
CGCGGTTGAATTTCCAGCATGATTTCAGACTGCAAGATGTTTGCAAGTTCTGTTTCAGCATCCAAACCGTGTACGGCTTTAAGATCCTGAGCAAGCTCTGTGGTGTATTCCGCTTTCAAAGCGCGGGATTTTGCAGTTACAGCAACTTTTTCAATTGAGAAAGCCATTTCTGCAAATGCGTCGCCAGTTGAACCAAGTGCTTCTGCATCAGCAGTAGCCATACCAGTACCAGTTGTTTCTGATCCTGCACCCAATGCGTTAGCATGTGTACCTGCACCAGAGAAATCAGTATCGGCTTCGTTGTAGAATACTTCGTTGGCAGCTGCCTGGGAAGTATGTGTTGAGCGCATTGCAAAGATCAAGCCTGTTGGGCCTGTCATCGGCTGAACCCCCCAAATATCACCCT
>NZ_RZTG01000074.1:0-403 GCF_003997175.1 Mesorhizobium sp. Primo-A
GATGGCGCGATCGAGGCCCTGCTCGACGCTTACGCGCGGGCTCCCAATCGCTCCTCCCTGTTGGTTTTCCAGCAGGTCGGCGGCGCGATCGCTCGCGTGCCCGCATCGCACTCGCCCTACGCCAATCGCGATGCGGCCTTTGACTGCTTCCCGATCGCGATCTGGGACGATCTGGCCGATGACGAGGCAAATACCCGCTGGGCGCGCGACCTGTGGAATGCGGTCAGACCATTCTCGACCGGTGGCGTCTATGCCAACAATCTCGGTGATGAGGGTGACGAGCGCGTGCGTGATGCCTACGGCGCCAATTATGCGCGCCTCGCTTCTATCAAGAAGCAATACGACCCGACCAATTTCTTTCGATTGAATCAGAACATCAGGCCTGAATAGCTCAGGATATCAG
>NZ_RZTG01000075.1:0-346 GCF_003997175.1 Mesorhizobium sp. Primo-A
CACCTCCTTCTTCATGCCGGCGATCGTCGAGATGGGCGAACAACTGCAGCATGGCGGCGGCAGCCCGATCCTGTTCCAGCATCTGTTCTGGTTCTTCGGTCACCCCGAGGTCTACATCGTGGCACTGCCGGCCTTCGGCATCGTCTCCGACCTGATCAGCACCCATGCGCGCAAGAACATCGTCGGCTACCGGATGATGGTCTGGGCGATCGTCGGCATCGGCGCGCTGAGCTTCGTGGTCTGGGCTCACCACATGTATGTCAGCGGCATGCACCCCTATTTCGGCTTCTTCTTCGCCACCACGACATTGATCATCGCCGTGCCGACCGCCATCAAGGTCTACAAT
>NZ_RZTG01000076.1:0-343 GCF_003997175.1 Mesorhizobium sp. Primo-A
ACCTTCTGCTGGTTGCCGCCTGATAGGCCCTCGATCGCCTGCTCGGCCGAGGCCATGCGGATCGACAGCATCTTCCTGAAGCCGGCAAGCGCATCGCGCTCGCGCCGCTCTGCCATGAAGCCGAAGCCGTTGCTGAAGCTGCCCAGCGATGCGACGGAGAAATTCGGCAGGATGCCGAGCGCAGCAAAGATCGCCTGGTGCTTGCGGTCCTCCGGCACCAGGCCGATGCCGAGCGCAATCGCATCGGCCGGTGACGCCGGGGTGATTTGCTTGCCATCGAGTGTGATGGTGCCGGCCGCGATGCGGTCGGCGCCGAAAATGGCGCGCGCCAGTTCGGTGCGGC